>CALDUB010000277.1 GCA_937923465.1 uncultured Saprospiraceae bacterium
GGAGTGTGATTGTCTAGATATATTAATATACGAATGTATGTTTTTATTGTTTTAATTAACTTTAAATACAAATAACAAGAATTAAGCCCCTGATAACATCCATTCCTACTCCACTACCTCAAATCCAATCTCCGCCCGTTCCCCATCCTCATCTACCAAAACCAACAAATGCTTTCCAACCTCAGGCAAGACCTCCAAACTATGAAAATCCGTCGTACTTCCAATGTAAGCTTCATCAATATGCCAGTGTAAAGTCTTCGCAGGATTGCGGTGCGCGACTTCAAAAACCGTTCTGCTTTTCTCTCCGTTCATATCTTTTGGAATGAAGATTTGCATGTTCTTTTTCGGATAAATAAACTGCATGACAGACTTATTTATTGCTGTATTACAAGCACTACCAAAAGGCGGAAGTGTCTGATATTCAGGATGTTTGGACTTGTAAAAATGCTCCGCGACGGGTGGCAAAACAAACCAAGAACGGTGTTGCATCTCAGCAGGAGAGAGACAACTGGCAGTGACTTGAAAACTTCCACTTGGGTCTAAATGAACCTGTTTGTGATAAGGACAAGAGGGAGAATTTAAGCTGGTATTTGGAATAAAAGAAGAGTCAATCTCGCAATATTCATTCGCCCGATAGCCGCTTTGTTTACAGATAGGAACTTCGGTCATTTCATCATAAGGTGCTTTAAACCAGTCCGACTTATTAGGCAATAATGCAAAAATATCAAACAAGACTGGCGCAGCCGCCACGACACCAATACAACCTGGACGCCCTTCGCCGTCGGCATTTCCTGCCCATACACCGACTGCGTAGTCAGGCGTCACACCAACCGCCCAGGCATCCCGAAAACCAAAACTTGTCCCTGTTTTCCAAGCCACTTGTCGCCCCGAACCAAAGCGTTCCCATTCACCCAAGGCGTTGGGACGTTCGAGATTTTTCATGGCTTGAAAAGTGCTGTATATGCTTGCTGCACTTAGTCTTGGTGCTTCGTTTGATAATTCTGTTGTTTCTTTTTCTTCTTCATTTAAGTCGTAATGTGTCGCATTAAAATCAAAAGAATGATACTGTCCACTTTGCGGCTGAAAATTGTTGAGTGTTCTAGCCATATTAGCATAAGTGCCCGTGATATCCCATAAATTCCCTTCTGCACCTCCCAAAATCAAGGAAAGACCATAATCATTAGGTGTGCGCGTAATGGAAGTTAGTCCGATTTTCTGCAAATCATTGTGAAATTTTTCAACACCATATTCTCTTAAAAGGAGCACAAAAGGCACATTTAAAGAGCGAATCAATGCTCTGTCAGCCGAGACACGGCCGTCGTATTTTTGATTGTAGTTTTCGGGTTTGTAGCCACCCAAATTGGTAGGTACATCTACCAGTAAAGACTTCGGAGTCATTGTTCCATTTTCTAAAGCGTGTGCGTATAAAAATGGCTTTAAAATGCTGCCTGTACTGCGATTGGCTTTGATGATATCTACTGCCTCTTTGTGTTCCTTTCCTGTACCTTTTGCATTGCCGATATAGGCAAGCGTTTCGCCAGTTTTTACGTCGATAATAATTGCGGAAAGATTGTGAATTTCATTAGATTTAAGCGTTCTGTTTTTTCGTTGAATGAGACTATTAAGTTGATTTTGTAGAGCTTTATCTATCGTGGAATTGACCAAGGTTTTTGTGGTCTTTTTTCCTCTTATTTTCTCTGAAAAAGCACGGTCTAAAAGATGTGGGGCGAGATTGGGCAAGGGGAGTGGTTTGGCGGGTAAAGGTTCTTCTTTTGCCAATTCACAAGTTAACTCGTCCATTTTTTTAGCTGCTAATAGTCTGTCTAAGAGTCGATTGCGTTTCGATAGCAAGGCGTTTCTGTTTCTGCCTGGGTGTATCAATGCGGGACTGTTAGGTAGTACTGCGAGGGTCGCTGCTTCGCCCCAAGACAATAATTCAGGACGTTTGTTGTAGTATCTCCAACTGGCAGCTTCTAGACCAACGACATTGCCACCAAAGGGTGCATTTGAGGCGTAAAATGCCAAGATTTCCGATTTAGAATACTTAACTTCCATGCGCAGCGCCATGCACATTTCGATGAATTTTTGAGTGATATTTCTTGGTTTGTTTTTTCTGGTGAGTCGAGCAGTTTGCATGCTTAAAGTACTGCCACCGCTGACTACTTTTCCATTGCTAATATTCTGTTTTATTGCTCTAAAAATTCCTACGGGGTCGATACCAAAATGAGAGAAAAATCGACGGTCTTCAAACTCGGTTATTGCCTGGACAAACTTGTCTGGAACAACTTCATTTTGCGGAAAACGCCATTGCCAATCGGCAGCAATTCGAGCACTCAGCAGCTCCTTGTTTCTGTCCGTTAAGACCATTGACGTTGGGTCATTGAAAAGGGGAGAAGGGAGACAAAACCACCAAGCAAGGAAGATTAAGAAAAAAACTCCAAGCGTTTTTTTCCTATGTGTTTTGAAAAGAAAAGAGATGATTTTTTTGAGATATTTGATGGCTTTGCTTTTTGTTAGAAATCAAAAGGTCTATTATTTGGGCACTACGTTTAAAAGTGTGGATTGATAATAAAAATCACTTCTTGTTTGATTTTTAGGAGAGAGGAGCGAGGCGAGAGGTGAGAGTTCAGTTAGCGCAAGTCCAAACTCTCACCTTTTTCCTGACACCTTTTTTTACCTAATGCTCGATAAACTATCGTACTCCTAGTTTTCACCGTAGTGCTACTATTTGAAACAAAAATACAGCATTGAATCTCTAATGTGGCATTGATTGAGTAATCGTGGGCTTGATTTGATTAATTGTAGGAAAATTCTATTTTTTGTAAAGCCCCATTAATCCACGCCAGCGCATTTTTAAAACTCCAAATACGGCTTCTTTAATAATACCTTTAGACATTTTAGAAACGCCTTCTACTCGGTCAGTAAAAGTAATAGGAACTTCTTCTATCTTAAAACCATTTTGCCAAGCAGCAAATTTCATTTCAATCTGAAAAGCATACCCAATAAAACGAATGTCATCTAAATCTATGGTTTCCAGCACTTTACGGCGATAACCAACAAAGCCAGCCGTAGGGTCTTTGACAGGCATAAAAGTAATGATACGCGTATAAAGTGACGCCCCATAAGATAGAAAAATACGGTCAAAAGGCCAGTTTTCTACCTTGCCTCCCTTCACATATCGGGAACCTACAGAAATATCTGCACCACTGTCATGTAAAGCTTTTTGTAAGTGAATCAAATCTTGTGGACTGTGAGAAAAATCACAATCCATTTCAAAAATATAATCATAATCGCGTTCCAAACCCCAGCGAAAACCAGCAATATATGCAGTTCCCAGACCCAATTTTCCGCTTCTTTCTAATAAGTGTAGTTTACCAGAAAACTCTGCTTGCAAATCTTTAACAATCTGTCCAGTTCCATCAGGAGAACCGTCATCTACGATTAAAATGTGAAAGGGCATTGAAAGCTTAAATACTGTCTGAATCATTTTGACAATATTTTCGCGTTCGTTGTAAGTTGGAATAATTACTAAGTTTGCGGACAATTGAAACTGTATTTTAGCGAAATAATATTTATTTTTTCTGGGGGCAAACATAGTGTTTATGTCTAATAAATGTGCTTGAATTACAAACAAATCTGGGAATAGAACGAAAAAAGCCTTTTATCAGGTATGATAAAAGGCTTTTAATTTATTATTACTTACTTTTTAGATTTAGATTTAGATTTAGACTTAGACTTTGGACAAAAGACGTTAGACATTAGATTTTAGACAAGACACCCAAAATATGACAAGAATTATCTGTTTAAGATGTTGATTATTAACGCAAAACGATTACTGTTATTTTTGATGTGTTTAAGTCTAATATCTTCTATCCAAAGTCTAATTACAATGAATTGTGATAATTAAAAAGCTTAACTAAGTCCTGTTCATTTTTGATATCTAATTGCTGTTCTTTCAAGTATTTTGTTGTTTTTTTGTCATCTAACTCCTTGATTATGGAGCTTTTACTCAATTTTAATGACTTTGCAGGTGCATTTTCTTTTCGTGTATAAAAGGCTTTATTCATGTTTTCAAACCTTACTAATAAATCTATTCTGTTGCTGCTTAAAACTTGAAAATATCCATAAGTCAAGGTTTCTGACCCCTTATATTCACAGGGCACAAATATCATTTCACCCACTTTAATTGCTTTAACTTTTTGAGGATAGAGTGTTCTTGATTGATTTCTCAATAAAATTTGCATCTCATCAGTAGTCGAATTGTAGTGTGACTCTACGTGATGTGCCTTGTCATTGTAGTCTATCAGTATTCCCGCTTCCCATTTATCTTGTTTAGCGTGCTCATCTAGTGAGGCTCTACAGATAAAGAGTAAATCGTTATCCGAATTGGAGGAAAATTCGTTTTGTGCAAATAATTCTGAAATAGCAGTACTATCCTGTGCACTGATAGAAGCTGTAAAACACAGTAAGCCGATTAAAAAAGGGAAAATATATTTCATTTTAAAAGTAGTTATGTACATAAGTGATTGACTAATATTTAATCTTATAATTGGGAGACATAATTATTTTGATAGTAGGAACAGGGTGATACCCCGTTTTTTAACAGGAAATAGTCAGTATAAGACTACCTAACAAAGTACTAGCAAAAAAAATGCCTTAATTAAAAAATCGTGTTATTTATGTTAGGTTTGAATAAAAAAAGAAAAAATAGACTTGTTTGTAAATAAGGAATACGTATATGAAATTTATATTTTTTCGTTAGTTTTCTTTAAAAAATAAGTGCATACCGTGTTCCGACGCTTTACTCGGAAGTCCTTCTACGGACTTACTTTTTTAAAGGAAAATAACTTGTCCCGACGCTTTGCTCGGGAGCGGAATAAAGATATTTTCATATGCGTGTTTATTGTTTGAAAACAAGTCTAATACATAAGGGTTATTCAAATATACGACAAAAAAACGAACTTGGTTCAGTACGTGAGGTTTTTGTTTTGTTAAAAGTATAGACTGTTGATTAATGTTAAAGTCACACATTAATCAAAAATATATTTCTTGAGCCAATCGAAAGGTATTAGAATGAGCTTCTATAATATCAGATAGCTTTTCAGAATAGCCGCCTCCCATGCTTATTGCTACAGGTATTTTGTTTTTTTGGCAGATGTCTAAGACAAATCGGTCTCTTTCTTTACAGCCTGCTCTACTCATTGACAGTCTTCCTAATTTATCTGTCGCCAAAACATCTACGCCCGATAAGTAAAAAATCATATCAGGCTTCTCTTGGTCAATTAGACGAGGCAATGTCTCTGCTAATATTCTTAGATAATCGGCATCTTCGGTCTTGTCAGGTAAGCCAATATCTAAGTCGCTTTTCTCTTTACGACCAGGATAATTTTTAGCACCATGCATCGAAAAAGTAAAGACAAGTGGCTCATTTTCAAATATTTGTGCCGTTCCATTGCCTTGATGTACGTCTAAGTCGACGACTAGTATTTTTTGTGCAAGACCTTTTCTGAGTAAATAATTAGAAGCAATGGCAATATCATTGAGTACACAAAACCCTTCTCCTTTGTAGGTAAATGAATGATGTGTGCCTCCAGCTATATTCATGGATACGCCATGTTTTTGAGCGTATAGCGCACATTCTACGGTACCGTTAGCGATATGTCTACCTCTTGTTACCAAGGCTTCTGACATTGGAAACCCAATTGCTCTTATCTCTTTTTTACTGAGTGTTTGGGTTTTAAGTTTTTCCCAATATTCAGTATCATGCGTCCATAATATCTCTTCTTCGGTCAATGCGTCTGGATGAAAGAAATTTTCTTCTTTAATAGTTCCTTCGTAAATTAATTGTTCGGGTATCAGTTCATATTTTTCCATAGGAAAGCGATGTCCTGCGGGGACTTGATATTTATAAATAGGAGAGAAGGCAATTTTTAGCATAAAAGCATCTATATGATAAAGTTTTGAAACGGAAGTAACGACAAAACAACCGAAGATTAGAAAATGTGTTTAAAAAACGTAAAAATAATGGGCAGTAAATGAAAAAGCGGTTATTTTTTGTGAAATTTGCGGTTCAAACCAAGATATCAATATAACATATGCAAAATTTATTAGGCTTACAGAAACTTCTATCTATCCCAAAAGATATAGTAATCACTTCTCACCGAAACCCCGACGGCGATGCTATTGGCTCATCTTTGGCTTTGTCGCACTATTTGCGTGCGCATGGTCATACAACTTATGTAATGACACCTTCAGAATATCCTGACTTTTTAGAATGGATGCCAGGTGCGGGAGAGATTTTAGTACATGATATCGAACCAGAAGACTGCGATGAAAAGATAAAAAGAGCAGATATCATTTTCTGTTTGGACTATAATGCGCTAGACCGTATTGATAAAATGGGGGAGACTATCGCCTCTACTGACTGTACGCGTGTAATGATTGACCATCATTTATATCCAGATGAGTTTTGTGACCATATGATGTCTGATATTACGGCAAGTTCTACCTGTGAAATGGTGTTTGATTTCATCGAAATGTGTCAAGACAAACCGATGATTGATAAAACGATGGCAGAGGCAATGTACACGGGTATTTTGACTGATACGGGTTCTTTTAAATACGCGACAACACCCAAATTATTTCGTATTGTAGCGCAGCTAAAAGAAATTGGTGTAGACGATGACAAGTTGCAAGACTTAATATTTAATGCCTTGTCAGAGAAGAGTTTACGCATACTAGGGCACTGTTTAGCTAATCGTATGGAAATCCTTCCTGAGTTTAAAACAGGGATTATTTGGTTAACTAAAGAAGATTACGAAGACTTTGATATCAAGAGAGGAGAGACAGAAGGAATCGTTAATTATTTATTGAAAATAAAGGGAATAAAAGTGGCTGCTTTCATTCATGAGCAACCAAAAATCACGAAGATGTCTTTGCGCTCAAAAGGTGATTTTTCTGTGCAAGAAATAGCGACTAAATACTTTAAAGGTGGCGGTCATAAAAATGCCTCTGGTGGTGCTTCTTTTATTGGATTGGGCGGTACGATTCGTAAGTTTAAGAATTTGTTGCCTGAGTATAAGGAACAGTTGGATGCGTTATAGAGTAATTAAATAATTCTCATAAAAATGGGTCTTCTCGATTAAGTTGAGAAGACCCATTTTTCATTAACCTACTCCTCAGGATATTCCACCCGCACATGATTCATACTCCGCAATAACTTTTTAAACACCCCACGCGCCTTATCCATTTCTTCAAAAGTCAATTCAGATTCTGTTAACTGATGTGTTTCTACCTTTTGATTGATTATATGTTCGACCATTTTATCAATATCTTCACCCGTTGGATTTTTCAGACTTTTACAACTCGCTTCCAGACTATCTGCTAGCATCAAAATTGTCTCTTCTTTACTCACAGGTTTTGGTCCAGGATAACAGAATTTTTCTACAGGAATAACTTTTCCCGGATGTTTTTTTGTGTAATTTCGGTAGAAATATTCTACACGCGTTGTCCCGTGATGTGTCGCAATAAAGCGCCGGATGACTTTGGGTACACCCGCTTTTTTTGCCATAGCCAACCCTTCAGAAATATGGCTTATTATCATTTCTGCGCTTTGTAGTTCATCTAAATCTTCATGCGGATTTCTACCGCTTTGATTTTCGATAAAATAGCTTGCATTAGAAATTTTACCGATGTCATGATAAAGTGCCGCAGTTTTGACTAAAAGCTCATCTGCGCCTATTTCGTCTGCCACCGCTTCACATAGATTCGCGACTTGTATAGAATGCTGTAAAGTGCCCGGCGCTTCTAGTGCTAATCGCTTTAAAAGCGGACGGTGCATATCAGATAATTCTAAGAGACTGACCGCCGAGGTGAAACCAAATACACGCTCCAAAAGGGGTATCAAAGGGAACGCCATTAAGGTCAAAAATACATTCAATAATAAACTACTCAAAACTGAATAATCAAACGTATAAATAGAGCCATTTACTATCAAGGAAAGTCCCAGCCAACCCATTGCATAAGTTAAGAAAATGAAGACCATCGTAAAGAAAAAACCAGACCAATTTCGAGCATTCGCATCACTCATAATGGCAACTACACCTGCAAGTATTTGTAGAAATATGAATTCATAACCCTCTGAACATAAGAAACTTACTATCAGAATGAGGACGACGTGTGTGAAGAAAGCCAAGCGGTCATTAAAAAAGGTTTTGATGACAATAGGAACAACGCAAAAAGGGATAACCCAAATGGAGATTGTCGTGTTTGTTTCGACTAACCAAACAAACCATCCATAGATAGCAAACCACATGAAAATGAAGCCAAATTTACTGAATTTTTCAAAAATTTCTGGCAGATAAAATTTGATGTAAACAAGGAAAATAAGAATGCTTAATGTGGTCAAGAGCAAGTAGCCCGAAAAGACGCCAATATGTGATTTGTTGGCAGTGACTTCTTCCTCATATTCTGTCCTAAATGATTGTAATTTTTCGTAGATTTCATCTGTAACAATACCGTCTTTAGGGATGATTAAGTCCCCTTTTGTTACTTTTCCACGAGAGGCTGATATAGACGATATTAAGTCCTCTTTGAATAAATCCGTGACAGATTTGCTATAAAAAAGATTGGCTTGTAATGATTTTTTTAATGGATAATATAAGAAATCTGGGTCTCTTAAGTTTGAATAAGGCAAGGAATCCTGAATGATTTCTTCGATACTTTCGACGGTATTAATATTTTGTAAAGTCTGTCTGCGCGTATTGCGTCCACGTACGATATTGATAACAAAATCGCTCGGTTTTTCCAGATGTTCGTCGGACAAACCGATGATACCATTTCTAAAATGTCTCTCTAGAAACTTCTGACCAAACTCAATATATTTTTCAGGTTTGCGCGCAACATCTGTAAACTGACTTTTGTCCATACTGGCAAAGTCCTTAGCAAATTCTTCCTCAAATCTTGAAATTTGTTGTCGAGAAATATCTGTGTTTACAACATAATATGGCGAGAAATTCTCTAATAAACCTTTCTTCTCTAGTTCTAATTCCGCAGCGGGCTTTCGCACAGGAAAGTCAAATGGTGCCATTAAATCATCATATCGCCAAGTCTGACCGACTTCGAAATCATAATTAAACCGAGCATTATTTGGAAATAAAAGACTCAGGAAAGCTATAATACCAATAACTAAAAGGTATTTCCCCGCGTCTGAAAAACTGAATTTCTTAGTGTATTCTTCCTTTGCCATGTGGCAAAATTAAGAGAAAATGCTTGGTTATTGGTTATTAGTTATTGGTTATTTTTTCGACTCGGAAATGATTGGACTTTGGACGAAAGATGTTGGACGTTAGATTTTAGACAAAACAACCGAAATTTAGTGAAATTCATCTATTTAAAACTTCGACTGTCAAACCGATACGATTACTATTTTTTACATGTATTTGAGTCTAACGTCTAATATCTTCTGTCCAAAATCCAATTAAATGAGCCAGTAAAAATAACCAATAACCAACCACTAACGTCTAATCGTCACATACCCCGAAAGTCTCTCACCTTCACCTGTATTAAACAAGTAAAAATAAGTGCCGTCAGGTAAATCTTTCCCAGCATTTGTCCCTTTCCAATCGCTTTGATAATCCTGCGCTTCAAAGACTTGAGTGCCCCAACGATTGAAAACTTGTACGTTGTGATTAGGATAACGCTCTAAACCTAAAATTTTGAATGCGTCATTCACATTGTCATTGTTTGGAGAGAAACCATTAAAAATAATCACATCATCACATAAATAGTGCAGCGTTACTTCGGCTTCATCACAGCCCATATCGTTACAGATTTCGTAAACGAAAGTTATGTCTTGACATACATCGCTTTCTGGCGTGTATTCAATCTCATTTCCACGCAAAGTAGCTGTACCTGTCTGTGGCAAACTGCGTAGGGAATGACTTTCTAAAACACCATTTAGGATGTCATTTAGACAAACATCAATAATGATTGGCTCGCCTTCATTGACCGTAAAATCGTCAGAAATGGCAACGGGCAATTCATTAGACATGAAGACTTGCTCAGT
>CALDUB010000278.1 GCA_937923465.1 uncultured Saprospiraceae bacterium
AATAGGCGACATTAGTCGCATTGAAAATTCCTAAATCATATTTAAAACGGTAACCTTTGTCTGTCTTTCCTATTAAACCTCCTATGTTTATTCCCATTGTTCGCCCCGGTCCCGTACCTACTAAATGACGACGCATATAGTTTTGTGACCACGACTTTTCCATAGAACTGACTTTCAAAGCGGGGGTAATACTCTCTCTCCCGATTTGTGGTGGCATGTAGCCTGCTGTTAGATTAAATGCCTCGTTTTTAGTATCAATTTTCCATTGCACAAAAGCATTCCAAAGACGCAAATTAGGAGAACCGCCGTTATTACCTGTGCCTTCTGTTCCCGCCAAATCGTCTTTACCTACTAAATCAATGGCAGTGGTTAAATTGAATTTTATATTATCTGTCACTTGTCCTTTAAAACCTAACCGACTGCGACGTAATTGTGTATTTAAGCGATTGTCAACAACATCATAGATTTGTGTTTCCTCATTGAAAACTTCTGTTCCAAAGGTATAGGTACTCCACAACTGAAGCGCGACTATAGGCTTAATTTCAATTTTTGTTTGTTTCTCTTCTTGTGCCGTTAAGCTCAAAGCAAAGAGAAAGAACAATAGTGTGTATGTGTATTTCATAATCGTCGGTTATTTAATCTATTTCCTCGACTGACAGCATATCTTGCAGTTGAACGGGGCGATTATTATGGTGATATTGCTTGCGGAATGCTTTAATTTGCGCTTTCGATAATTCAATAGGATTTTTCATCACAAACCATTCTACCCCTTCTGAACAAGGCGGAGTTGTTAATGAACCACTGTAATGAAAGACAGTATGTACATCAGGAAGTAAATGCAAAACATCACAATTTTTTTCGGGATGAACGTGTTCTGCTACTTGTTCGGGTAATTTTTCCCATAATCCAGCAAGCGTAGTATTTTCATGTCCTTCTTTAATAAAAACACCGACTACTGCTAATTTACCTTCTTCATTAACATGTACCATATGCATTTCCATTGGATAAATTATGCCGTCTATTTGATGTTCAGCTGGGGAATGAAAGTGGACTTGCTGAAGAGCATATGCTTCTCCGTTTGCGATTAAAGCTTCATCACTCGCTTCGATATTTGCTTGTATGGTATGACCATTATTGACTAAATCTACCGAACAGGGATGATAGTTAAATTGTAACAAATCATGCTTAATTGATTTAATAGAATAACTCTCTAAATCAATCGGAGATTGAAAATGTCCCTCCGCACATTGAATGAATTCAGGAGAAAGCTCTGCCCAATGTTCCGGGTCGTGCTCACCGTCGTATTCCCAATGTAATGCATTGTTATTAAGCTCATTTTGCGTGTGTAAATCTGCTTTTTTGTTGGATTGCTGACGCAACTCCCCACAAGATGCCAGACTGACAGCAATTAAAGATAAAAGAAAATATTTCATGATATGTAATAAAATCAGTTCGATAAATGGAATTTTATCGAACTGATAATGTGAAATGATTTAATAAATTAATGCGGTAGCTTAGACCGAAACGCACCATATAAATAGGTTCCAGCAACTGCACTTATGATGACTAAGAGAATAGTCCAAGTACCATGACCTAAAAGAGTAAACATTGGTCCTGGGCATGCTCCAGTCATCGCCCAGCCCAAACCGAAAATCGTACCTCCGAACAGGTAACGAGGAATGGACATATTCTTATCATTAAAGGGAATCTGGTCGCCGTTAATATTTTTACCTTTCACTTTCTTAATAATAGCAAATAGGATTGCACCTAAAATGACCGCTGTACCGATAATACCATACATGTGAAAACTTTCAAAGCGAAACATTTCCTGAATACGAAACCAACTGACAGCTTCTGATTTAGTCATTACAATACCGAAAAGAATACCTGCGAAAAGGAATTTTATTAATTTCATCATCTATTATTTTGAATTCTTTGATAATTTTTCATTCTATGCTGAAGGAATTATCAAAGAATATTAATTTAAAGCTAAGATTTGAGGAAGAATGACCCAGGTCATCAATAAGCCACCAATAAAGAAACCGATAACTGCGATTAAAGAAGGTAGTTGAAGATTAGATAATCCACTGATGGCATGACCAGATGTACAACCTCCTGCCCAACGTGCTCCGAAACCTATTAATAGTCCTCCAAGAATCATTATTAGTAAATTAACTGCAGACAGAGCATTTTCTGGTGCAAAAATTTCCGTGGGGACATAACCTGTTCCTTCTTCAATTGTTTGAGGAGTCTCTATTCCTACACTCGATAAGTAGCTTTGTGTTTCTGCTGAGATTTGCACAGGTTCAGGGTTGGCAAACCAAGTGGTGGCAATAAATCCTCCAATTATAGCACCTCCAATGAAGACCAGATTCCAAATTTGCTTGCGCCAATCAATTTTAAAGAAATCATGCTTGTTACCTGCTCCTCCAATAGCACAAAAAGTACGCAGATTGGAACTAACTCCAAATTCTCCACCAAACCAAAGTAACAAAAACATTACAAATACTATGATTGCTCCTGAAATCGACCAATGCCAAGGTTGGCTAATAAATTCAACTATTGAATACATTTTTTATGTTTATTTATCGTTAAAAAGAAGGGATTAATCCTTGCCGTTAGCAAGAACTAATCCCTTTTCTTTCTTTTTTATAAGTACTTAAATTACAGATGCGACAGCAGCATCTACTGTCTCCTGTGACATCGTTGTAGGACAAACAAAATTAGTTTTGTTTGCATCCGTTTTTTCAATGGCATTCCAACCGCCAGCAATATCTACTAATTTATCAAAACCGCGCGCTTTTAGAATAGAAGCTGCGATAACTGAGCGATAACCACTACCACAATGAATAAAAAATTTATCCGTGTGATTTAGCTTATGCATGTTTTGATTGATATAATCCAATGGAAAATTAAGAGCATTTGTTAAGTTCTGCGCTAAATATTCCGATGGTTTTCGGACATCTAAAGTAACATCAATTTTTCCTGCTTTTAATTTTTCAGCATATTTTTCAGCAGTAATAGACTGAATACGCGCAACATCATTGCCCGCTGTTTTCCATGCTGCTACTCCTCCCTCTAAATAGCCGAGTGTATTATCATAACCGACACGGGATAAACGTGTAACAGCTTCTTCCTCCTTCCCTTCTGGTGTAACCAGTAAAATAGGTTGATTTATATCTAAAATTAAAGCGCCTACCCAAGGTGCAAACCCGCCATGAAGACCAATAAATATTGAACCAGGTACGTGCCCTTTCAAAAACTCTTCTTGTTTTCTTACATCTAAGATTAAGGCTTCTTTTTGTTCTGCAACCTCAATAAAGCGTTGAGGAGAAAGAGCTACTGCACCTTTTTCTAATACTTCATCAAAGCTTTCGTAGCCTGACTTATTCATCATCGCATTTGCTGCAAAATACTGAGGAGGGGGAGTTAATCCAGAAGTTACTTCCTTAACAAACTCTTCTTGTGTCATGTCCGCACGAAGAGCATAGTTGGTCTTCTTTTGGTCTCCCAAATATCCCCATGTATCCTTACTCAAATTCTTTCCGCAAGCAGAACCTGCGCCATGTGCCGGATACACAATAACATCATCAGCTAAAGGCATGATTTTTTTGCGTAAGCTAACAAAAAGGTGTACTGCTAAGTCTTCCTTCGTCACTTCTCCTTGCTTAATTGCTAAGTCAGGACGCCCCACGTCTCCTAAAAATAAGGTATCACCCGAAAATATTGCGTAGTCTTTTCCTGTCTCGTCTTTTAATAAAAAAGTTGAGCTTTCCATTGTATGGCCTGGTGTGTGTAATACTTTGAAAGCTACATCACCAACCTGCAATTCTTCACCGTCTTTTGCGCTATATACATCATAGTCGGTTTCTGCCATAGGACCATAGACGATAGTCGCCCCAGTCTTTTTAGCTAAATCTACGTGACCGGATACAAAATCAGCATGAAAGTGAGTCTCAAAAATATATTTCAATTTTACACCTTCTCTCTCCAACTTCTCAATGTAAGGTTGTGTTTCGCGTAATGGGTCGATGATAACTGCTTCGCCTTTGCTTTCGATGTAGTAAGCACCTTGTGCTAAACATCCTGTATATATTTGTTCTACTTTCATGAGTAATGATTTTATTTTTATTTATTCATGCTCACTGGTCGGAAAAAATACCAAATTTACCAGCAAACTATAAAAATTATTTTTTTGTGATACAAAGGTAACGACTCTTATTTAGCCGCTTTGTGATGGAAATCACCTTGGACAAATTATTTTTAATGTTTAATATTTGTCTGTGAAGTATAGGTACTCAAAGAATGTTTGTGAGATTCGATGTGATTTTTTTCATGGGCATTAACTGCTTCATTAACAGACATAAAAAAGTTTTCTGCACCGATTTTTTCGGTTAAGTGACTTCTTTCCAATGCATCACGAACAGGTCCTTTTACGCCGGCAAAATAAAGTTTCAGGTCTTTTGCTTTACACTCTTCTAATATGTCTTCTAATAAGTGCGCGCCGCTGCTATCCAAGTTATTTGTACCTCCTGCATCTATAACCAATCCTTCCAAGGTATTACCTCTTCGAGCAATATGATTCTCGATGGTTTCTTTTACAAAAGTGGTATTTGCAAAATAAAGTTGTGCGTCAAATCTTAAAACGAGTAAATTTTTTGGTTCCCTAATCGTTGAAAAACGTTCAGTATTACGATAATAATCAGTATCAGGTATTTTACCTAAAATAGCTACGTGAGGCTTAGTTGTTTGATAAATAACAGCTAATAAAGATAAGACGACGCCTGCCATAATCCCTTTTTCAATACCTAAGGAAAGAGTAGCAATAAATGTAATGACCAACATCCAAAAATCTGTCTTATTACTTGTCCAGAGGTGTTTTGCTTCTTTAATGTCAATCAATCCAAAGACTGCTACCATAATAACAGAAGCTAAAATAGCTTTTGGTAAATAATAAAAAAGAGGCGTTAAGAAAAGCAGAGTTAAAACAACTAATGCAGCACTAATAATTGAAGCCATACCTGACTTTGCTCCAGCTTGGTCATTCACTGCTGTTCGTGAGAATCCACCTGTAACTGGATAAGATTGGAAAAATGCTCCACCTATATTAGCCGCACCTAATGCAATCAACTCCTGATTAGGAATAATTTTGTAGTCCTTGTGTTTTGCTTGAATTGCTTTTGCAACAGCAATACTTTCCATAAATCCAACCAAGGCAATAGTTAGAGCAATTGGAAGGAGCGCTTGCCACTGTGTTATGTCAAAAGATGGCGCTGAAAAAGAAGGAAGGCCGTCAGGAACAGCACCTACTATTTTGACTGCGTGTTCTGTTAATCCAAAACTCCAAACGACAACTATTCCGAAAACAACAGCAGCTAATTGACTTGGTATAGCTTTATTAATATTTTTGATTGCTTTTATTAATACAATACCACCTATACCTATGCCAACAGTAACCCAGTTGATGAGGTCAAATTGTTTGACAGCATTTATGATTATTTCATGAACGTGGTGACTGCGCGGTATATCGATACCCAATAGGTGCTTTAATTGACTCAAACCTATAATTAGTGCTGCAGCGGACGTAAATCCACTAATGACAGGATGAGAGAGAAAGTTAACCAAAAAGCCAAGCTTAAATACTCCAAGAAAGAATTGTAATAATCCGACAATCAAGGATAAAGTAATTGCCAAAAGAATGTAAGTTTCTGTTCCTCCTTCTGCTATAGCTCCAATACCAGCAGCTGTTAATAGAGAAACCATAGCTACAGGTCCTACGGCTAACTGACGTGAAGTACCCAGCAGTCCATATATCAGTAAAGGAATCGTAACGGCATAAAGACCGTATACTGGCGGTAGTCCTGCAATCATAGCATAAGCCATGCCTTGAGGGATTAACATCACGCCAACAGTTAATCCTGCGGATAAATCTCCCTTTAACCATTTCTTTTGATAATTAGGCAACCATTCTAAGGCAGGTATGTACTTTTTAATATTCATTTTTGAAGTTGATTTTGTCAAATAATAACACAAAGGTAAAGTGGTATTTTCTTGCACTTAGTGATGGATGTTACAAAAGAGAATTTATTAATTCTATTTTGTTCCTTCCGAGTTTTATCAACTCTTTTCTTTCGAATTGTTTCAGTAGTCGAGAAATGGACTCTCTGGAAGCATTGAGGTCTTGTGCGATGCGCTGGTGTGTGTGTGGGATTATATTCGATTTTAATGCCTGAGCTGTTTCCTCTAAATATTTCAAGAGTCGCTCATCCATTTTCATAAAGACAACGCTATCAATTGTTTCGACCATTTCCAAAATACGCGCATCATAAGCCTGCATCACGAAGTTTTTCCAAACTCGATATTCAGAAATCCAGTCGTCTACTTTTTTTATCGGCAATCCAAGTACTCTTGTATCATCCTCTGCTATTGTTTTCATATAGCTCTTTTTGCTGGTCATGCAGCAAGTAAAAGAGGTGGCACATGCCTCTCCGCCATTAAGATAATAAAGGAAAAGTTCTCTACCGTCTTCACCTTCACGCATAACCTTAATTGAGCCGCTTATCACTAAAGGTACCATCCGAATATTGTCTCCATAATCCACAATCACCTGCCCTTCCTTAAATTTGTATTCAACAGCAACTGCAGCTATTTCTTCGACTAATTGTTGGTCATTTATTTGTGGGAAGTGTTTTTTTATAAGATTCTTATTTTGCTCTACAGTATTATCCATATCTCTTTTTGTTGCCCTAATGATGAAATATTCCAAGAAAACCACAATATATGAACATAGTTTCATACATAAAAGTATTTTTATCTCATCATGTACAAATTAAGTGTATATTTGTCCTATGCTATATATTTATATGTGAATATTTCTTACATTCATATTATCACTCAAATCATGTTATTATGGTATTTGCATTATGCTTAATAGCTTATTATATCATACACAGTCTGCTCGCGAGTTCTTATCTGAAACATCTTTTGAAGGATTCATTTATAGAAGGGTATTATCGAATTTGGTACAATCTAATCGCGGTAATTTCATTGTTGCCACTCATTTATCTCTATCAGACAGCAGAAAAAACAAAACTATTTGAGGGAGGAATATTAATAAAGATTGGAAGTCTGTTCTTTTTTTTAATGGGACTTTTTACTTTGATAAAGTCATTGTGGCAGTATGATTTACGAGAGTTTTCGGGACTTGGACAAGTAGCCGTTTCCTCAGATGAGTATAAAACAAATTTGGTTATAACTGGTATGAATGCTTATGTACGGCATCCTCTTTATTTTGCAGCACTACTTATTGTTTGGAGTATTGCTTGCTTTCGTCCAAATGAATATTTGGTTATGACGGCAGGTATTACAACGCTATATCTATGGGTAGGAATAGCATCAGAAGAACGTAAGTTAGTTAAAGAGTTTGGAGAAGATTATATAGATTATCGTCGAAAAATCCCGATGATAATACCTCGAATAGGCTTTTTAAAAGCGCTTTTTCAATAAATCTAAAGACTTTGGACGAAAGATGTTAAACAAAGCAACCGAAATATGCTCGATTCTAAGGTCTAATATCTTCTATCTAAAAGGGTAGGAGAGTGTTATATTTCATTAAAGACAGTTAACCAATTTTGTAAGCCGCCATCTAAATTATAAACCTCTTTAAATCCGCTGTTTTTCATTAACATACAAACGCGTAAGCTGCGTCGTCCTGATTGACAGTAGACAAAATGAGCCTGTTCCTTATTCAATTGCTTTAAATCTTCCGCTAAAGTTTGTGATAGATAATTTAAATTAATTGCCTCGGGAAGGTGCCCCGCTTCGTATTCAGAAGGCTTACAACAGTCTACAATAATACAACAGTCTATCTTATTTATTGTGGCTTTAAATTCTTCAGGAGAAAGATTATTCAACTCTCTCTTATATAAATCCCAACGGCTGATGCCGCAATTTTCATCTTTTCTTGTCATGATAAATGAAATATTATATTAGGCTTATTACGTCGTTTTTAGAGACTCGACAAATAACAAACCCCGTGGATTACATTTGAATTCACAGAGTTTATTATTTTTTATTTACAAGAAATTGCATCTTTTATTATTTTACATATTGCATTGACAATTGTCTAAACAATCAATAATTAAAGAAACATCTCTTTCTTTTAAACTGTATAAACGACTGCGTCCTTCTTGTTTTACACTCAACAATCCTTTAAGAAGCATATTCTGTAGGTGATGTGAAGTTAAAGACTGTTCAGAACCTAATTGCTTACAAATATCCGTCACATTCAATTCTGGATTTACCTCCAATAATTTGATTATGCCCAAACGAATAGGGTGTGCTACTGTTTTCAAGATGTATGCAATACGCTCTAAGCGGCCTACCTCTTCTGCATACAAAAAAACCGTTTCTTTTATCTCTTCTGTCATGTTATTTTTTGTAAGAAAACTCTTTATATGAATATATGAACATATAACAAAGGTACTTTTTATATATCGTTTTTGCAAGAAAAACAGAGGATATCACTAAAAATGTAAAATGACTTTGCTTTCCTGTATTATTCGTTTTTCATCTCGCAATAGCACCTCTTTCTATATATCCCAAGCTTTTTTCATCGAAAAAATTAGGAGAGTTTCAAGAATTTGGGTCAAACAAATTATCTTAATTGCGCCTTCTAACACCAAGAGAATTTCATTTACTGAAATATCTGACTATGTAATCGTTACAATTAATTAAATAAGTATGAAAAAAATTGAATGTGATGTCCATCACCGTTTGAAATGTTTTATGAGTATACCTTTGCATTATTATCTATAAGACGGATAAACATAATTTATAACTTTAAAACAAAAAGATGAAAGTGAAAAAAAATAGAATCGGTCTCGATGCTAAAAAAGCAAAAGAATTGTCAGTTCAGTTAAATGAATTATTGGCAAGTTATCAGATTTTCTATCAAAATGTAAGAGGATTTCATTGGAACATAAAAGGGGATAATTTTTTTGAATTACATCTGAAATTTGAAGAACTTTATACCGATGCGCTTTTGAAAGTAGATGAAATTGCAGAAAGAGTTTTAACCCTTGGACATACTCCAAAGCATACTTTTACAGATTACATTAAGTCTTCTAAGATAGAGGCATATAAAGATGTTTCTGACGGAAAAGATGCAATTACAAAAATATTGGTAAGTCTCCAAGTATTGTTAGAAAAGGAAAGAGAGATATTAAAATTTTCGTCATCTGCTAATGATGAAGGAACTAATGCTTTAATGAGTGATTACATAAGTCAGCAAGAAAAGCTGGTTTGGATGTATTCAGCCTTTAATAACTAAAGGCTTTACTTACTATTTTATCATTAATTAGATTATAGTGACCAGACACACTGAAATCTAATTTCTACCTTAAAAAAATGAAAAAAATATTTCTATTACTATTTATCACAACTACATTATTAAGTTGTGGTAGAGAGCCAGCGAATAAAAAAGAGGTGATTTCAGAGACAGAGATTTCTAATATCGAAGAACTTACTCTTTTATCTAAAGGAGAAGGTTTGGAACTGCTGAAAAACAACTGTTATACCTGCCATAGTCCTCAGTCAAAATCACATGATGAAATGTTAGCTCCTCCTCTTGCTGGCATAAAGTACAATTACATAAAGCATTATCCCAATCGAACAAAATTCATTGCTCGAATGTCTAATTTTGTACATCAACCTACTAAAGAAAATGCAGTAATGAAAGGACCTGTGAGACGGTTTGGACTAATGCCCAAATCAGGATTAGAATTGGAAGAAATTCAACAAATTTCAGCATTTATTTATGATAACCAATTAGATATACCTAATTGGTTCAAGGAACATTTTGAAGAGCAGCATGACAAGCCTTGGAATTAATTGAAAAAAAA
>CALDUB010000279.1 GCA_937923465.1 uncultured Saprospiraceae bacterium
TACGAAAAAAAATGCATCTTGGTTGATAATGAACGCAAAGTAAACGATTCTATGTCGCTTGTAAATGTATCTTTGCGCTAAATGTTCGGGTAAAGACAAGTATACCTTGACTGACTACTATTGATTATAAATATTGTCCTATTAAAATAGGAGGTTGATAGTCAATATCTTATGATTTATAACCGACCGAGTACATGAAGAAACATTATACAACTTACATACTGCTACTAACGATTTTTATCGCCTCTTCTTGCGACAGCGGAAGCTCCATAAAGCCTCCATTTCGTATCAAGAGCATTAATTACGGAACTTTACCAGCGAACACCGAAGACGGATTTTATAATGCCGTCATAGAAATACCCGCAGGTACGAACAAGAAGATAGAATACAATAAAGAATCAAAAAAGTTTGAAATTGACCAACGAGATGGCAAAGACCGCATCGTTGATTTTCTGCCTTATCTAGGTAATTATGGTTATATTCCAGGTACACAAATGGACAAAGAACGTGGCGGAGACGGCGACTGCATTGATATTTTAGTCTTATCTGCAAGTCTACCCACAGGCACCGTTATTCCTGTACACCCGATAGCGACTCTGCTACTTTCAGATGAAGGCGAAGCCGATACAAAAATCATCGCCATACCCGTAGACACGAGTCTGCAAACGATGCGCATCACTGGTTTTGAGCACTTTATGATTGATTACGACGCAGCGAGACACCTAATAGAAATCTGGTTTATGAACTATGATGGCTTGGGTACGAATGAATTTAGAGGCTGGAAAAATGAAGATTATGCGGAAAAGGAAATCGAGAAATGGCTGGAAGAATAGGTGTCAGGGGCGAGGCGTCAGGTGTCAGGCTGTTTAGACGAGTGCAAGTAGGTTAGAGCAGAAAAATCCGTGTTCTATCCGCGTAAATCCTCTTTTAGGGACTTAGAAAATAATAACCTACGCATCTGACTTGCTCTTTTTCCTTTTAGCTTCGTTGCTCATCGGTCAAAGTATCAACAATTATCCCTCTTCGCTCCTTGCTAAAAGAAAAAATAGCTGCGTCATTTTGCGTAGGTTATTACATTCTAAGTCCCTAATCTCCCGAAAAAATTGGGACAGGCTTCGTTCCGGTAAAGTATCATAAGCAGAGACGTAAAAAAAATCCGTTTGAATCCGTGTTTTTCAGTGTTCATCCGTGTTCCTGCCTATTATTCTTAGCAAAAGCATACAAAAGAAAGAGCAGTCAAAGTCATATTTGCCTGACGCCTCGCACCTGACTCCTGACACCTAAAAAAAGAACAGAAGTTCTCTTTTTACAGAAAAATAACCGAAATTCGCCGCTTCAAAAATAAATCACCAACTATGGCACATAAGAAAAGTAATCCAGAACCAAAAGTAAACCCAGAAGAAGCAATAATTCCGCTGTCTCAAGCAGAAACTAGCCAACGCTACAAAGACGTCTATCAAGAAATCAGTCCAGATAGAGTCAAGTCAAAAACGCGTACAGGAAGCACCTTAAATTTTCAGTCTGAAAATGGTTTCGGAATGCGCCTGACTGTCCGTACAGCCCGCGTGGTACGTTTTCACTATTCAAGAACCAACGTTTTTGACATGGATTTCTCTTATGCCGTTTTGCCTTTGCAAGAAGAGAAGGAGCACTACATGAAGGAATATGAGAATGAAAACGCTTATTTCCTAGATACTGAAGAACTGAAAATTGAAATCAGTAAATCAGATATGCGCCTAAAAATATCTGACGCACACGGCAACCTTTTAGCAGAAGAAACTGCGCCACATTATACACGTTCGTCGATATTGGAAGGGATGACAGATGTCAAAATCTCTTTAAAAGCCAATAAAGACGAGGCATATTTTGGTTTGGGAGACAAAGCTAGTGAGTTGAATATGCGCGGGCGTAAATTCGAAAACTGGAACACAGATAGCTTTGCTTATGGGGCAGACAGAGACCCACTTTACCGTGCCATTCCGTTTTACTATTCTTTGAATAACGGACAAGCCTATGGTATCTATTTAGATAATTCTTTCCGTAGTTTCTTTGATTTTGATAGCAAAAGCGATGGAAATACTAGTTTTTCTGCCAAAGGAGGGGAGATGAACTTCTACTTCATTTATGGACCACTATTAAATGATGTGGCTTCGCAATACATGGACCTGACAGGAGTGCCAGAGATGCCGCCATTGTGGGCATTAGGTTTTCACCAATGTCGCTGGTCGTATCATCCAGAGTCGCGCGTACATGAGGTGGCAGATAAATTTAGAGAACTACAGATTCCTTGTGACAGCATCTATCTAGATATTGACTATATGGATGGTTATCGCTGTTTTACTTGGGACCATGATGAATTTCCTGATCCGACGCGCATGATTGACGAATTGAAGCAAAAAGGCTTTCATACCGTCGTGATGATTGACCCAGGTATTCGGGTGGATGAAGACTATGATGTGTATGCGGACGGAAAAGAAAAAGATATGTTTTGTCGCCGTACAAATGGCGAAGTGATGTACGGACCCGTTTGGCCTCCAAACTGTGTTTGGCCAGATTACACAAAACCAGAAGTACGCGAATGGTGGGGTAAACTGTATGAAGGACTATACAACGAAAACAAAGTCAGTGGTTTTTGGAATGACATGAACGAACCGGCAGTTTTTCAAGTTACTCAAAATACTTTCCCTGATGAAGTCCGTCACGATTACGACGGAAATCTAACCAACCACGCCAAAGCACACAACATCTACGGCATGCAAATGTCTCGGGCAACTTTGGATGGATTAAAGGAATTACAGACTAAAAAACGTCCATTCCTACTTACCCGTGCGACTTTTAGCGGTGGACAGCGTTATGCTGCTTTATGGACAGGTGACAACGTGGCGACTTGGGAACAATTAGAAATCGCCAATCGTCAATGTCAGCGTTTGAGTATCTCAGGTTTCTCTTTTGTCGGAACAGACATTGGAGGATTTGTAGACTCACCAGGCGGAGAACTCATGGTACGTTGGCTACAATTGGGGATTTTCCACCCATTCTACCGCGTTCACTCGTCAGGAAATAACCTAGACGGTGCCGCAGAAGCAGAGAAAGATTTGATTGCTAAGCTAGAAGCTGAAAACCGCCAAGACCAAGAACCTTGGGCATTTGGTGATTATTTCACGAAATATGCAAAAGAAGCCATTGAGTTGCGCTATCGCTTATTGCCTTATCACTATACGGCATTCAGACAGCATATTCTCAACGGAAAACCAATCATTCGTAGTTTGTCATTTTATGACCAAACGGATGCGACAGCGGTTGCAAATGAAACAGGCTCTATGTTTGGCGAGCATCTTTTGGTCTATCCTGTGACGGAAGAAGGCGCTAAGGAAGTAGAAATCTACTTGCCAAAAGGAAACTGGGTAGACTATTTTAACGGTGTCAGACACAAAGGAAAACGCACATTTAAATATGGCGTGAGTCTACACCACAGCCCAATTTTCGTAAAAGCAGGTGCTGTCATTCCACATTATCCTGTCATGCAATACACAAATGAAAAACCTGTAGAGGAATTGATTTTGCGTGCTTATGCAGGTAAAGAGTTGACACACAGTGAATTGTATGAAGATGCAGGCGAAGGCTATGATTTCTTAAATGGAGATTACTCTTTGCGCAATTTCTATACAGACGGACGCACAGGTGTTTTTAGAATCAAACAAATGGATGAAGGCGAGCGCAAAAGTAGTTATGCGACAATTCGTTTGGAAGTTTATGGTTTGAAAAATGCCCCTAAATCAGTCACTGTTGACGGTAAATCTGCTGAGTTTTCTGCGATTGAACATGATGCTTATGTGATTACTGTGGGAGAGGGATTTGAGAAGATTGAGGTGAAGTACTAAAGTACTGTATCCCGAAACTCCCGTTTCGGGAATGAATGAGAAAAGCCCCGTAACCTTTGGTTGCGGGGCTTTTTACGTCAGAAAATAACTACCGCAACAAATTCACCTCCCCCTTAAAAAGTTCCACCGTCCCCAAACGCGTATTCTGCACCTCGAATACATAAACGTAAACACCCGTCTCCGCATCTTTACCGTCCCACTGCGCATTAGCATTTTGCGACTCATAACGGAGTCCACCCCAGCGGTCGTAGACGCGCATGAATAGCACCGTAAAGTTGTTCCCCTCTGCTCGAAAAGAGTCATTATATCCGTCAAAATTAGGACTGAAAACATTAGGAATATAAATCTGAGTACCGCAGTTCTCGACCTCAATCTGGATTTCATCAAAGAAAGTACAACCGTCTAAATCTAAAGTTGCACGATAAACACCTGACTCCGTAACATTTAGAGTTGCTGTTTCTATTTCATTTCCCCAAGTTAAATTTTCGCCAGCAGTGAAGATAGGTTCAAGAATAAAAGGCAGATTTTGCTGACAAATCAAAGTGTCAGCGGGCAATTGTATTGGATAAGGCTCAGGTTGCGGTGCAAAGGCAATGACGGTATCTGCGGTCGTACAGACGGCATTTGTGAGCGTTACGCTATACGTGCCCGCCTGCGTGATGTTCAGTTGTGGACTGGTCGCGCCTGTACTCCAAAGATAGTCGTTTGCATTTTCGTTTTGAGCGTCGAGGGTGACGGTCTGGTCTGGACAGATGTTAAGACTGTCGGGCATATTGATGTTTATTTCGGGTAAGACGAGAATAGAATCTTCGTAGATTTCGATGCAATTGTTAAAATATATAGTCTGACGGACGAGGTACTTTCCTGGTTCTGAAAAACAGACTAATCCTGGGGTTTTATCCTCAGAAGTTTCAGGTTCTCCATTTTCAAAGAACCACTCGACTGCATCTGCATCTTCGTTGTTGAGACTAGTCGGTGTACTACAGTTGTCGATGCAAATTTGTGCGGGAAGGTTGAAGTCGGCGGTCGGCGGATTGAATTCGTAAGGAGTGACCTCTGAAAGGTTGACATCAAAAGGTAAGGTTATTATATCCTCTTCAAGACCTACGCCACTTTCTTCTATATCATAGCTGATGAAATTCGTTTCAAAGGGAATAATCTCTAAGTCACAGTAATCTTCGAGTACAACTCCATTTATCTCGCCATCTAATGTCATTTTGTAGGTTGTTAGTACGTTTACTGAACCGTCACTAGTCGGATTACTACAAGTGAAGAAAAGTCTATTCTCGGAGTTAATTTGTAGTGCATCGGTAAAAATTCCTAATGAACCAGGAATTGTTTTTGCCCATATTAAATTAAAATTTTCGTCTAACTTAGCTAGTAAGAATCGATTTGGTAGTCTATATAATGTGTAAATATTATTGTTTGCGTCAATAACGCTGGAATTATTATAGGTTGAAATAAAAGAATCTATAATTAACTCTGCACCATCGATATATTCCAAATCAGTAGAAAAGCGGACTAAGACAGAATTACTGCTCTGAGTTGTCCAACCAGAGAGAAGCAGGTCATCATTTGAAAAAAAATCTATTTCACGAGCAGCAAAATTATCTGTTTCCTTGTAGATTTTTTCAGAAAAATCGCCCTTTTTTAAGTAAAGAAAACCTACTCCTTGTTCTTCCGTCTCACCAGCCGTATAAAAATAGAGTTCACGAAATGTTGAATAAAATGGATTATAAGCCCTTATAGATGTATTAAATTTTAGTGGTTTGATAGTTTTGAGGTGTTCCAGATTACCATCAGTATCTATCACTGCGGATGTAAAACGAGATTGTCCAGCTAAATCCATTCCATACTTATTATCATTAGATAGAGCGTTGCCCATGCTGTTTCCGTTTACGCTTGAAGAAATCTCAGCTTTA
Source organism: uncultured Saprospiraceae bacterium (assembly GCA_937923465.1). Classification (GTDB taxonomy): domain Bacteria; phylum Bacteroidota; class Bacteroidia; order Chitinophagales; family Saprospiraceae; genus JAHDCG01. The sequence continues at coordinate 5,804 of CALDUB010000279.1, forward strand.
AATAGTTTGCCCCATAATATCTCTCCTTGACTATTCAACTTTGAGACGATAACTAGATTAGCATACGTACTTGCTATGTGAAAAAAATTATTTTGATCTGCTAAATTTTCAATGCGTCCAAAATCAGAAGAGTCAAATTCAGGTTTGTACGAAGAAAATAAACTAACTATTTCACCCGAAAAATCTAAATATATAGATACGTTTCCTAATTCGTCATTTGTAGGATTTTGTTTTTCGATATGGATGATATAATTATTATTTTGAATTTGAGTACGGATGTCGATTAAGGAAGAGTGTGAAGATGAAAATTGATACGATTTAACATAAGTATTTATTTGACTTGTCAGTACGGTCGGAATACAGAGGGTAAGCAAACATATTATTTTTACTAGGTATTGTAGCATAGCTATTTATTTTACAAAGCTGTCACAGATTAATTTATGTTAAATCTGTAACAACTTTGTAATAATTTTATCCGTAGATTGAGCTTACATCATTATCTTAAAATGCAGCTATTGCAGAGCAATCATTCGTTACTGACCCATAAACGCGAGGTGCGTTTGTTTCGCCTGTATGATTTTGACTAATTGGATTTTGATTTGCTAATATACATGATATCGTTGCATATACTGTTGTGTTAAGGTAATCCGAATTAGTATTTGGACCTGCAACATTCAATTGTAGATTTGCGCCCTTACTAACTGTAAAAGGATAATTTTTCCATTTACCAAGAGGACCTCCGTCAACATTATCTGATAAGGAGTATGCTGCCCCACTAAAACCAACGCTAGAAATTGTTGTCCATGTGGTCGGAGAGGTTTTAAGTCGAGCACTTACTCGCCAGTCAGAATCGAAATCTGTTGAAATATTCGTTGTATTCCGATTAGCGCGAACATTTAGATTACAATCACAAGTTGTTGGAACAGGGCCATAACCGCCAAATACAGCTCCGTTTTCATCGAGGGTAGCTTGGTAAGTATAGACTACTTCTTGGTTTTCAATCTCTAGAGGGATGATTTCCTCCTTCTGACAAGAGTTACCAAGAAACAAAAACATAGCCAAGACTAAAAATAGTAAATTTTTCATAAAAAAATATAAGTTTGATTAAAATAGCCACAAAATCGCGGAGTTTTTTTAATGCTCAGGGCATAGGAATATAGGGTGTACTAAGGTTAAATTAGTACACAAAAAAGCATATTAAATGTAGGGTGTGCATAGCACACCACATTTTATTAAAACGAATTAAAAATTAAGAAAATACGTTTTCGCAGGACGCGAAAGAAAAGCATAAACAATGTTCGGAATATAAGTGGGAGTTTTGGGCTTTTCTTCTGTCCTTGGAAGAAATGTAATTTTATTTACATTTAAAAACAAGTATTCGGGTGTTAAAACAAAGAAAAGTGAATGTGAGTATGTTTTGTTAGAATTATTTTACATTTGACTATACCCAAATAATAAACTGATTTTTATGATTTTTTAGAAATATTATATATTATTTTTACAGGTGTGCGGTGTTCATATAGACAAGGGATGGAGTAATGTGCTTTGACATTACAAACTAACTACCGCAACAAACTCACAGTTCTTCTTTAATCAAAATGCATTCGTAATTTCTTATCCCTTTTTTCAACTCTTCCCCAAAAGTGACCTTTATCTAGTCTCTCGTCCTTGTGATGTCTGTCTATTTATTTGTATTCTTTCAGCATTTGACTAATTTAGCCTTTTTTAAACTAAATAATAATTTCATGAGTGAGAAAGGTGAAAAAAGAACGCCACAAGTAGCGGTTAGTCGTCGAGCATTAGGAGGAGATGCCCCCATTGTCATCAGTGAAGTATCGGACCGTTGTTTGTATACTGGATTTTTCGGGACATTGGATTCTTCTCGGATGAAGAAAGTAACCGATACAGTCATGGATGTTGTTAATCGCAATGATAATGATTTGATGATTGTTGATTTGAGTAATATTGACGTTATTGATTCTACGATTGCTAACCACTTGAAAAAACTGAATAAATTGTTACAGTTTGTGGGTATGGAGGTTATTTTTTGTGGTATTAAACCAATTGTTGCGCAGTCTATGATTTCGGCAGGAGTGGAGTTGGAGAACATCACGGTGGAGAAAAACTTGAAACGTGCACTGCGCTTGGTGTATAAAAAGCAAGGTTTAAAATTGGTGAGAATAGATAGTTAAACTATGGAAAAACCAGAATATCATATTGAAATCAATGGAGACGCGGATGTCGGATTAGTCCGAGAGGCGGCTACTATTATTGCACGCGAGTCTGGTTTTGACGCAGTAGAAGTGGGAGAAATAACGCTGGCAGTATCAGAAATTGCTCAAAATGCCTGGCGCCATGCAGGTGGAGGTACTGCTGAAGTCTATAGCCTAAAAGAAGGCAAAGTCTTGAGAATAATTATTCGCGATAAAGGAAAAGGTATTGAAAATATCGACTTGGCTATGCGCGAAGGTTTTTCTACTATTCGGACAAGTTTGGGGATTGGGTTAGAGGCGGCACAACGATTGACGGATAAATTTGAAATTAAATCTAATCAAGATACTGGGACGACGGTCATTCTCGAAAAACACCTTCCGATGCGTACTGACCGCATAGAGTACGGTGTTGTATCTGTTCCTGATGAGGATTATAATTTTAATGGGGACGAGTATTTAATCAAAGAATTTGACGGCGATAAAATATTTCTCGCAGTGATTGACGGCATCGGGCAAGGTTATGAAGCTTATGCTATGTCGGTTTTGATTAAGAATTTTTTATCCGAAAATTACGAATTGCCACTAGACAGCTTGATACTTTCGTGTGATTCTTTGCTTAAAAATACAGAATTATCAGGCGGTGCAGCCATGAGTATCGCCTTAGTAGAGCCTGGACAATTGACTTATTTAGGCATCGGAGACACACATTGCTATCTTTTCGGAGAAGGTGAAAATGAAACGCTACAGAACTACGAAGGCAGGGTAGGAGATTACCAATTGCCGAGTATTTCTGCAAAAAAGTATCTCTTGCCTGACGATATGACGATAGTGATGTGTACCGACGGCATTCATACGAAAGTAGCCGATATAGAATTTGATAGAGGTACAAGCGCCCAAAATGGGGCGAATTATCTTTTTAATGAGTTTCATAAGACACACGGCGATGTGACGGTTTTGGTGACAAAAATTAAATCTCCAATATGATGAATACGTATACCGAGGCATATGAATTTTTAGTTTCTATTATGGGCAGCGTTCCTTATGGCATCATTGCGACGGACATGGACGGTTATATTACCATGACCAATGAGCAGTCTTTGCAATGTTTAGGAATTTCATTGCCAATTGGAAATGTGTTGGAGACTCACCTGACGGAGTATCTTGAAGATATTCCCGACCTCAAAGAAAAACTGGAAAAGTGTTTTGATAAAGGGCGTGCGATTTTTGAGTTGAACGAAATTCATCATCAGGATAAATATCTGAGCTTTCACGCCAAACCCATTCTGAATGGAATGTTACTTTCCATTAATGATGTCACCGAAAATAGAAATTCACGGGATGCTGCGACTTTAGCACTTTTAGAAGGACAAGAAACAGAACGACAAAGACTCGCGAAAGAAATCCACGACGGTATTGGTCCATTGATGTCAACTATTCGCATGAATTTAGATGCTGTGAAGTCTAAATTATCAGATGCGCCCGAAAAGACACAGCAGCAAGTAGGGACCATGGATGATTTAATTCAGACGGTGGCGGCAGACATTCGAAGTATTTCACATGCTTTGATGCCTGGGGCTTTAATTGATTTTGGATTGGTGCAGGCACTCAAAGGATTGTGTGATAAAATTAATCAAAGCGAGCTTGTTAAAATTGAATTTCACCACCGAGGCTTTACTGAACGCTTGGATAGTAATGTAGAATTAAATCTGTATCGCATCGCTCAAGAACTCCTAAATAATGCACTGAAATACGCAAAAGCTAAGGAAATCGTAGTCCAATTAATAAAACGCAAGGAGGAAGTCATGCTAACTGTAGAGGATGATGGTGTAGGATTTGATGCCCACAAAATCAAAAATATACTACAAAACGGCATCGGTATGCGGAACATCAAAACGCGTATAGATGTAATGGGAGGAGAATTTACGATAGATACACAAGTGGGAAAAGGGGTGCATGCAACCGCTGAAATTATTTTGATTAAGTGATGTCCAAAAAACTACAACAAAAACAATGATAAAAGTACTAATAGCCGACGACCACCAAGTATTTAGAGACGGAATAGAATCTATCTTAGAAGATGTAGAAGGTATTGAAGTCGTCGCGCAAGCAGAAGACGGTAGAATAGTATTAGAAAAATTAAAAACGATTACGCCAGACGTTATCTTAATGGACATTTCTATGGGGGGCGCTAATGGTATTGAGACGACTCAAGTCATTACAAAAGACTATCCAGAGATTAAAGTCTTGGTGTTGTCGATGCATGACGAAACCGATTATATCGTTAAAATGTTGGAAGCGGGTGCCGCTGGTTATCTTTTGAAAGATGCGGGAAGTAATGAAATGATTAAAGCTATTCAAGAGGTTTATTCTGGCGGAACGTATTATAGTCAGCAGGTTTCGGCGGCAATAGTTAGTCATTTGACGAATGCAAATAAGAAAAAAGAAAAGCAATCTGGTATTCCTTTGACGCGTCGTGAAACGGAAATACTGGAACTCATTACCAATGAATATACCAATCCTGAAATCGCAGAAAAGCTATTTATCAGTATCAGAACGGTCGATACACACCGCCGAAATTTATTAGAAAAATTAAATGTCAAAAATACTGCTGGTTTAGTCAAATATGCTTTGAAGCATGGACTGGGAGATTCATGAAAAATCACAACGAACAATGTAAGTGATTGATTATCAAATAGAAAGCGAAGGTTGCGGTGTGCAGTCTTCGCTTTTTAGATTCTGTCATCTACGCAATTTACCTACTTTCTACGCAAATTGCGTATTTCTCAATATACGCTTTTACACTCTTATTTAGCTCCCTCTCTCCCCGCATCTTTGTGTCATAATATTTAACTCAATATTAATCTAAACACAGACATGACTTCATTCAAAGATTTGACAGACGCAGAAGTAGTAACAGCTTACCAGAAAGACTCAGATGCGCGTGCATTTGGTGAATTGTACAATCGTTACAATCGCAAGGTATTCTTATATGTCCAGAAAATTTTGAAAAATAGAGAAGATTCTCTTGATGTAACTCAGGAGATATTTATCAAGGTCTCAAAAAGCATACACGATATGAAAGATGCGCAGGCATTTGTCAAGTGGATATTTTTAGTGGCGCGTAATGCTGCTATTGATTATGCGGTAAAACAAAAACGCAATAGAACAAACTCTCTAGAAAATGTAGAAGAGCCAACGGAAGAAGATTTCGATATGGACTTGGCATTGCTGAGAGAGGACCAATACCAGAATATGGAAGCGGCTTTGGCAGAGTTACAAGCTGAAGATAGAGCTATTTTAACAGACAAATATTTCAATGACAAATCGGTCAAGGAATTAATGAGCGATTATGGACTGTCTTCTAGTGCTGTCAAAATGCGCTTGATGCGTTCACGTCAGAAGTTGAACAACTTGGCTTTTTAGTTTTTATGGCACTACTGTGAAAACTGTGGGTATGACAATTTTCCAAACCTTAAGTAAAAAAGGAGAGAGGTATCAGGAGAGAGGAGAGAGTCAAATATGACTTGTTCTCTCTCCTCTCACCTCGCCCCTCTCTCCTAAAATATAGGAGCAAAGAGTAAGGATTTAATATTAATCCACACCATTCACCATAGTGCCGTTTTTATAAGAATATCAAGAAATTTTATTGGGTTGAGTTAAAATACAAATGCCGTACTTTCTTAGATGAAAGTACAGCATTTTTTATTGTGACCTAAAATGCGAAAGCCCGTCCTTCCGATGTATGACAATTTTATTAGAGAGAACATTTTGGGTACGTCATACTAATCAATTGAAATTATGAAAAATGTAGTTTTGTTTCCATTCAACATTGAGGAAGATAATAAGGATAGATATACAAAAGCTGTGAAATTCGCTCGTAAAAATGAGGCTGAATTAGTCCTGTTTACTGCTCTACAGCAAGCCTCAGATGAAAGAATATCAGATGATGTTTACTTTCATTTATTAGAGCTCAATGGCTATTTTCAAGTGCAAAATGGCTGGCAAAATACAGCAGACCTCAAGACAGAACGTAAGATAATGCAGGGTGAGTTTTATGAAAACTTAGAGAAAGTCGTCAAAGAAAAAAGTCCAACTTGGATAATTGGAAGTGGTTATTGTACTTCATTTGACAACAAACGAGTTAAAGAACTAGTTAGTTCAGAAGTTAGGATAGTGCCTGTTATTCTTTAGCGACGGACTTTAATTGTAAGTTTGGTAAGGTGTGTTTTTAACAAGTGTCACTAGATATTATTAACAAAATCGGTGACCAAATTTTTAATTACCGTCTTTTTATTGAGTTTGAAATTAATTTGATTTTACAAAAGACTGTAAAAAAGAAACACTAAGTCCTAAACAAATAACACAATGAAAAATTTAATCTTAACTGCGATTTTTATCGCCACTATATTTTCAACAACTTTCGCACAATTCACTACTGTGTCTTATGATTTTGAGCGAAACTGGTTTAACGAAGGACAAGCACTTCCTGCTGAAAAATCTATGATTTTTAAAGGAATGATGCCCGCTGGCACGGAAATGGTCGAATTGAGCATTTTGTCAGAAAAAAAGCAGACAGAATTGTACAAAGCAACTTGGCAAAAAACGTCAAGCGACGAACTTAACTTGATTATCCCTTTTATGCTGCGTTCATCAGACAAGTATGACGTCCGTTTTGACCTATTCAGAGCTGTAACGAATGCTGAAAAGGAGAACTTGAAAAAAAGTATGATAAATACCTTAAATACTTACGTGGACATCAATACGGAAGGTGAAAAAGGTATCAAACTGGCTAACGGAACGAAGAAAACGGCAAAGCAAATGAACAGCATCGTCGAAGCTGCAATGACGGAATGCCGTACAGGTAAAAATGGTCAAGCCTTTGAATTTTCTGAATTGTTGAACATGAAATTAGAGCAATTAGAAAATGCTGATTTAGACAAAAACTACACAAAAGGCGATAGCACAATAACGCGCAAAACAGTACGCACAGAAACGCGAGGCGCATTTGTCACGTCTCTGAAAGCACAAATCAATGAAGAAATCAACCAAATGTTGAATACTGATTTGTACGTTTTGACAACGACGCGTCTTGTGGACAACTACAACACAGAAAGCAAGCAAAATAGCATAGCTATCAATGCGGGCTACGGTGGCGTTTACTTGTCAGGCAATTGGGATGATTTTACTTACGGTTCTTCTCCTTATTTGGGTTTGTCGTTTCCTTTGGGTAACAGC
>CALDUB010000280.1 GCA_937923465.1 uncultured Saprospiraceae bacterium
AGCGTTAAGAACAAAATTGTGTCTGACGACGTAGGAGGAGTTTAATTTTGTTTAGCTTTTTTAGCCGTAATGTAGCGTTAAGAAATGAATCAAGACTCGATTTTTTGTTACTTTTTTATCAGGAAAAAAGTAAGGCGAAAAGAGAAAATCATATCGGTTGCGTAACATGAGTTAGTTACTTAAAATAAAAAAAGTTGTATAGTTAGCATCACGCAAACTATACAACTTTTCAACTCTAAAACTCTACAACTTTTCTAAGCATGAACACCTAACATCAAGTAAACCTTATCCAAAAGTTCCTCTGGACTAAACGGCTTACCGACATGGTCATTCATACCAAACAACTTCGCTTTTTCCTTCTCTGTTAAAAATGCAGAAGCAGTCAAAGCAACGATTGGCGTGTCACGTTTCGTTGGATTAGGGTGCTTGCGGATTTCTGCAGTAGCACGATATCCGTCCATATTTGGCATTTGAATATCCATCAAGATTAAGTCGTAATCTGTCTGATTGAAGGCTTCTAATGCTAACAAACCATCATCAGCAGTCGTTACTTCTACATTCAATTTGCGGAGCAATTTAGCTACTACCAATTGATTTATCTTGTTGTCTTCTACCAATAAAACACGGTTTCCAGACAAATCAGGGCGGCTACCGTCAGCAGCAAGTGCTGGTTTCTTCGCTTTCTTCTCTGCAACGATTTGATAAGGTAAATGCACCACGAAAGTCGTTCCTACACCTACTTGGCTCTCTACCTCAAATTTACCATTTTGCAACTCAACCAAACGCTTCGTAATCGCTAATCCTAACTGAGAAGTACTATATCCGTCAAAGATATCTTCCACTGACTCATCTGGTGAGTAGTGTAAAGTTTTATTTAATTCTTCTTCTGGAATACCACGTCCGTTGTCTTCAATACGTAATACCAAAGTGGCTTCGTTGTCCATTAAACGCTTCAATTCAAAACCAATATCAACACGCCCTCCGTCTGAATAGCTAAAAGCGGTACCGATAAGATTGGTGATAATCTGATTAAAACGAACGGGGTCACCCCATAAGTTATTCGGTATTTTATTATCGTATTCGTAGTTCGTTACAACGTTTCTATCTTTCGCCGCAACTGTGAAACGAGAACGAATCTCATCAAAAGTTTTGCTTGGAGAAAACTCACGTTTCTCTAAGTTCAATTTATTAGCCTCAATTTGAGAGAAATCCAAAACATCATTGATGAAAACAACCAAGTTATTGGCAGAAAACTGCAAAGTACGTAAGTGTTCTATTTGGTCTTCACGTGGATTTTCATCCAATAAAAGGTGCGTCAAACCAACAATAATGTTAATCGGTGTACGCATCTCATGACTCATTGTCGCTAAGAAGCGGTCACGTGCAAAAGAAGATTTTTCAATTGCTTCCCGCTCTGCGATTTCGTCTACTAACTTGCCATTCAACAAGTCTAAGTTGCCATTGATAGAACCCAACTCGATATTTTTCGCTGCAATTTCTTGCTCACTTTTAAGAATTTCTTCGTTTTTCTGTTGCAACAACTCGTTGTCCTTTTGCTTTGTACGATAAGAGTTAAACAAGTTCAATAAAAACAATGCAATCAAACCAATAACAGCTAACAAGAACCAGCGGATTTTTGCGGCTGCTGCTTGTTCTCCTTCTAATTGGTCAATCTGACGCGCTTGTTCCTCTGCTGCAAACTCACTTTCATACTTTGTCGTCAATTCCAAAAGCGCACGGCTTTTTTCTTCATTAAACATTGATGCACGGCTATTCGCAAAAGCTACTTGAAATTGGTACGCCTTATCGTGCATACCCAAATCAGCATAAGTTTTTCCGATTGCTTTGTAGATTTCTGGTTTACTAGGATGAGATTTTACATTTTTCAATGCAATCGCACTCTTTTTCAACCAATCAACAGCTTTAGCATTGTCTTTTAAAGCAGCATAGATAACTCCAAAGTTTTTCGCACTTTCTGCTTGACCATACTCGATGTGCATATCTTCACGGATATTATAAGCACGTAAGTTAGCATCCATTGCATCTTCAAACTCACCTTGTTCGATAAGTGTCAAAGCAATTTTATTAAAATCTTCCGCGATTTTTGGTACATCCTCTACTGAAGAGTGCAAATCCAATGACATTTGATAATAAACCAAAGCACTGTCGTAGTCTCCCAAATCTTTAGAAATTGCACCAATTTTATCTGCGATTAAAGTCGCTCCTTCTACATCTTCCGCCTGCAATTTTAAGTCTAATGCCGTACGGTAATATTCTTGCGCTTTTCCGTATAATTTTTTTGCTAAGTAAACATCACCCAAACCTTTTTGAGATTCTGATGCGCCTACTAAATCTTTCTCTTCCAAGCGAATTTCTAAGGCTTCAGTCAGGTTTTCTTCTGCCTGTACATAGTCTTCTTGAAAGTAAAAAATACGTCCAATATTATTTTTTGAAGTCGCAATCAAACGTTTATCGCCTGTATTATTACGCACTTTTAATGCATTGACATAACCTTTCATTGCATTAGTGTAGTCGTATTTTGCTTCAAAACCATAAGCTTGCAAATCATAAGCTTGCCCGATACCTAGGTCATAATTTTGACTTCTAGCTGCTTTCAAGGCTTTCTTTGATAATTGATTGGCAATCCCCCAATCTCCTTTCGCTATAGCTTCCTCTGCCAGTCGATTGTAAGTATCAATTTGCTCTGTTCCCGAAAAGCCATTTGCAATACGCTGCAATGAATCTAGGGAATAGGCGGACAAATCTGTCGTCAAAAACGACAGAAAGACCAATAAAAGAGGTAAAAACTTGTATAATTTCATGTTTTCGTGTTGTGTAGTTTTCTAAAATATGAGGGGGAAAGGAAATAACTAAGAGGATTTTTCTCTCGAATTGTAAACCAAATACAATGCCGACAAACGTATGTTTCCCTAGTTTTTGCAGAGAAGTTGCGTTTTCTTATTCTTTTTCTTTTTTTTAAATGGAAAGAACGCGTAAAAGGATTGTTTCGCGCAGGTATTCTATGCATGACAGACAAGGATTCTGTTATGTGCTGCTTTTACATGAGAAATGCTTTAGTGTGGAGGATAATTGAAGGGAGGGGTTTAAGTAAGTAATTGGACATAAGTAACTGATGTTACGCAACCAATACGACTTTGACTTTACGCCTTACTTTTTTCCTGATAAAAAAGTAACAAAAAATCGAGTCTTGATACATTTTTTAACGCTGCATTACGGCTAAAAAAGCTAAACAAAATTAAACTCCTCCTGCGTCGTCAAACACAATTTTGTTCTTAACGCTTTTCCAGCCTTCATTCCACTAAAATGAATAAGGACGGATAAAGTCAATCGTAAATAGAGTAGATTGTCTGTAAATGACTCTTAATCAATGCTTTGACTCAATCGTCGAAAAATAAGCAATTTCCGATTTTATCATCGTCCCAAAGGGTCACCTTTATCTTTTTACCGCAGGTAAAATTATAATGTGAAGATGATAAAATTGGAAATATGCGTTTTCGACAATTTTTTGTTTCTTTTTTTCGAAAAAAGAAAAGGTGAAAAAAGAAAGTCATACTCAACTTACTCAATAATTTCTGTGCGTAACATCAGTAAGTAATATGGTATTGCTAAGTGCAAAAACCATCTCGTCTTTGGTCCGCACCTGCGCGTAAATCATCCCCCTCGCGCGTAATCGCATTCACCCCTCCAAAGAAAAGAGATTGCTGTTCCCAATTTCTGATTTTTTGTTCAAAGTCACTAGGATTAGAAATAGTTGCCCAGTTAGGTTCTAAATTTAACTCTCCATGTGCAACATGCATACGTGGCGCATTCACAGCCTTTTCAATTGGCATTTTTCCATCCAAGGCATAGTGCAAAGTCTGTGCAATAGCTGGCGCAATTCGCCCCGCACCACTACTTCCTGTCACCATACATAAACTTTCCATTTTATCTAAAACGAGCGTTGGCGACATCATCGAAGGCAAGCGCGTATCTGGTTGCCAAGAGTGGAAACCTGCGGGTAAAAGCGCGGCTTCTCCGAGCATGTTATTCAGTTGAATATCTGTATTTTCGACAAAATAGCCACATCCTTCTCCGTTAGATGCCGTTAGAGCAACCGCGTTTCCATCTTTATCGACAATACTAAAATGAGTGGTGTTTCCTCTTTG
>CALDUB010000281.1 GCA_937923465.1 uncultured Saprospiraceae bacterium
ATAAGTCATTCGGATGCTTGTCCTTATCGGATTTTCGACTTTATCAATCAATAATGGAAAGAGAAATAAAGAATGAATTTCTAAAAAATAAAATACGATAATCGCTAAAGGCAACAAAAATATAGCTTTGAAAAATAGAAAAATTCCAGTCAATAAGAATACAACTAAGCAGATACCATACTTGGAATAGCCATACTTTTCATAAGAAATAGAAGTGTCAAAAATCCGTTCTTTTCCATCTAATTCATTCATTCTCTCTAACATCCATTCCGCACCATTTGTAAAAACGAATGAACTAACCAATTGATTATCAATGGGTTTCATTTGTTTATAATGCGCCCGACTCTCCAATAATAGTTCTTGATATCTCATTAGCAAAAAATAAAATGAAACCACGCCAACCAAGCAAAACCATTCCCAAAAACTAACATCCGATGATAACGCGTCTCTGTTTTCCCGCAGCGATTGATATGAAAGACAAATTCATCATAACAAATCGCCACAACAGTATAAATCAAAACAACAATAATCGGCACTAAAAAAAGCGTCGGTTTATCAGCCATCATCGCTAGCCACATCAATATAAACATCGGTAATCCACCCAATCCCAATGCTTTCGCCTCGGCATCTCGTTCTTTTTTTGAGATTTTAAGTTTCAATGGGTCGCGGTGAAATCTCCAATCTAAGACGCCGCCAGCAGTCGCAATGAAGCCACAGATAACAAGGATATAAAATTGGAAAGGGAAAGAATTGAGATTATATTTTGCTATAATATCTTGACCATAGAAAACTAATAATAGCGCAAATAAGATTGCGGGAAAGAATAGTAAGATAAGGGAGAGATAGTTTCGGGCTTTATTCATTTTAAACAAAATTATGTGGTGACTTAGGTATCGGTCACTTTAGTCAAATCAATGCTTCAGATTGAAGATTTAAACTGAACCTCAAATAAAATCAGTGCCCGATACCTTTTCACGCCTAAAAATAGGTATCGGGCACTAACTTTTGTTTATTCTTACGCTAAATCTTGATTTTACAACTCTTTTCAATTCAAAGTGACCGATACCGACTAGAGTAATTACAAAATTATTAAAGTAACTCATGTCACTCATCGAACAATTGAACACATTCATCCAATTCGATGTTTTTATATTAGAAAAAATTGCAATCTTCGCAAACGCTTTCTTCGGCAGCGTCCAAAGGTACATTAAAAAGTGATTCTCCGCCAAATCATTTGAAAGTGACATAAAAAATGAAAACCTAAGTTATTACTTGATTTTAGTTTTTCGTTTTTTCCTGTCACACGATTTGGCGGAGAAAGAAAAATCAATCAAAATATGAAAAAAACACTCTTTACACTCAGCTTCTTGTGCAGCATCTTGCTGTCCCTCCAAGCGCAAAACATCGAATATGTAGAGTACGAATTGGATAATGGGCTAAAAGTCATTCTCCATGAAGACCACTCTACTCCTATCGTAGCCGTATCGGTCATGTATCATGTCGGTTCTAAAAATGAGAACCCAGACCGTACAGGTTTTGCACATTTTTTCGAGCATTTACTGTTTGAAGGCTCGGAAAATATCGCGCGTGGCGAATTTGATAAGTACATCCAAAACGCGGGTGGCATGAACAACGCCAACACAAATTATGACCGTACATTCTACTACGAAGTCATGCCTTCTAATCACTTAGGAACGGGGCTTTGGCTAGAATCTGAGCGCATGTTACACGCAAAAGTAGAGGACAAAGGTATAGAAACACAGCGTCAAGTTGTCAAAGAAGAACGTAGACAACGCATTGATAATCAGCCTTATGGTTCTGTTCTGGAAGAAAGTATGAAACGTGCATTCACGAAGCATCCATATCAGTATTCGGTTATTGGGTCAATGGACCACTTAGACGCAGCACAGGAAGCGGATTATAAAAAATTCTACAAAGATTTTTATCGTCCTGACAATGCTATTTTATCTATTGCTGGCGATATTGATGTCCCTGCGACTAAGAAAATGATTGAGCAATACTTCGCTTCTATCCCACGTGGAGAAGGTGAAATCTACCGCCCAACTATCGTCGAACCTGCCATGACGGGTGAAGTACGTGATACCGTTTTTGATAATGTGCAGTTGCCTGCTGTTGTCCAAACTTATCGTATTCCTGCCGCAGGAACAGATGATTATTACGCTGTAAGCATGTTATCTACGCTTTTGTCTCAGGGCGAATCTTCTCGTATGTACCGCGCGTTAGTTGACGAGCAACAGAAAGCACTTTTTGCGGGAAATTTCCCATTAGATTTGGAAGACCCAGGTGTGGCTTTGGTTTTTGGTATCGCAAATATGGGCGTAGAAGCACATGATTTAGAGAAGGCTATTGATGCAGAAATGATGAAAGTGCAAAATGAATTGATTTCTGAAAAGGAATTTCAAAAATTGCGTAATCAAACAGAAGCTGGGTTTATTACAGCAAATGGAAGTGTCGTCGGTATCGCAGAGAGTTTAGCTAATTATGAGATGTATTATGGTGATGCAAATCTTATTAATACAGAGTTAGAACGCTACATGAAGGTGACAAAAGAAGATATTCAACGCGTGGCGAAAAAGTATTTTGTGCCGAGTAATCGTGTGAGTTTGTATTATTTGCCTAAGCCTGTGACGCCTTAGATATAGGTGAGAGGAGCGAGGTGAGAGGTGAGAGTTTTTTACGATAAACCTCACTTTTACACTTTAAGCTTCTCTTTTCTTATTTATTAGAATTTGGACAAAAGACCTTAGATTTTCCAAATAGTAAAATTAGTTACATGTATATTTTATTGAGTATTAATATTCATGAAATTCAAAAAACGATTTTCACTTAAAAAGTCTAACATCTAACGTCTAATATCTTCTGTCCAAAGTCCAATTATTTGCATCCTTCTAAAAAATAGAGTTTGTCGAGAATTCATGATGAGAGCAGTAAACTCTCCCCTGACACCTCTCTCCTAAAGAAATAATAATGAAAAAACTAAGTATATATACACTTCTCCTTCTTCTTTTTGCGGCATGTACGCCCAAGACAGGAGAAAAAATGACCGACCTAAAAGACAAGTCGGAAGGCATGGAAGACGCCATTAAAAAAGCTCAAGCAACAGAGGCTTTTAGACAAGGAGCTCCTGCTCCGACTGCTGCGCCTAAAATTGAATTGGGTGAAGCAAAGGAATTTGAATTGAAAAATGGATTGAAGGTCATCGTGGTTGAAAATCACAAATTACCTCGCGTTTCTTTTCAGCTTTTCATTGATGCGCCTGTTATTGCCGAAGGTGACAAAGCGGGTTACATTGACCTTGCAGGGCAACTTTTGAATAAAGGGACAACAACCAAAACAAAAGCAGAGATTGACGAAGCTATTGATTTTATTGGAGCCTCTCTTTCTACTTCGAGCAGTGGTTTTTATGCAGAAAGCTTAACGCGTCATACAGACAAAATTTTAGCGATTGCGCAAGATGTCTTGATGAATCCTACTTTTCCTCAGGAGGAATTTGAGAAAGCTAAAAAACAGACTATCAGTGGTTTAGCCCAAGCACAAGAAGACCCGAGTAGTATTGCGGCGAATGTTGGAGCAGTTTTACGCTATGGAAAAGACCACCCTTACGGACAGATTACAACGCAAAAAACAGTAGACGATATTAAATTGGAAGACTGTAAAGCTTACTACGAAAACTTCTTTCAGCCGCAGATTAGTTACTTGGTCATCGTCGGAGATATTACACCAGATGCAGCAAAAGCAGCAGCAGAAAAATATTTTGGTGCATGGAAAAAAACGAATGAAGTTGCGGTGCGAGGTAGTTATCCTGAGGCTCAGAAACCTGGCAAACGTCAGATTGATTTTGTAGACAAAGCCGGTGCGGTGCAGTCCGTTGTGAACGTCACTTATCCCGTTGACATGAAACCTGGTGGTGCAGATGCCATCAAAGCGCGTGTGATGAACACGGCATTTGGAGGCTATTTCCGTAGTCGCTTAAATGGCAATTTGAGAGAAGACAAAGCTTATACTTATGGTGCGCGTTCTACCTTGAATAGCGACCGTTTGGTGGGTTCTTTCCGTGCTTATGCGAGTGTGCGTAATGAGGTGACGGATAGTTCTCTTGTGCAGTTTTTGTATGAAATGGAACGCATTCGCAAGACTCCTTTGGACAATACAGAATTGACTTTGGTTAAAAATGTGATGAATGGCTCTTTCGCACGTAGCTTAGAAAGTCCTGAGACTGTCGCTCGTTTTGCCTTGAATACAGCACGTTATGATTTGCCTGCGGATTACTACAATACTTATTTGGAAAAACTGGCGGCAGTCAGCGCCAATGACATTGTAGAAATGGCGCAAAAATACATTACGCCAGACAATGCTCATATTTTGGTCGTTGGAAATAAAAGCGATGTAAAAGATAAATTGGCGATTTTTGCGACAGACGGCAAGGTCAATTCTTATGATGTGTATGGCAATGAAGTCCAAGACTTAGGCACGGAAATTCCTGCGGGAATGACTGCGGAAAAAGTATTAGAAGACTACATCAATGCTATCGGTGGCAAGAAAAAATTGAGTGCTGTAAAATCTACCAAAACAGTCATGACAGGCGACACACAAATGGGTCAAATGATGATGACAACAGTTACTGTGGCACCCGATAGATTTGCCATGATGATTGGCGCGAGTGGCATGACTATTCAGCAAATCGTCGTGGACGGCAACAAAGGAAAAATGAACGGCATGGGCGGTAGTAGAGATATTTCTCCAGAAGAAATTGAAGATTACAAAGACCAAGCAACACCGTTTATTGAAACAGTGTATGCTGAAATGGGCTACAAGACAGAGCTACAAGGCATCGAAAACCTCAATGGTGTGAAGTGTTATGTTATCGTTATTACAGACCCAAAAGGACAGGCAAAAACGGAGTACTTTGACATGTCCAATGGCTTGAAAATCAGAACAGTACAAACGGTAGGCGAAGGTGCAGAAGCGCAAACTTCTATCTACGATTACGCTGATTACAAAGAGGTGAGTGGAATAAAAATGCCCCACACGACGACCGCAACGGGAATGATGCCGATGCCTTTAACTTTGAAAGCGAAGTCTATCGAAATTAATGGTACGATTGAGGAGGCTATTTTTAAAATGGATTAGTTAGAAATAATTTTGAATGAAGAATTTTGAATTTTGAATGATGCCGATTTTCGGGTAAATTCAATTTTATTTCTGAAACTTCAGTTAGAATTTTTTGATATCAAAAAAGGGTGGTTACTTTTAAGGAACGGTGAAATAATAACTTATAAAGGTTTGACAGAGAGTAAATCTTTTCAGTTTTCGCTTGAAAGAAGGATAATTGTTAATACTTTGACTGATTTCAAGTGGAAAATAGCTTGCCCCGAGCATCGGGGAGGAGATTTAATCCTGTCAAATGTTATAAGTTATTGTTTTGGCGTTCCTAAGTGACTACCCTTTTTTATGCTAAAATGATACTTGATTAGTGTGCTTGGCGAAATACTTCTGGTGAATTATCTGTAAACTTCTTGAAGTACTTAAAGAAATTAGTTGGGTCGCTAAAGCCTGCGATGTAAGCGATTTCTTTTATAGAATGGTCCGTACTAATGAGCAGTCTTTTTATCTGCATGATAGTTCTTTCATCAATAAAAGTTTTAGCCGAAACATTGACGACATTGTTTACAATTTTATTGAGTGTTTTTGTAGAAGTGCTCATTTTCTGAGCATAATACTGGACTTTTTTACTCTTAAAACAGTCTTCTTCTACCAATTTTTGAAACTCTAAAAACTGAGCCATATACTTTTTGCTCTCTACAAAATGTCCATTTTCAGCCTTTATACGGAACAATTTTGTAATCACAATATGCAGCACACTCCTTGTGATACCAATAGAATAATTATCTCTGATACCATATTCCAATTCCAAGTGCTTTAACAAAACAGTAAAATCAGAGAACGCCTCTTCATCATTAAATTCTATTTTTGGAAAACTTAAGGAATCATTAAACAACTGCATAGACTTCAATGCTTCCAACCTATTCAGATGACTAATGATAAATTCCTCTGTAAAAACTAATAGGTAGCCTTTCACATTAGGACTTCTGAAAAATTTGTGGATTTGGTCTTTTCTGATTAATAATACCGTTCCTCTTTTATAATTATAGTCTGTAAAATCAATGGTATGATAGCCTTCTCCCTCATAAATAAATAAAATAATATAGAATTTAACGAGATGATTCTTAGCGATATCATGGTTTAAATCCTTTTGTAAAAGGTCTTCAATTTTGACTATGTCAAAGTAAGACTTGGGATTGTCTTGATTGTCAAAATCTATGTGTTTAAGTTTTTCTTTCATGATATTTTTTTCAAAATAAGTGCTATAACTAAAATATCCCTCCTTTCTAAATTAGCATTTTCCTATTCAGAAAGAAGGGATAAATTCTACAAAACAGACCCTAAAGTTAAGAGAGAACTATTAATTCGCCTTTCCCTTGATGTATTTTTCGAGATTTATAAACCTTAGAATTAGCATACACATAATCTAAAAATGGCTGACAATCTGCCATATTCACATTATCAGCATATATGATAGTATTCTTATGGAAAAAAGGTTCTAATTGTTTAAATAATGGTAGATATAGATTTTTCCAACCGTCTAACATTAAGAAATCGATAGGTTCATTGAAATTAGCTAAAGTCTCTATCGCATCGCCTTCTCTCAATTCAATATAGTCTCCCAAATCTGCTTTTTCAAAGTTCTTCTTAGCCGTTTTAGCCTTACTTGACAATAGTTCAGTTGTAATTACCTTGCCGCCAGTTTCTTTGGCAGCCGCTGCTAAAAACAGAGTAGATATACCGAATGAAGTTCCGAATTCTACAATTGATTTAAACTCGTTTTCTACAATCGTTTTATAGAAAAACTCGCCTTGTTCCTGCGAAACGGGGAGATAAGCACTTTCCATATCTTTAGGCTGTAATGGTCTGAAAATCATCTTAGTCAAGCCTTTTGCTACCTTAAATCCGTCAAATTTGGCATCTTTGAACAGTAAAGAGATTACAGATTGTGCCGTCGCATCTATTTGAATATTTTGCATTTTATCAATAATTTTAATGAAATAAATTTCTAATATCCCTACAAATTTAGGACTAAAACGAGTGCGATTAGCTATCCTTTTTAGCCAAAAAAGTGTCCAAATTAGAAAGTTTAGCCTCTACATTTCCAATGAGATGCAAATCCAAAATAGCAGTGATTATCTAATTGTAAATATCGAATTCAGCATTTATTTTTTCCATCAGTTCGGCATCAGCAAAGTCATCATCTGACATCTTTGATAGGCGCTCTAAGTATAAATCAAATTGCCCATTTTTAAAGATTGACAACATCTTTCCACCTTTTTCACATTTGGCAGCATGCCAGACATTTGGCGGAACAGTAACTGTATCTCCTGGCTTCGCGATTACCGTTTCATCATCAAAAATCAACTCAACTTCTCCTTCCAAAATGTAAAATACCTCAGTCATTATTTTGTGGTGATGCCTCGCCAAATAAAAACCTGGTTTCAATGTATCTTCTACAAAACTTAGCTCTCCATTTGTGTGATGAGAGGAAAGTTTGATGAAACAATGGTCTTGTGAGTAAGGATAATTATCTCCTTCGCCATTTCTAATAACTTCTTTTGCAGTCATGATTTCGACTTTTAATTTTGAATAAAATAAGGAATACCAGTTCTCACCAATATTCCTTATTATTTAATATTGTAGCTGTTAAAATTACGCTTTGATTTTCGTAAAAGCAAATACTTCTATCAAGCACATAACTCCTCCCATAATAGCAACGGGCATATTTCCTGCAATAGCATTGTTTACACAATCTAAGCCGTCAGATACCAATCTCAATAATAAAATGATTTTAATCATTGAAGCATTTTTCTGCAAAAGCCCGAAAAGGGTCACTACAGCTGTTGCCATATTACGCGAAACAAATAACCCTAAAGGACCGGCAAGAGATAATGCGCCTGCCGCCGGTAATGCTTCCCATGTACCTAACAAGGCATCAGGCATGAAATACCCTGATAGGCTTGCTCCTAATGTGATGAAAAAAGTAATCCAAAGGTATATTGTAATCCACTTTGGTGTTGTCGTTGCATTGTTTTTCATGTTGTTGATTTTTTCGTTTTTAAAAATTTGAAGAATGCTACAAATCCAATTTATACCGTCCCATAACTACAGAAGACTGCTCCATATCTTGCATAAATTCCTTTGCGATAGGGGCTTCCATGAAAGGTTGTAAAGCTGCATCAGAGCTTGCTTTACTTGCCCAGTACACAGCGACGACTTGCTTTCCAGCTTCATTAACACCTGTCAATCGTTGCGAAAAACCTTTTCTTTTTCCAGTAAAATCAGTTTCTACTCTTTGATTTAAGGCATCGAACTTAGCCATATCGGTATCTGACTTTACATCAAAAGACATAATCTCCACAAATTGGCTATCCTCGGCATTGAATGTTTTATCAATAGCATACCGCGACATTTTCATTGTTGGGGCGTTAATCATTTGGGCATAATCAGCGACAGAAGCGTCGCTCATAAATTTACTCATGGAAGCATCTGCATCCGCTGTACTTTCCCAATAAACGACTACTACATAATTACCTTTATCATCAACACCACTTTGGCGTTTGATAAGTCCAGGCTGCTTACTTGTAAAGTCCCTTTCTACCTCTGCATCTCCTTTGGCAAAAGTCATTGGATTTGCATTGATATTGAAAGTGGTGATTTCCATTATCGCTTTACCTTCCATAGCAGACTGGGATTTTTTATTTGTTCCGCAACTGGCCATGCCCAAAGACATGACCAGTAAGAAAAACAGGTTGAAATTGCTTTGCATTTTATTTTATTTTTTGACAAAATCTCTGGTTAGTGATGAAGTTCATCAATGAAAGGTTTAGTCTAAAGTGATTGTAAAGCTTTGATTAGGCTTGAAGTCATAGCCTTCTCCGATTTCAACAACGACAACTCTATCAGAATCAATTCTAAGTTTTACAGCAGGATTGCTTGAAGTAAATCCGTCTATTTTTTGCTTTTCATCGAAAGTCAAGTAGTATCTATCTGTAGTACCCGCTTCCAATTCTCTAAATAAATCTCCGTAAGTTTCGTCGCCTTCTTGGGCTACCACTTTGAAAGAAATGCTGTTTTCGGCAATATCAATATCGTATAAGTTTAAAAGGTAGGCAGGAAATTCAACAGCGTCACTAACTGTCGCTGTTGCGGCTAATGAACCAGCGGGTACTGAGAATAAATCTTCGATTGCCAATTCAGCATCGTTAGTAAATGCAGTTGACTGAAAGGTATTTGTTACGGTTACACTTGAACCTGGTTTGATATCGTCTTTGTTACAAGAAGTAAGAGTAACTAGTGATAAAAACAGGCCTAAAAACAAGAAATTGAATTTTGAAAATTTCATAGAAATGGTATTTAGTTAATTAATACCACAAAGGTATAGGGCGAGAAAATATCAACAATGGTGAGAATGCTTCGAAGGACTGTCAAAATGGGAAACAGTTAAAAAGAGAACCAGTTAGGGGAGAAAGTTGATAAAAAAAGCAATCCAATTCAAAAGAGATTTTATTCACTATCAATTTCTTTACCCTTTCTTCGTGCTTAAAATTGCCGTATCTTTGTACATAAATTACTAATTATGTCAAAAAAATCTACAGCCATCTCCCCCGCCCTTTGGCGCCCTTTCATCGGAGAATTTGCTTGGAAGACTGTTTTCCTTTTCCTCTTTTCGCTTACATTATTAGTGAGTTCGACTGTTGCTGCGAGTCTTGATTTAATACCTTATTGGACTGCTATTTTCTTAAATGTTATTGCGATTTATCTTCTTTTCACACCTGCGCATGAAGCCGTTCACGGAAATATAAAAGGTAATAATCATAATTTAGACTGGTTAGAAAAACTCATCGGAGGTATTTCAAGCCTCTCATTTACAGCACCTTATCCAGTTTTTAAGCATATTCACTTAACTCATCACAAGCATACGAATGACCCCGTCGAAGACCCTGATTATTTTGTCAAAGGAGAAAATATTCTTATCGTTATTTTGAAATGCGCTCTTATTATTTTTGGGTATCACTACCATTATTGGCGACATACCAAAACCTTCCTTAAGACAGCAGACGGTCGTAAGGATTTTTTGATTACCAATCTTCTTTTTGGCGTAAATTGGTTAATTGTCATTTCGTGGGGAATACTAGCTGGCTGGCAAGCCCCTGTATTGCTTTGGTTGCTTCCCGCTTGGATTGCGAGTAGTTTTCTAGCCTTAGTTTTTGACTGGTTACCTCATTATCCGCATACTGTACAAAAACGCTATTTGGATACGCGTATCATTCTTTTTCCAGGTCTGACTACTTTACTTTTGAGTCAAAATATGCATTTGATTCATCACCTTTATCCTTCGATTCCGTTTTATAATTATGGGAAAGCATTTGAAAATGTAAGAGAAGATTTGGAAGAAAAAGGGGCGAGAATTGATGAGTTAGGTATAAACTCAAACTCCCACATACTCAAAAGCAGCTAAAGCAAACCTTTCCCAATCTTCCTGATAATCAAAAGGAACTTGTACCCATTCTTTCATCGGTCTGCCTTTTCCTGATGGGTCAAATAGTTTTGAGCCATCCAAACTCAAGGCATCACCATGTTCTTCTCCTGAAAGTTTAAATACCATCTCATTTTGAAAAAAACAGACGAATGCCTTTTTCCCTACTTTAAAACAGGGTTTTCCAAATAATTGACCTTTGATAGAGTCAGGAATGTCGTTCCCGATTTGATTGAATAGTATTTCTTCTTGTGTCATATTTTTCTTGTATTGAAAGCAGTAGAAAACAAGCCAATTAATCCCATTATCGCGCCCAATCCCAGCACAACATAAGCATATTCAAAATTCCAATTCTCACCCAAATAAGCGACCAATTGAATACTAAAAATAGTAATTGCAAAACCCAAACAATTCACAATTGTCAATGCTGTACCACGAGACTCCGCAGGTGCATTTTGTGCCACTAAAGTAGAAAACAAAGGAGAATCTGCTACTACCATTATACCCCAAAATATCATAAAAAGAAGAAAGACAAAAGAAGAGTTTTGGAAAAAGAAAACAGGAGATAAAAAACAGCACAAACCAGATAGAGACAGCGCAATGGCTGCGGTATTCCGTGTGCCTAATCTACCAGAAATCAAGCCTCCTATCGCACAAGAAACACCTCCAACACCAATGATAATAAAGGAAAAATTAGAGATATTGAAGTTCATTTCAGGATGCAAATTGAGATAGTAAGCCAACATCACAGGCACAAAAGCCCAAAAGGCATACAACTCCCACATGTGTCCAAAATAACCAAAGGCTGCCGCTCGAAATTTGCGATTCTTAAAAACTGTAAATATGGCTGTAAGGTCTGTTTTTTGTCCAGCTTTTCGATGTGGACCATTAGGAACGAAAAGGTAAATTAATGCCCCACCAAAAGTAGCTAAGACAGAAATAAAAATTAAGATTAATCGCCAAGGCAAGTCCTCAAAAGAACCTTTAATGAGATGCGGCAATGCTGTTCCTAGCACCAAAGCTCCCACCAATAGACCTAGAGATTTGCCTAATCCTTTATCAAAATAATCGGATGCGATTTTCATGCCGACAGGATAAATACCCGCCAGAAAGAAGCCCATTCCAAATCGCAGAAAAAGTAAACTTGTCAAGGTATTTCCTTCAATAATGGTACATAAATTCAAAGCGGCACCAGCTAAGGCGCTCAACAAAAAAACCAAAGAAGGTGAAAAACGGTCAGCTATCGTGAACAAGGCAAAAACCAATGTTCCCGCTATAAATCCAAACTGTACCGCCGAGGTCAAATCACTCAATGCGCTACTCTCAAAATTAAATGCTTCCGCCAATTCATTCATCACACTATTACTTGCAAACCAAAGAGATGTACAGCAAAATTGAGAAATAACAATGATTGGAAGAATGTGTTTGGCTACTTTCATTCTTCAGGTAGTATATTCTTTACGCGCCCGACTTCTCCCGTTACCAATTGTACTTTGATACCGTGTGGGTGATTCGAAGATTTGGTTAGTATCCTTTTGACATAGCCATAAGTTAATTCACCCGTGCGTTGATGATTTTTTTGTACAATTTCGACTTCTGAATCGATGCTGATATTGCTGCGTTTTGTGCCGTCTTGCATTATTTTTTTTTGTTAGATTTTTTATTTCTGGAGGAGGTTCAGTGTTTATAATTTCCCCCTAACCCCCATTTGGGCAGAGATGATTGGTTCTATTTCTCAAGGCGTGAATGTCGGACACTTTACCCTGGTAAATAAATGTAAAGTCAACTTGTAACACTAAATCTATAAGCATTGAGTGTCTGACATTTGTAACAAGCTTTTGAAAATCAGCACATTGCGTGTTACAGGTGTCAGACACTTCTCGTAGGGAATGTTGATGCTAATGAAAAAATTAGCGTTTCATAGCCATAAAAGTGTCCGACACCAGCAAAAATCCAGAACTAATCACCCCTATTTGGGGGAACTCTCATTGAGTTGGGTGTACTAATAATTTGTAAGTTTTCATTTTCAACCCAATTATACTTAGATGAGTAGTGTATTTAGAATTATGACGAAAATAACCTTGAAAAAAGTTCCCCCAAATGGGGGTTAGGGGGCTAAATCCGCTCGCTCAACACCCGCCCTATCTGCTCCACCACTCCCACTACCAAAGCATTCCCCATAAAAAAGGCGCGTTTAGTATTAGAAATCTTCTCCAACTCGGTGTGATTATCAGGAAACATATTCAGGCGTTCTAATTCTAGTGGGGTCAATCTGCGGTGCCCATTTTTAGTCTTAATCACATGCTTAAAACGAGAAGCCGCCTTTCCTCCTTCTCCCGTGATGATAGTCCGTGAGGCTTTGTCTAATGCATCTGGAAATCCCATACTCCCTTCACTATAGTTGTACGTAAATCCTGACGCATTCGTCCGTACTTCCTTTTTTGCGCCTTTAAAATATTGCCAGCGCGGCAATTCTTCTTCTGTGATTTTAAACTCCTCTCCTACTTCGTTCTGTTGCAAAATATCTCTCAACAAAGTAAACTCCCCTTCATAAGCAGAACCCATTTTCAGACTCGACACTTCGCCATTGAGCATCACGCCTCCATTGAGAAAAACACGCTTATTTTCTGTGGTGTTAAAGTTTGTCGAAATCTCCGTAATATCTCCAGAAAGGGTCATTTCCATTGGCTTTTCGCCCAAATCTATTGGAGGAAAAGCCTCTGCTAAAATGCCTTTACTCCCTATCCAAAGTCCTGCTTTTTCCTGTGCTAAATTTTGATAAATCTTTGTGCCCTTTAGATAAGCTAAAATAAAAATTCGGCGTCTACGTTGCGGCATTCCAAACTCTGCTGCATTGATAACGCGCCATTCTACAGCGTAGCCTAATTGATTTAGACTCTGCAAGATAATAGCAAAATCGCGCCCGCGTTGTTTGGATGGCGACATCAAAAGTCTATCTACATTTTCTAAAATGAGATACTTTGGTTTGTTCTCTTTTTCGCTGAGTATTTTATGAATAGACCACCACAAAACGCCTTTTTTGCCGATAAGTCCTTTGGCATTTTTGAGCGTCGTCGCTACGGAATAGTCTTGACAAGGAAAGCCGCCAACCAATACATCATGGTCTGGTATATCGGCAACATCAATCTCCGCAATGTCTTCATTGCGGTGCCCTTCGCTTCCCCAGCGGTTTTCGTAAACCCAGGAAGCGTGCTGTGCTTTTGTCTTTGGTTCGTATTGATTTGACCATACGGTCTGGTAAGGAGAGTCGTATTTCTCAGTATAATTGGAAGAGGCAGATTTGCCCTGCCAACCTTCTAATCCTAAGCGAAATCCGCCGACGCCTGCGAAGAGTTCTACGACTCGAATGGGTGTTTTTTGCATTTGAATTTTGTGTAATTTTCTTTTGGGTAAAGGTAGGAAATAAATTTTGAAGTGTGCTCGCCCCCTAACCCCCATTTGGGGGAACTCTTTTCATGGCTATTTTCGTCGTAATTCTAAATACACCACCAAGCTGAGTATAATTGGGTTGAAAATGGAAATTCACAAACTATTGATACATCAAACTCAATGAAAGTTCCCCCAAATGGGGGTTAGGGGGCTAAACAAAAAAAGCGAAACACCTTGACGATGTTTCGCTTTTTTTAGATACCGCGCGTTAGTTAGACGCCGCGGTGCGTTGTCTCTACTGTTTCACAACTTTTCGGACAAAACCATCTGTACTTGTTGTTAACTTTACGAAGTAGGTTCCGCTCGCTAATTCATTGTCAAATGATACTGGAATTGTATTTTGTCCAGCTTGTAGACTTTCTAGGTTTTGACGGTAGATTTTCTGTCCATTTATCGCAAACACCTCTAAGACAGCATCTTGCGTTTCTGAAAGAACTATATCAACTGCAAATTCTTCACTAAATGGATTGGGGAAAGCGGTGAATTCTAAAAGGATTTCTTCATCTTCCGTGTCAGAAATACAATTGGTCTCAAAGGCAAACATCGTCGTTTCACTGACTGCTGCGCCACAGATAGAGCGCATTTCTACCTCATATTCTGTACATTCTGTCAAACCATAAATCGTGTATTCTGGGTCAATGAGCACTTCTAAATCCCAGTCGTCTGTACTCCCCATTTCACGATATTTTAATTCGTAACTTAAAGTTGTCACCAAACCAGTCCAAGTCAAAGTTGTATTGGTAAAACCAGAATCGTAAGCAAAATTACTCGGTGCGCCACAAGGAACTTCGGGTGCAAACCATGCTGTAATTTCTTCATCTTCCACGATACTCATCTGAATTGCACTAGCAAATTCGTCTGGCGTAAATACTGCCGTCGCCACTTCCCAGTGGTCAAAAATCCAACCCTCTGCTGGCGCTGCTTCAAAACTCAAAGTTGTACCTGCGAAGTAATTGCCATTAAATGGATATTCTGTTGGAATAAAAGTATTCACTTGTACGCCATTTGGAGAACCCGCTGGCTCTACATTGACAACAATCGGATATGGTCCTTCTACATCATAACAATCTTCAATGCCTTCATCAATTAAAGTACAACGCGTCAAAATAAAGTCTCTCAGCTCTTGCACATTATTTTGCCAGCCCGTCATAGAACCTCCCCAACGCTCAATTTGACGCGGCATTTCTGGTTCGATGCGACCAATCATTTCATCCAACAAATCAATCATGTAATCACAGGTAAAAAACGAGTTATTCATGTCTGCATAGCGATTGACATAGAGCGAATGAAATTCTTCATTTTGCATCAAAGAGTTAATTAAATCGACATGTCCTTCGGGGTCATCCACCGACGGTTCTTCATTATCACAAGGGTCTGCATCAGGAGATGTATCAGGAACGCCCGTATAATTGATATAATGTCCAAATGAGGCATCCATGTCCCACAAGGCATAACGCCAAGTTTTTGCACCACCGGCTTCTTTTCTACCACGCCACCATGCGGTATTCCAATTCAACCAATCTGCACAAACAATGTGCGTATTCAAAATCATATAATCTACCAATGAAAGCATATTTAAACCTTCTTTTGCTTGCTCATAATTGGCTTGTACGCTCATGTCATTGCCATTGATAAAACCTGTCAAAGTATACCAATCATCCCAACTTCCGTACTCTTCCCAAGTGTTTCCCCATGTCTTGATAAAGTCAATCCATTGCTTGCCTTGGTCATAGTATTCTTTAGTATAATCGTGGTCGTCTACCTTTTCCCGCAATTCATATACCCCCCAATATTCACCATTCATATACATAATACAGGGTTCCCAAGTTCTTTCGTCCAATTCCATATCTGCCAACTGCGACAAAGTATGCACATAAGCATCCCGAATGTGCGCACCTCCACTTTCGAAAGGATAGTTGTCATTTGCGGCTGCTTTGATGATTAAACGCTGGTAATCATTGCGTTCTTTGAGGTCAAAAATTTCATCGTCAATATCGTCATTATAGCCATATTGGTCGCGTGTGATGTAGTCAATACCACGCTGCGCGTATGCCCAAGAATCATTACCGTGCTTATCATAAGAACCCACCGCTTCATCTAAAAAAGTACCGTCATCTTCATACAATTCAAAGCTACCAATGAAGTCGCCAAATTGACCACCTAATAAGTCATCCACTTCTGTACCTGCAATCGAAATCACTTTTAATGTATGTACTTCGTCAATAAAATAGGTATTTGTCTCGATAAACCCTGGCAAGACATTACCGTCGCTACTAAATGAACGCGCGCGAATAACCGTCGTATTTGAGATTGTAATTTCGCCCGAATAAAGTGTAGAACTTGGTGTTGGGTCATCCCCATTCGTTGTATAACGAATTTCAGAGTTTGCTTCCGTAGTAGAAAGCGCCACATTCACAGAACCACTATAAAAACCCGCATCCGCTGACATGATAACGGGTGCGGCATAATGTGTAAAGGAGCTACTATTAGCAGCATCTGGCGTTGGGCTCGTGATGACGCCCCATGCCCCTGTACCGTCTGGTACGCGACCGTAAGAATGGTCTAATTGGTTGGGAACTTCTATGACGTAAGAGTCCAAAATTGTCCCTGAGGCATCAGTCAATATAACCGCCTCATTTTTAGTCTGTGTGATTTTAAAACTTGCGTGGTAATTGCCACCTGACACTTCATCCCTACCCGACGCTTGCACCAAAAAGTAGCCATTCGCAGGAATAGAAGCGCCCAATGGAATTTCCCATTTCGTTGGGTTGTCCAATTTATCACTTAAAAAATAACCAGAGATGTCTACTGCCGAACTGCTCGTATTGTAAAGTTCTATCCAGTCTTCTTCTTCAAAATAATTATCGACGAGCGTGTTGCGATTTGCTGCTGAGAACTCATTAATAACTACCTGAGCATCAATGGATTGAAAGCAAAAAAAGCAGAGTAAAAATAGTGTATAAAGTTTAGACATGTGTACTTTTTTATTTCGTTAGTTCGAGAAAAATATAGGAAGTTCTTTGAAATCTGGACTAAAATTAATAAAACTGTGAGGGATGAAAGTAATTATTACTTGTTTTTGTCGCTTAGTACGCATTGAGTTTGAGGATATAGGAAGAAAGGTCGGATTAACGGCAGAACGGAGGGTTCAGAGTTGAGGGTTGTGAGTTTTGAGTTGTAAATTATTTTGTTACCTTTAAATAATAACCAATAACATAATAACTAATAATCAACCAACTTGAAAGAAAATTGCATAAAGACGATAAGCTCCTTACAAGGCTTCTTAAAAAATGGTAATTCATTAAAAGACAGCGTAGTACAAAATATAGATTTTTCAAAACTGAATATCAACTGGGAGACGATAAAGGTAGACAATACGACTTTTATGGGTTGCGAAATGTCAATCGAAGAAGAAGTTACTCTACGAAGAAAAGGCGCATACATTTATATGCACCCAAAAAATACGCCTTTCAATCCTTATCGAGACGGGTTATATAATTGGCAGGAACTCATGAAGGGTTGGACGCCTAAAAAGGATGAAAGTGTGGATTTAAAAATCTATGAAAGCTTTTCCGATTCTAAATATAATCCATCCATAAATGAAGCGCTGTGTCAACGTATTCATGACAATTCGATAGACGAAGCCTTGCGCAAATTGGTAGGTTATGACGGTAAAGGCATGACAGAGAAAAAGTGCGTTGCGTTCATGGGTGGACACAGTACACGACGGGATGATGAGTGGTTTATCAAGACAGCAAAGGCAGCAAAATTGTTAGGAGAGAATGGTTATTTTGTGGTATCTGGCGGTGGTCCAGGGATTATGGAAGCAACGAATCTGGGCGCATATTTTGCGGGCAGAGGCAATGATGAATTGAATTATGCGCTAAAGATATTAGAAAAAGCACCGCATTATACCAACCCTGATTTTAACGCGCGTGCTATGGAGGTTTTGGAAAAATTCCCAGAAGGTGCAGAGTCTTTGGCTATTCCAACTTGGTTTTATGGACATGAACCGAGCAATCTTTTTGCGTCTCATATCGCTAAATATTTTTCTAATTCTATCCGAGAAGATACGCTTTTGGCAGTTGCGCTGTATGGTATTGTTTTCTCGCCAGGGAGTGCGGGTACGACGCAGGAAATCTTTCAAGATGCGACGCAAAATCACTATGGTACTTTTGATTATTTGAGTCCTATGGTCTTTTTTAGTAAGAAGAGATATGAGGTGGATACTATGATTTATCCTGTGTTGAGGCAGTTGGCTTATGGGAAAGAGTATGCGGATATGTTGCATTTGACGGATGAACCAGAGGATGTTTTGGCATTTTTGGAGAAGAATCCGCCGAGGAAGATGTAATGGACTAGTTAATTATGGTACAAGTTTCTCTGAAACCTGTTGTACTGTAGACTTGAGGAATATTAAGGATGTGGAGTTTTATCGTTATAGAAAGTAGAAAGACTAAAGAATCAGATTAAGTTTTCTACCACATCTTCACTCAATTTCTTGTATCTTGCAGCGAATTTTCGCTAAACAATAAATATTAGCCATGTCAGCTACCGCAACACAAGATAAAAGAGACATTTTCAATCCAAATCTACCCGCAGTCCAAAGCCGCCTAAAAGACATGCGAACAGGTTGGAAAATGACGCTATTTTACCTTACCAAACTACCTTCGATGTGGTTTTGGGGTGGACGGTTGACTTATATTGATTTTGAGCGTTGCGAGTTCACAATGCCTTATCGTTGGTCTTCTCAAAATCCTTTTAAGTCTACTTATTTCGCAGCGCAATGTGCGGCGGCGGAATTTTCTACTGGTGCATTGGCACAGTTAGCATTGACAGGACGCGGTAGGATTTCGATGTTGGTCAGTGATATGCAGGCGGAGTTTACGAAAAAAGCAACTTCAAAAGTTACTTTTACCTGTGAGGAAGGCGCAAAAATCATCGCTGCTGTAGACAAAGCCATACAAACCAGAGAAGGTCAAACCGTTACGATTAAAAGTGTCGGTCGTATGGCGGACGGTACGATAACTTGTACGACGACTTTGACTTGGTCTTTTAAAGCGAAATAGATACCTTCGCGACATGAAAACAAATCAATCTGTTGCACTGCTCACTATTCGTCTCGTATTAGGCTTTTTAGTACTCGCCCAAGGTTTTGGGAAAGTCTTTAAATTTGGTGTAGACAATGTTTACAACAACTTTTTTGCAAAGACTTACGAAGATTTACTACCTGACCTTTTGGTGATTGCCACGGCTCATTACACTTCTTATGTGGAGCTGATTGCGGGTTTGATGATTGTTCTCGGATTTAAGCGGGATTATGCTTTGTATGCTTTGGCTTCTGTCTTGGTGATTGTGACTTTTGGACATGGTTTGGCTGAGCCGATTTGGGATACTTCGCATGTGATGCCGCGTTTGATTTTGTTGGTGGCTTTACTTTTATTGCCAAAAGAGTGGGACAAATGGTCTGCTGACCGGTTAATTAATTACAGAAAAAACCAAAGGAATTAAAATCTCTCCTTTCTTTTTCAGGTAAAAATTATCAAAAAAGCATTTGCTCTAATACCTTTGCCTGCTAGTTACAAAAAGACTATCAGACAAACCTTTAAATGCTTTTCAACTCCATAGATTTTGCTTTATTTTTACCCATTGTATTCTTGTTATATTGGTTTATAGCACGGAAGGATTATAAATTGCAAAACCTAGTCACAGTTCTTGCGGGTTACATATTTTATGGTTGGTGGGATTGGCGTTTTCTTTCCTTGATTTTATTTAGCACACTCGTTGATTACAGCGTTTCTTTAGCTATTCATCAGTCAAAAAACCAGCAGCGGCGCAAAATCTTGTTGTGGACAAGTCTAGCTGTTAATCTGGGCTTCTTAGGCTTTTTCAAGTATTTCAACTTCTTTTTAGACAATTTCGTTGCAGCCTTTTCCTTTTTCGGAACAGAAATTTCCTCCAATTCCTTACAAATCATACTACCCGTTGGGATTAGTTTTTATACCTTTCAAACGCTGAGTTATACCATTGATGTCTATCGAAAGCAATTGGAACCGACTAAGGATTTCATTGCTTTTTCGGCATTTGTGAGCTTCTTTCCGCAGCTGGTTGCTGGACCGATTGAGCGGGCAAAAAATCTATTGCCACAGTTTTATACCGCGCGTACTTTTGATTATCAAAATGCCGTAGATGGACTGCGACAAATCCTTTGGGGCTTGTTTAAAAAAGTCGTTATTGCTGATAATTGTGCGCATTTCGCCAATATGATTTTCAATAATTCTGATGCTTATTCGGGGAGTACATTGGTCTTGGGAGCTGTATTTTTCACCTTTCAGATTTATGGAGATTTTTC
The DNA here is from genome assembly GCA_937923465.1 of uncultured Saprospiraceae bacterium. Lineage (GTDB taxonomy): Bacteria > Bacteroidota > Bacteroidia > Chitinophagales > Saprospiraceae > JAHDCG01. The sequence continues at coordinate 20,409 of CALDUB010000281.1, forward strand.
TGGTTATTCGGATATTGCCATTGGGACTTCGCGGCTTTTTGGGATTAATCTATCGCGCAATTTCGCCTTTCCTTACTTCTCGCGTGACATCGCGGAGTTTTGGCGGCGGTGGCATATTTCCTTATCTACTTGGTTTCGAGATTACCTGTATATTCCTTTGGGCGGTAGTCGTGGGGGTACTTCTATGCGAATTCGGAATAC
>CALDUB010000282.1 GCA_937923465.1 uncultured Saprospiraceae bacterium
CTAAGGAACGCGAAAAAAATAGATTCAGAATCTGAACAGGATTTTTTGCTCCCAATTTGCACTTTGAAAATCCTTATTTAGCTAGGCTATACGCGGTTTTCAGAGCCCAAATTGAAAACAAAACTTCTCTACTCAGATTCTGAGTCTATTTATACCGCGTTCCTAATGAAAGTAATGATAAGGAAAAAATTATATTCCAAGAGTCTTTCAAATTGAATTTGTCAAATAAAGGGCAAATAAATCTTGTAGGCTTAGCAATAAGCCTACAAGATTTTATTTAACGCAATAGGGTTGTGTTTCCTTTATAAGACTCCGTGTTGCCGTCAATGTAGCTTGCTTCCAAGTACCAAACGTAAACACCAGAAGGCATTTCCTTGCCACGGAAGTTTCCGTCCCAGCCGAGAGCTTCATTAACCGCAAAATCACGCTCTTCGTATACTAATTCGCCCCAACGGTCATAGACTCTGAATACATCAATCATTGTTCCTTCTTTACCATGAACACGAAGTGCGTTATTCATTTCGTTTCCTGCACCATTTGGTGAGAAGCCTGTTGGTACTAACACAACACGGTCTTTAATGACACGAACTTGTATTTGAATTTCGTCCGTACAACCATTTTCGTCGATGACATAAAGGTCATAATAAACTGTATTTTGAGTAATTGTCTCAACTTTAGAGCTATCCGTTTCATCAAACCATTTCAGCGTCCCCTCGTAAGGTTCGGTCCAAGTGAATTCGCTTTCTCCTTGAAGATTGATTGCTTCACCGTCAATTATTAATGAATCGCCTAAGGTTAAGATTATTTCATCTCCGTCTCTTAAGGTATCCGTTGCAGAACGAATAGCAAATAAGTCAATCGCAACAGGTTCTAATACTTCTGTTTCAAATGAATTTGTACAACCATTTGCATCCTGAATGTATGCCGTATATTCACCTGCTACTAGACCAATTTGAGTACTTGACCCGTTAAAGTTAACACCGTCTGAGCTATATAAGAATGGCGCTGTGCCTCCAAGCGGCGTTAATGTAATAGAGCCATTTCTATCTCCAAAACAATCTGCATCGTCTACTTGAACATCTGCATCGATTGGGTCTGGGTGGAAAATAGGAAGACTATCAATCAAGCGACAATCGTTGGCATCAACAATAGTCACATCGTACCAATCAGAAGGTAAACCTGTGATTTCTGATGTCGTTTCGCCATTTTCCCATAGATAAGCAAGATTGCCTGTTCCGCCTGTTGCTATTGCTCTAGCTGTACCTTCTGCATCTCCAAAACAATCGTTATCTGTTGACTCAAAAGTAACTACAATCGGTTCTCTATCTTCAATAGTAATTGTTGCTTCAGAAATACAATCTGTACCGTCAGTTGCGGTCACAGAGTAAGTTCCTGCTGATAAGTTAGTTGCTGTTGCCGTTGTTTGATTATTAGCTGCAGCATCCCATTGGTAAGTTACATTACCTGAGCCATTGATAACATTAATAACAGAAGCTGTAGCTGTTTCATCACCGGCACATAAAGGAAGTGTAAAGTCAGTTTCTACTTGTATAGACTCCGATGCATCCACATTACTGCTGCCTTCTCCTATACATCCTTGTGTATCTGTAACCGTAACAGATATGCTGCCACTAGGCAAGTTTTCTTCTACCTGCATTGTTCCGCCTGAGCTCCACATGTAAGTTAGGTCTTCCAAAGTCGTACCTACACCACCCGTAATGAAGTTTACAGCTGCTGCACCGTCATTTAAACCGCTACAAGAGGTAGGTTCTGCCGCGACATTTGCCACGAGTTCTTCTAATTCTTGAATAGTAATAAACTGAATATCTTCACAACCATTAAAGTCTGAAACGGTCACTTGATGATTACCAGGAGTCAAGTCTACTGCCTCTGCGGTATTGTCTCCGTTGTCCCATGCATACGCGTAAGGCTCTGTGCCTCCCATTGCTACTGCCATTGCGGTACTTTCATTTGTTCCAAAACAAGAAACAGCAGTTTGCATAGTTTCAGCCATGATGGCATCTGCAGGCTCATTTATTGTTTCATTCACTATGAATTCACAGTCATTCATATCTGTTACAGTTGCAACGTAGTTACCTGAGAATAGCTCTTCTCCGTCAGCAACATCTTGCCATGCAATAGAGTAGGGAGGAGTACCTCCTGCTGGATTAATTGTGATATTACCACTGTTGTCACCAAAACATAAAACGTCTGTTACAGCAGTAGTTGCCGTCAATGCTGTCGGTTCTCCAATTGTAACTGCTAATGTTTCTTCACAATCTAGCATATCAGAAGCTGTAACAATGTAAGTCCCTGCAACTAAGAAAGTAGCAGTTGGACCAGTTTGCATTAATGCGTCATTCCATTGATATGTAAAGCCTTCGTTTCCGCCTGTTGCCATTACTGTAGCAGAACCATCATTACCTCCGTTACAACTAACATCTTCTACAGACGATGCTGAGAATTGAATATCTTCTGGTTCAGTCAATACATATACGAAATCATCTGTACAACCATTAAGGTCTTCCACGAAGAAAGTATAAGTTCCTGGACATAATCCTGTAAAGTTACCTTGTGCTTGATTGTAAGTTTCTCCTGTATCGTTATTTGTAATTGTATAACCCATTGTACTAGCCGCAGCTTGATAAGTTGATACAATAACTACACCTTGACAGCTACCTGGACAATCTACTTGACCTGTGGTGCTACCGTCTTGTGTTTCTACATACATTTGACACGTAAATTCTAATGTACAACTTTCTGAAGTAGATAAAATACCACAACTCCCGTCAGTAAAAACAGCACGAATTTCGTAGTCAATCGTTTCGTTAAGTGCTAAACCAGACACCGTGTAGTCTGTTCCTGAAATAGGGAGCCAACCCGCACCAAGGTTAATTTCGTAATCTTGAATGCCATTTACTGCATCCCAATCTAAAGTAATTTCACCTGTTGCCAAGTCTGAAGAACAGTTAATAACTGGTGCTGCGATTTCTTCAACAACTTCCAATGTTACTTCATCATTTGCATCACAACCGTAGCTGTCAACAGCCGTGACGGTGTATGTACGCGTTTCACTTGGTGTTGAAACAGGGTCAGGACATAGGCTACAACTCAAGTCAATCAAAGGTAACCAACTGTAGACGATATCATTTTCGGCATTAAAAGTAATAGACCATGAACGTAATAGACCCATTTGAGGACCATTAGCATCACTAATTTTTAATGCCCAAGTTCCGTTAGCGTTATCTCCAATCAATTCTGACCAGTCACCTTCTGGTTGAAATTCTCCCGTAAACGGAGATGTGCCAGCAGTGATAGGCATTGTTGCTGATGGTGTAAAACAAGTATTAGTGTAATTGTCTCCACTACCACCGTTATTTGTTGATAATTCTAACTCTGTTCCGTCAGGAGAAATCAAACTGATTTGAATATCTGAATTCCAGTTCGTTTCAAAATCAACACAGACCGACAAAATATTAGTTAGAGGGTCGTCTATCGTTCCTGGGCTAACACTATTTACTGAAATTTCAGATAGATAAGCATTTGCAGGTGGATGATTTGGTTTACCTAAAGGATAATTTGGTACAGTTTCAAAGATAACCTCTTCTTCACTATTTCCAACACCGCCAACATCAAAAGCCACTTGTTCTCCTGAACAAATCGTAGTATCTGCTGCTGGCGTCAATTGTTCACCACAATTATAGCAATCAGGGTGCGTACGAGGTAAAACCGTCAAACTAAAAGTCGTGTCAAAAGCACAACCAAAGCTATTCATCGTTTCAAAAGTGTATGCTGCCGTTCCTGCATTAGGCACAGCGGCAATAGAGTCTGGTGTATTATAGTATATACTTGGGTTGTCTTGCCAGTTCCAATCTGTAAAAGTAGGAGAGAAAGTCTCAATACTTGGGTATAAATCTGTCGCAAACTCAATACTCCAAGAAAATAAGAAACCGTTATCAATTCCCCACCAGTCACGCACTTCCATTGACCATTCTCCATTTAGAGGGCAACCTAATAAAGCATCAAAACTCTCAAAAGGCATGTAATCTCCTGCGGGCAGCGTAGATGGGCTATTTGCATTAGCATATTCTAACCAGTTAGGATTAGGCGCTGTTGCTGTCCAACAATATTCGTAACCAACACCAGGAATCGGTTGACCTGTTTCGTCATCTTCATAAGGTTCACCAAGAAAAACCTCGCCACCAGCCGTAACTTGTTGCTGTAATTGAATTTCTGTTCCGTCAGGACAAATTAAATTTATTTCAATATCACGCATGTAAGAATGCTCAATATTTACACAAACACGAAGGATATCATCTACATTAGTCAAGACTTGACCAGGAGAAAAATCGGTAAAAGAAACAGAAGATGTAAAGGATGCACCACCACCGTCAGGAAGGGCGATAGAGTCCGCACGCGTCTGTTCAGTTTGAAAACCGCCCGTACCTGCCATAACATTTACATTGAAAATGCTATCAGCTGTAGATACAGAAGAGTTTAATTGTATAGTGTCACCAGTACAGATTTGTTCTGGTAATGCTGTTCCTTCATCAAAAATAGGAACGGGAGAGACACGAATTCTTTGAGAGATGAAGTTCGTACTTTCACACTCTTCCACATCTGAAATTTTTAATTGAACGACATAACCACCTGGCTCGTCATAAGTATGCGCGACACTTGGACCGACACCACTGATACCGTCGCCAAAATCCCACTCAAAAGTAGAAGTCAAGTCCGATTGGTCGTAAATCAAGCCACTCTGTGGATAAACTCCGATTCCGTTCAAGAAAATACGTTCTCCTGGACAAATATCAATATATCCAGTATCCGCAGGCATAATCATTGGGTCAGACATAGAAATCATCGACTGAACGATTTGGCATTCTGCCACACAGTTGATGTCTGCTTCCCAGCCTTGCGCCTCATCTGCACCGTCAGAGTTAAAAGTAACAGTCAAACATCCATCAGGATTGGCAGCTGTTGTCTGAATAATAAAAGGAGCATTTGGTGTGAAATCAGTATTACAAGCCAACATAGGAGCTGTCGCATCCGAACCGTCAAAGAAACAAATGACGTCTCCAGCTTGTAGTTCTGGACCCGTAAAGAGAAGTTGTACGTGGGTACCTACTGCACCAGGGTCTGGGCAAATAGTCGTCGTTAAATCTTCGTTAGATCCATAATTTCCATTACCGCCACTATCTAAAAAGAAGCCATCACAATCTTCAAACGTTTCGTTTGTCATTGGGTGGTCTTGTGCGTGTAGTGTTCCAAATAGAAATAGAAAAACCGGAAGTAGGGTTCTTATCATAACCAATTGCTTCATGATGTTGGTTTGAAATAGTTTTTATCGTTCCTTGATATTTATATAAATGTGTTTCTTAATACGGTCGAAATTGAATAGAAATACAAATTCTAGAAACACTTGAAATAGTCAAGTTTGAAAAAATAATGATTAAGTAATTAGATACAATTATTAAAATAAAAAATATAAATACTTAATAACGATTGAGGAATAGCATATAAATGCCATAAGTAATTCTTTACTCGTTACTTGATGAAAAGTAGACAAATAAGAGGAGGGATAATGTGAAATCTATGCAAATAGCGAACCGGAATTCATTAACATGCAATACTCAATTTCTCTTTATCTCTAGTATGTGAAATTAATTTTTTGAAGGGTAAACACGCCCCAAGTGCGCATTAAGAGCATCACGAAACTCTTCGCCACTATGATAAACTAGCATTTTATCTGTACCAGCTATTTGATAGTAAGTCCGTGCCTTAAAATCGTGATGTATTTTTTGTTCTTTCTCTATCTGAAGGATATTAATATTATCTAAGTCTGTCACCTCTATACTTGGATAAGTCGCTCCTTTATCCGCAGGATTTTCTGTTATGAAAAAAGCATTGTTCAAATAAAAATTCCAACGCTGTAAGAGAAAAGGGTTGGCTGTTTGGAGACGAATAAGGTATGCTTCTGAGTAGACATCGGCTAAGCGAGCATCTGGTTCTACTAATTCTGCTTTGTTTTGTCCAAAAACAGATAATGAGCATATGCAAAGAAGAATTACTAATATATTTTTCATGTCTGATTTATTTAACGAGAACGACTAGGAAGGATAAAAATCTTCCTTTCTTATTTTTTTGACTACGAAACACAAGGTGACGCTGCCTGCAATACAGTTATACAGGTTTAAAGGATGTCATCAGGAAATGTGTGTGTGAATTTTTTAGTGAAAAAGCTAAGAATAATAAAATAGGTTAGTAACGGCGAATATATTATATATATCTGTAAAAATAGAACTAATTATTTTAATATTAATAAAAATATCAAATATAAGAGCAGAAATGTCAAAGATTTACCAAGAATAGAGGAGGAGTAAATCAATTAAGTACGTAACCTTATTTATCTGGACATTTTGACAGGATGTTTTTACGCTCCCGAGCAAAGCGTCGGATTCGCATCAGGTTTAATTTTTTATAATACATAGTTCTTTGACATACGTAAACTTATCCATGGTATTCTTCCTATCTTTTCTACTATCATAAGCTGATTGCTGTAGAATATGAGGTATCAAAATGTCAATTTGCCTCAAATGTGCTATTTTGAGTATTTGATGTAATAGCATGTTTGCTACATTCATATATTTCAAAGCGCTAATGTTTTTAGAGAATTTAATTTGCTTTTTCACTCGACAAACGCGCTCATAAATGACATTTTGCAACCAAATGTATTCTATCAAAAAAGCGTAAAGTGAAAAGACGACTCTATGTTCATGCATATTCTCCTTTGAAAAGACCATTTTAAGGCTTGAAAATGATTTCCAAGATTTAAAAAGTATTTCAATATGCCAACGCAAGCCATATAATTTTGCAATTTCTTTACCGTCCAAAACATTCGTTTTGATGTTGGTCAAGTAAATTTCGTATTTTAAAAGGTCATAATATTCTTTTGAATGATTAGATTTTGAATGTCTATCGTTTTTAGCTTCTTTTATTCTTTTGTTTGCTTGACCTACGGTTAATTTTTTTGCGACCAGACGCATAGGTAGTTTTTTCTTTGCTCCTACTAACACAGGCATATCTAATGAACCATGCTTTTTTAGTAAGATATTTAAGTCTATGCGTTCTCCATCTGGCTTATATAGAGATGTTCGCGGTTTCCATTTGGTAATCACGAAGGCTGTTTGTGTTAATTCTTTCAGCCAATCAAGTGTAAAATATCCCATATCCTGTAAAACCAAATCGTTTACTTCCAACTCTTCGATGATACAAGAGGCAGACGATTGGTCATTATCTGTGTAGGAATTCACTTGGAATTGTAGCCATTTTTCATTTGTAAAATCATAAAGGGCTTGAATACGAGCGACTGCGGACGAACCAGTGTGGCTAAATCCTCCTTTAAAACGACCATTTAATTTATCGGGTAGCCTGAGTGTAGTACTATCTCTCAACAAAATTCGGTTAAACAGGGCAACAACTTTCTTATTTTTCTTTTTGCCCGTGCAAATACTTGGAGGTATAGCCTTAATATTCAGAGCATTACATAATATTTTTTCTAACATTGTGTCACTCTGTTCATTTAGACGCTCATTTATGGATTGACTCTCAACTGTCGCTCCAATCTCTAAACCAAGATGTGTAGCCCAAGCCGCTAAAGTATTTTTGCCAGACTGAACCATATTTAAAAAACTGGTTAGTAAGGCTGTTGCCGTAATCTTTTTCGGCTTCCTTTTGTAATAATTAGTATGCCAAGCGGCTTGTTCTATCTTTAAAGAGCCAGCAAAAAAAGATTCAGGAGTAAAATCTACCCATTTTTCAATGGGATGAATTACTTTTACCATGGCGATATAGTTTTGTGAATTTTTAGTTTCGTACCTCAAATTTACACAAATACTATATCGCTTTTTAGTTTACTATATGTCAATGAACTATATATTACAATTTATTAAACCTGATGCATATCCGACGCTTTGCTCGGGAGCGGAATAAAGATATTTTCATATGCGTGTTTATTATTTGTAAACAAGTCTAATATGTCCGACGACATATATTCAAACTCATCGAAAAATATAAAATAGAATATGAAAGGTTTTTTCAAAGGAATTGGTGCTTATCGTCGAGTATTTGGTATGATAGCAAAATATCGTTTGTGGTCTTATTTGTTGATACCAGGACTAATAGGGATGCTTATTGGCGGAGGAATATTGGCGGGGGCATGGACCGCGTCGGATGATTTGGGAAGTATAATTATCAGTTGGTATCCAACAGAATGGTGGGGGAGTACTGGATTAGCGACCGTCGGAGATGTATTGGGCGGAGTACTCGTTGCCCTTTTGGGCTTGCTACTCTTTAAATATATTTTGCTGGTAGCCGTTTCGCCATTCATGTCGCTTTTATCCGAAAAAATAGAGAGTAAAATAACAGGAGAGCCAAGCCCTGCCTTTAGTTTTAATGTATTACTTCAACAATCAGGGCGTGCTTTACGTCTTAATTTACGTAATATTTTTAGAGAAGTAATTCTAACCGTAATTCTTTCAATATTAAGTCTATCAGGCGTTTTGGCACCCATTACGACACCTTTATTATTTGTGATAAGCGCGTATTATGCAGGTTTTGGTATTTTAGATTATACCATGGAAAGGCGTTTAAACTATAAGAATAGTATTCATTTTGTCCATGACAGTCGTGGATTAACCCTTGGTATAGGGACTGTTTTTATGTTGATTTTGCTGATTCCTTTCGCAGGATTTTTCTTTGCACCTACTTTTGCGACTATAGCCTCTGTCAAGCCCGTCTTAGATAAAATGGACGGATTGTAAAATAGCATCTAACAAGTAAAATAAAGTTGGGTGGTTTCAAAAAATGAAAAAAGGAAACTGCTCAAAGCAGTTTCCCTTTTTTCATTTTATTTAATGAGAAGTCTATTCTTAAGATACAGGCTCCAACATCGACAAATCAATTAATACCTCTTCATCTCTATCAATAGCGAAAACGCCCATGAAACCACCGTCTGCACGTGCAACGTGTTTTGCGAAGCTCAAGAAGGATTTATATAATTGTTTGTGGTAAGAGTAGCCTAATTTGTTTAAAACAGGATTTAGAGCACTCAATTGTTCTGTTAATTCGTCATTACGTTTTTCAACGTTTAATGGTAATTTCTCAATTAACTCATCTATACGTGTTTCAAAGCGAGCTTCTACTTCTTCGTAGTAGCCCTGAATTTTTTCTGGATTGTTAAATCCACGAATATGCGTAACTTTTTTTGCCCATTCTCTTTCTGCTTCTGAGATTTCTCCATCCGCACCTGCGATGAGAACAGTAATCATCGGAATAGCGTCATACAGTTGTTCGCGCTCGTCTTGGCTTAATTTCATCAAATCGTTAATCATCGAAGGTTGTATTTTTTATCTTTTGAAAAGGGAGAAAAGTAACCTACTAATCGGGTTGTATTTCTCCAAAATTCGATTGGCCGCAAATGTAAAGGTTTTCAGCAAAAGAAAAGGGGAAAATTGTTAGATTTTCCCCTTTTAATGTGTGATTTGTTATTTTGTCAATAGTTACGGGTTATTTTATGCACGAATTGTATTCATATTTGAATAAATAACCAATAGCGACTAACGAGTAACCAATAATTACTTAGCAGTAATCTTCACTTCGATACGACGGTTTTGTGCACGACCTTCAGCCGTATCATTTGTTGCTACAGGAGAAGCCTCACCGTATCCAACTGCATTTACACGACCTGCGCCAATACCCTTAACTAACAAACGAGCTTTCACTGCATCTGCACGTCTCTGAGAAAGTGCTTTATTGTTATCGTCATTACCTTGGCTATCTGTATAACCTTGCACTTCGACTTTTACATTTGGGTAAGCCGCCATTACAGCCGCTAAGTTATCGACTTCACCTGCATTCGCATCTGTGATAGCTGCCGAACCAGAAGCAAAGTTTAAGTTGATGAAACGGAAAGTTCCGTCTGCATCAGCTGCATCACCACTTTTTAAGTAGTTCATCATTTTTTCACCTGCAGAGCCTGCTGTAAACGTCAAATTAGCCAAGCCTTCACGTGCTGCTTTTACTGCATCACTCAAAGACTCACCTGCTGAGTCAACCATATTGCCAGCTGCGTTTGCCGCATCTTTGGCTGCTGCTTCAGTTGCTGCTGCTGCATCCTTAGCAGCTTGAGCTGCGTCTGCTGCTGCTTGTTCTGTTTTAGCTTTAGCCGCATCTAATGCACCTGTATCACATCCTTTCCAGAAATACAAACCTGCTGCGATTGCTAATAATGGTAATAACCATTTCATCCAGCCGTTTCCGCCACCACTTGGAGCAGTTACTTTTGGAGCTTTTGGTGTTGGGATAGAACCACCTGCGCTAGACAGAGCACCAGAGAAGCCTAATAAGTCTGCAACATTCCCCATACCTTTTGGCATAGCAGATGCAATATGAGGTGCTTGGCTGCTTAGTAAACTTGTCAAACCAGAAAGACCCATGCCTTTTGATTTGATTTGTTTTCCAATCATGCTCATGATTAACGGCATAGCCATGCTCAACAAAGAATTAGAAGAGCTTTTTTTCAAGCCTGCAAATCCTGAAACCATATCAACTAAACCGCCGACTTTATCACCAAGGATTCCTTTCAAAAGATTACCTCCTAGACCTGTCAAGGCATTAGTGCTTTCGCCGCCGTTAAACATACCAGATAGGTCGTTCAACATACCACCATCCATGTTATTGTTATTTAACAAGTCCATGATTATACCAGCACCGCCACTTTGTTGTGACTTACCTAATAATCCTCCAAGTAATGAAGGTAAAATTGCAGAAATTGCAGATTGTGTGTTTGATTGGCTTTCGCCTAAAAATCCACTTGCTTGGTTAACGAGTGCTTTACCAGCTACGTCAGTTACCATTTTTAAAATATCCATCTTTTAAGTTTAGTTTTGATGAGAAATGTGTAGTTGTATATTTTGCTCAATTGCTAAAGTCAAAAGTATACATCCTATATTATGATGCACTTTTATATGAAAAGTAACACTATTGTTAATTTTTGATGAAAAAATATTACAGTCAGGTAAGAAATCGGAGAAGTAAAATTGTTATTTGAAAGACAAAAGTATGTATTAGTGTTAATAGGTAGTTCGTTTTTTTATAAATTTTTAATTTCGTAATGTTTTGTTTTAGTGAAAAAATACAATAAAAAATGCGTTCGTAAGTTTCAAATGAACCTACGAACGCACGTTTTATCGTTACTAATGTTGTATTTACTTCAACTTCGCAACAGCATCACCGATACGCTTAATCGCCTCTTTCAATTGCTCTTCACTCGCCGCATAGCTAATACGCATACACTCATTAGCACCAAATGCAGAACCTGCTACACAGGCCACAAAAGCATTTTGCAACAAATATTCACAGAAGTCAACAGAGTTTTCGATAGTTGTCGTCCCGTCTGACTTTCCAAAGAAATAACTGATATCAGGGAAACTATAAAAAGCACCTTTAGGATGATTTACCTTAAAACCTTCGATAGCCGAAAGTCCTTTAATCACCAACTCACGGCGTTTTGCAAAAGCATCTTTCATTTTCATAGAAGGAGCAAGGTCGCTATCTAATGCAACTGCTGCCGCCTTTTGACCAAAAGAAGTCGCACCCGAAGTTGACTGACTTTGCAATTTAGCACAAGCTTTTGCCAGCCAAACTGGTCCACCCATGTAACCCAAACGCCAGCCTGTCATCGCAAAGCCTTTTGCCATACCATTAACAGTAACTGTTTGGTCTTTTACATTTGGAAATGCACCGATGCTCGCGTGCTTATCCGTGAAATTGATGTGCTCATAGATTTCATCGCTGATAATCACGATTTCATTTTCCTCTGCTGCAATAACATCTGCAATCTCTTTCAATTCTTCTTTTAAATAAACCGAGCCAGTCGGATTACATGGAGAAGAGAAAATAACAGCTTTTGTTTTGTCAGTGATAGCCGCTTTAACTTGCGCCGCACTCACTTTAAAATCATCTTCGATACCTGCACGTATAATGACAGGTACACCGCCAGCCAACTCGATAATAGCCGAATAACTCACCCAGAAAGGAGCTAAAACGACAACTTCATCGCCTTCATTACAAAGTGCCATGAAAAGATTGTTGATAGTTTGCTTAGCGCCGTTACTCACGACGATTTGATTTATACCGAAATCCAAACCATTGTCACGCTTAAATTTGCGGACGATAGCCTCGCGAAATTCTACCAAACCTGGTACAGGCGTGTACTTTGTATAACCTGCATCTAAGGCATCTTTCGCTGCTTGCTTGATGTGGTCAGGCGTATCAAAGTCAGGTTCACCCAAAGAAAGGCTGATAACATCATTACCTTTTGCTTTTAGGTCGCGCGCCATTTGCGCCATTTTAATGGTTGCGGACTCTTCCATACGAAGTACGCGTTCAGATAAAGGGCGTGTTGCAGTCATTTTATTTACAGTTGACGGTTGAC
>CALDUB010000283.1 GCA_937923465.1 uncultured Saprospiraceae bacterium
TAATTTTGTGCCTGAAATAAAGCTTAGGAACGCGACAGAAATAGATTTACATTCTTGGGAAAGAAATTTTGTTTCTCATTTGGGCTTTAAAAACCGCGTATAGCCGAGCTACATAAGGATTTTTAAAGTGCAAATGAGGGGCAAAAAGTCTTGTCAAGAATGTAGATTTATTTTTGTCGCGTTCCTTATCTGCTCAATAAAATTTGGTTCTTTGACAAATCTTGCACAGTTTTAGAGATATTAGATATTATGAGAAAACCTTACCTTGAAGTTACACCAGATGTACGATTGTACTATCCGAGCCCAGACTTTGCATCGAGCTTGTTTCTGTTAATTGACAACCAACGCAACTATCTAAGCACGTGGATGCCTTGGACAGATTCTATTACTTGCGAGGACGATATTTCTCGAGTTTTACAAGAGAATATTCGATTTAATCTGGGCAAACAAAAACTAACGACTTACATATACGTGAACGATGAACCGGCAGGTTCTGTCGCCTTAGTGCGTATTGATAAAGAACATAGAAAAGCAGAAATCGGTTATTGGCTGAGCGAAGATTTACAAGGTAAAGGCATTATGACGCAAAGTATTAAGCGTTTGATTCATTACGTTTTTAAGACCATGGACATTAACCGTTTGTATGTTAAAGTTCCTTCTCAAAACAAGTCGAGTAATCTCATCCCTAAGCGTTTAGGTTTTCATTTTGAAGGTACTCTGCGTCAGGATGCGATTATTAATGATGAATTTCATGATATGGAAGTTTATGGAATTTTGAGGGAAGATTGGGATAATCGTCTTTCGTAGAGTAAGACGGTTGATATCTCTAATTCGTTGGGTGACACACAAAAGCCCTGATTATCAGGTGATAATCAAGGCTTTTTTATGTCTTCTAATTTTGCATTTAGTTGGCTAATTCAGGAGACTCCATTAATTTGAAAAATTGGTCAAATCGTGGTAAAATCAAAATCTCTGTTCGGCGATTTTGAGCACGTCCTGCCGCAGTATCGTTTTGTGCACGTGGCACATAAGAAGCACGCCCCGCTGCTGTCAATCTCTCTGGAGAAACATAGTGGTCGTTTTGTAAAATACGTACAATTGCAGTCGCTCTTTCTGCACTTAAATCCCAGTTGTCCTGTACACAACTAGTTGGACTCATCGGCACATCGTCTGTATGTCCTTCGACCAATACATTCAATTGACTGTGGTCATTTAAAACTAAAGCAATCTTACCTAATACATCTTGTGCTGCATTGTTAACAGTGCTACTCCCAGAGCTAAACAGCAAATTGTCAGAAATAGAAACATAGACGATACCACCTTTTACTTCTACTTGTACATCTTTATCATTAATATCACTGAGAGAGCGTTTAATATTACGAACAAGTTCAAGATTAAGAGAGTCTTTGTATTGCATACGAGCATTGACGTAAGTCATATTTTCTAGAGACTTGCGAATACTTTGTGCGCCATCTTGGTTTATGATAGAAAGCGTTTTCATCTGTTCGAGAAGATTTGCTCCTGTTAATTGTGCGACAGAAAGTTGCTCCTCTAAAAGTTGAATTTTATCTTCTTTAGCTGCAACAGCTTGCTCTAATTGTGTGACTTTCGGATTTTCACAAGAAGAGAAAAACATTAAGCACAGCGCTAAAATAGGAAATGCATATTTTTTCATGGTAGTTTTGTTTTGTGATGAAGGATGTTAGACTGATTAATAGATGAGAAGAACCTAAGTAGGTTCTTTAGAGCGTCTAATATCTAGCGTCTAAATAAAGTGTAATAACGTAAAGATTTTCACTTTAGATGTGCTTTTGAGAGGAAATGTTCTTTTATTTTTAACGTTCTTTGACAAATCTCGTGATTTGATCAGAGAATCATTTTTAATTATGCGCTGTTTCTTTTACTACTAAATCAGTCAATTCTGATACTTCTTTTGAGGGAGTAATTAAGTTTTTTGAAATAGTAAAATGAAAAGTAGTGCCTTCATTTTCTTTCGACTCTACCCAAATACGTCCTTGATGATTCGTAACTACTTTTTGGGCAATGGCTAGACCAATCCCCGAACCTTCAAACTCTTCTCGATTGTTTAGACGTTGAAAAAGGTCCCATATTTTCTCTTGATAAGCTTTAGGAATACCGATACCATTATCTGCAACAGAGAATAAATAATCAGTTTCTTGCTCTTGACAAGTTATCCGAATTTGAGGATTTGCTTTGTTATTGAATTTTATACCGTTTGAGATTAGATTTTGAAACAACTGACTAAGTTGAGATTTATTAGCAGATAACGAAGGCAGTTGAGCTATCTCAATTACTCCATTTTTTCGTTCCAATAAGTTGATTAGACTATGCTTAATAAGTTCCAAGGTATTATTTAAGTCCACCTGTTCAAAAGTAACAGGATTACTTAGAGGCGCATATTCCAACAAGTCATCTACCAAAATAGACATCCGATTTACTCCATTAGTAATGAAGTCTAAGTATTCTCGCTCTCGCTCATCCAATTTATCAACTACCCTACGCTCCAAGAGTTTTGAGAAACTTCCTATTGTTCTCAATGGCTCTTTCATATCGTGCGAAGCAACATAAGTAAACTGCTGCAAGGTACGATTCGACTCTCTTAAAGATTTTTCTACCTTTTCTCGTTGAATCATCTCCTCATGCAAGTGTGCATTTGTCTCAATTAAGACCTCTGTTGTCGTTTCAAACTTCGTTTTTTCATCACTTAATTCTAAATTTCTTTCGTTAATATTCTTTAGTAGTTGAACCGTTTTTTTCTCAAAAAGATAATTCTCTTTCATTAAAGTAGAAACCAAAACATAAACGACGGACAATAATATCAAAATATTGACAACTCCTAAGACTAAAGGGTTTATCAAGGTTAATTTTGGTAAAATTCCAAAATAAGAAACTAATATCGACCCTCCCATACAGGAAAGATTAACAGTAAGGATTATTTTTAAAGAACTTCTCTTAGGGAAAAAGACCAACATAGCAGAAAAAACAATCACAAAATAATGATACATATTCGTATCAAGTTCACTAACTGCTACCGATATGGTAGTGAGAAATAACGCAAGACCTACAAAGAGACTCTTTGCTACTGAATGTCGTTTATAATGATTTAAAAAAGGAACTATAGCAAACAATGCAATTGCAAACAGTGAAGGAATTATCGTATCATAAGCTTCAGAATAGTAATTGGCAATTAAAAAAACAATAGAAAATAAGATAGCTGCCACAGATGCTTGATTCACGATATGAATCAATCTTCTCTCACTTGGAGATTGTTCTCTTGTCGTACCTATGTTAGATATTATCTCAATCAGTTTTCTCATTCAGTCTCTGCTTTACTAGGGAACTTAAAGTCTTAAGTCAATTACAAAATATATTTATAAGAATGTAGTTAGGTCTCAGTAGAGTAAGGAGAAATAAAAAGTAGTTTTGAATTAGTTATTGGTAGGGAAAGCGATACTAGGTATACATACAAATATCCTTCCAAATTCGCTTTAATCAAGGCTAAATGAGGAGATATTATATAAGAGATATCACTAACTTATTGATTGTCAATATTCAGGAACTAGTCTAAAAAATTTGAAACTAGTTGAAATAATTTTTCAGGCTGTTCTGCATGTACCCAGTGTCCTGCATCTGCGACAGTTTCTAAGCGTGCCGCAGGAAAGTATTCTAAGATTTGTGGCATATCGCTGTCTAAGACATAATCTGAGTTGCCACCGCGAATAAATAAGCTTTCGCCTTCAAAAATCTCATCACCAACCGTCTCCGCCAAGATTTCTTGGTAGTGTGTATGTAAGGCTTCTAGGTTCATTTTCCAACGGTATCCGCCTTCCTTTTTGCGTGTGATATTTTTCAGTAAAAATTGGCGTACGCCAAAATCAGGTATCAACTCTTGCAACTGCAAATCAGCAGCTTTACGATTTTCAATATTATCTAAATCTAAGGAAAAAAGGGCTTTAAAAATAGTCTCGTGTCCGCCTTCATTTGCTCGTGGAGAAATATCAACAATCGTCAATTTATCCACCATATCAGGATAAGTCAAGGCAAATTTCATCGCTGCTTTACCGCCCATACTATGTCCCAATATGTGCGCCTTGTACATGTAATTTGACTCCATAAACTCTCGCAAGTCTTCTGCCATTAGAGCATAGCTGTGCTCTGGTACATGAGGCGACTTTCCATGGTTGCGCTGGTCAACAATAAATACCATATTATTCTCAGCAAATCGCTTTGCCAAGGTCTGCCAATTGTCCAACGTCCCGAAAAGTCCGTGTAGGATAATCAGAGGTTCGCCTTGTCCGAATTCTTTGTAGTTGAGCGTCATGCCTTGTTAAATATGAAGTATAGACTTGTTTACAAATAATAAACACGCATATGAAAATATCTTTATTCCGCTCCCGAGCAAAGCGTCGGGACACGGTATGCACTGATTTTTTAAAGAAAACTAACGAAAAAATATAAATTTCATATACCTATTCTTTATTTACAAACAAGTCTTATGCAATAAGAAATATGAATATGGCTTTCTAAAATGCAAAAAATACTGTATTTTTGGAATAAAATATTAAAGTATGAACGTTCGCCTTATTCTTTGGTTCTCTTTTCTCCTTATATTCCTTTCATCCAGTTGCACGGAAGAAACGGTTATCTATGATGTAAATCCAATCACCGTCACACCAAATAATGGCGGAAAAACCAAAGAGAAATCTACCGAGCAGTTCTTAAATGTAGCCTATGCCAATCTCTATCAAACAGCATTGAGTCCCAGCAAATTAGTTGAACTAACCAATGTTGTCAATTCTATCGGAGACAAGCAAATTGCCTACGAAACCGTCATCGCAAAAATGATGAGCGACGCAGATGTTGTGCTGCCAAGTACTGAGGCGATGCGCGCAAATCTAGGAGGATTCATCGGTGAAACTTACAAAAGATTTTACGTCAGAAATCCAACCGAAGCCGAAAGAGCTTGGTGGATTAACTATTTGACGACTCGCACCAACTTGACAGCAGAACACGTCTATTATTCTTTCGCTACTTCAAATGAGTATGCGTTTTATTAAAATTACTTTCGTGTCATCGGGGGTATCGTCTTTACCACCATTTGAACTGTCTGTCGAATCTTATTTTCAGTTAAAACCACCTTGTCCGCTCGCAAATCATCCAAGGTTTGTTTGTTGTAGTGACGTACAGTGATGAGTTCCAAGTTGGGTTCTATCCGCACCTTAAATTTGCCCTCGATAGCCTTAGTAAAATCTCTCACTTTATCATCTTGGTCCGTCACACAAATACGGAAAGAAATCGCCGAATTTTGCATCATATTGACATGCAATCTGTTTGCGGTGATTTGATTAAAAAGGTCGCTGATGTGTTGTTCTGCTACAAAAGAAAAATCGCGCGTTGAGATGTTTAGAAGTGCTTGATTGTTTTCAATCGCCACCATCGGCGGATAATTGTCTTCCACATCTGGCGCTATCATCGTTCCCTTACCCTCTGGATTAATAAAAGACTTTACAAACAAAGGAATGCTCTTATTTTGTAAAGGTTTTATCGTCTTTGGGTGAATGACTTTTGCTCCATAATAAGTCATTTCAATCGCCTCGCGATATGACAATTCATCCAATTTCGTCACATTATCAAACAAACGCGGGTCTGCCGTCAATACACCTGGTACATCCTTCCAAATCGACATACTTTCCGCATCCAAACAGTAAGAAAAAATAGCAGCTGTATAATCTGAACCTTCCCGTCCTAGAGTAGTCGTTGTATTTTCTGTCGTACTGCCAATAAAGCCTTGAGTAACTACAAATCCACCTTTCTCAAGCATTGGTTTTGCCACTCGGTCAGCGCGTTTTTGCGTTTCTTCCCATTGCACCCATCCTTCTCGATAAATATCATCGGTCAAAATGACATCCCGCGCATCTAACCACTGTGCTGGCAGTTGCCGCTCTCTTAAGTAAGCCGCTAAAATCTTAGTAGAAACCAACTCTCCCAAACTAACAATTTGGTCATAGATATAATCGTAACTATCCTCTGGCTCATCTTCCAACACCCAATCTGCCTCTACAAAAATATCGTTTACTTCTACAAATGCTTCGTGCGTCTGCGAACCAAAAAGTTCCGCCATTAATCGGTAATGACTTTGCTTCACTTCCTCCATCAGCTCTTGTGCCTTACCCGTTTTTTTATAATAGGCTTTAGTCACTTCTTCCAGTGCATTGGTTGTTTTACCCATTGCGGATACGACAATGACTAGATTTTCTCCTTTATATTTTTCTAAAATGTTAGCTACATTTTGAATACGTTCGACATCTCTGACTGATGCACCACCAAATTTGAAGACTTTTAAACTCATGTTTTTTAAATATGAAATATGAAGTAGGAAATATGAATACCGTCGTTTAGTCGACTTTTTTCATCTCGCTGCAAATATCTATTTGTTTTAGATAAATATAAGAGAATAGAGAGTTTTTTGTTTTTAAGTTTTTACGAAACGTACGCTTAAATATATTTTGATTGCACAAACATGAGACATCCCGAATTTTTCGTGTCGCCGCGCTGCGGCTAAAATTATCAATTAAACTCCAAGTCCTACCAAGCGGCAAGGCACTCTGTGCCTATTTGAATGATTATTCCGTCTCTATTTAGGAATTGATGAAGTTC
>CALDUB010000284.1 GCA_937923465.1 uncultured Saprospiraceae bacterium
TCGAATACTATTCAGATTGGAGAGGAAGGTATTCCTTTGAGTAGGAGTCGGCGGAAGGAGTTAGAGGGTTTGATAAATTTGGTGAAATAGTCTGAAATTCCATTCTGCAGCTCCTTTTTGTTCAAATGTAAAATTATTATCCTGATGAAAAATATTAATGTTTGTTTAGTTTTCTTGATAACTTCTTTCTTGCTTTTTTCAAATTCAATTTTTGCTGATACTAAGACGGATAGTCTTTATCAGATAGTTCAGAAGACATCTGAGGATTCTTTAAAAATAGCAGCATTTATCCATTTTTTGTATGAGATAAACTCAGAATATCATCCAGACTTGGAGGTTTACGCAGATGAATTTTTAGAATATGCTCAACTACAGAATAGTGTCAGAGGTATTGCCCATGCATACAAGTACAAAGGGTTTGCACAGTTTAATAAACTTAACTATATCGAAGCTATAAGAAATCAAAAGATTTCGTTAGAGAATTTTTTAGAAATAAAGGAATTCAAAGAAGCGACAGATGTTCAAAAATCTATCTTTATAGATACCAGATATCTTGCCGACATAGAACAGCTTGAAAAAGAATTTGAAAAGTATGAAAATCTTGTAGAAAAAATAGATGATAACTTTTATCGAGGTGATTTATATGTAATAAAAGCTGAAAATGCTGCAAGAAATGGAGAGATGACAAAGATGCAAGAGTTTTCTGAAAAAGCTATAGAAATGTATGCTTCTTACGGAGACAAATATGTATTCAATAAGGCAATCGTTTTAGCAAATATGTCTAATTCATTACTTGATGATAAGCCTGTTTTAGCACTCGAATACTTAGAGGAAGCTAGAGCAATAGCCGAAACAATTGATATTCCAGATTTTTTGGGATATGTTATAGGTCTTCAAGGTATGGCATCCCAGTCCCTAGGTGATTATGAAAAAGCTATAACTTTAGCTTTTGAAGAAATTGCTCTTTTTGATTCACTTCAACGACCAAAACAAATGGCTGAAGCAAAGATAAGCTTAGGCATTCTTTATGTTGAACTAAGTGAAGTAGAAGGGGCGAAAAATGCTTTTAAAGAAGCTATTGTTTTGTCTGAAAAAGCAAGTTTTCATCGAGGAGAAATCTCTGCTAATGGTGAAACAGGACACTTATTTCTTGGGCAGAAGGATTATGAAGAAGCAATTTTTTACTATGAAAAAGCTAGTGCGTTAGCTGATTCTGTGCAAGAAAATGGATTAAAATTAGAGCTTCAAGCATCTCTTGCTACTGCTCATATAAAATTAGGACAAGCTGAAAAAGCTTATCAAATCTTAATCAAAGCTTTGGAAGGGAATAAGCATGAATCGGAAGCCGTTGATGAAGATATTTACTTGGGCTTAGCTAATTACTTTTTAGTAAAAGAAAATTGGAAGGAAGCTATCAAGTATGCTCAAAAAAGCTATCAGATAAGCAAGAGAAATGAAAGTAAGAGAGTCATATCAGAAATCGCCTCAATTCTCTACAAATCGAACAAAGAACTAAAAAGATATCCTACTGCTTTAGAATGGTTAGAAATACAAAAGAAGGAAGAGGCTAGAGTTTTAAATGAATCCAATATTAGAAAATTAACTGCTGCGAATCTTAACGCAGACTTTAATCAGGAAAAGAAAATTCTCGCAGCCGAACAAGAAAAGCAAGAAATATTATTAGAAGCCAAAGCCGAAAGAAACCTCTTAGTAGCCCTCACCATCAGCGCTCTCGCCCTCCTCGCCCTAGGCTTCTTCCTTAACGCCCGCCGAAACAACAAAAAAATCGCAGCCCAAAACGCCGAAATATCAAACAAAAACAGCCAACTCCAACAAGTCAATCAAACCAAAGACCGCATCTTCGCCATCATCGGTCATGACCTCCGCAAACCTGTAGTAGCATTCAGCGGTATCTCAGAAACGATTAACTATCTAATCAAAAAAGAGGATTACGCCACACTACAGCAGCTAGGAGGCGAAATCGAAAAAGATGGTTTTGCACTACAAAAATTGACGGATAATCTACTCAATTGGGCATTAACACAGCGTGATGTCATGCCTTATAATCCACAAGAAATCAAACTTGCGGACAAGGCTGAAGAGATATTGCTAATCTTTGAAAAAGTAGCCAGAGATAAAAATATTGATTTGATAAATAAAGTGCCACAAGGTTTGAATGTTTTTGTCGACTCTAACTCTTTGCTGACTATTCTCATCAACTTGGTTGATAATGCACTCAAATATACTCCAAACGGTGGTCAAGTAGAGATTAATGCTGTCACAGACACTAAAGGCACACGTTTGGAGGTCACAGACACAGGTGTAGGCATACCAAAGGGGCAGTTAAAAGATATTTTTCTTCTGCAAAAAGATAAGAGTCAAAAGGGAACAGGAGGGGAGAAAGGCACGGGGCTTGGGCTACACTTGGTCAATGAATTGGTGAAGTTGAACCATGGAGAGATAGCAGCAGAAAACCGTGAAGGAAAAGGAACAATTTTTAGAGTTTTACTACCAACAGAGAAATTAAAAACAGCGTAAATATTCCAAATAGCTCCGAAGAAAAGGTTAGAAAAATTTAGCACAAACAAAACGAAAACAAAAACGCAATGATTTCAGACTTTACAAATAGGATATTCATCCTTATTGTACTTCTTTTCTGTTTTACAAACGTAATTTTTGCACAACACAAAATTTCAGGTATAGTTACAGATGTTGAGGGACAAGGTATTCCTGGCGTATCTATTTACGAAAAAGGAAACGAAAGCTCTGGAACTTTGACCAATCCAGATGGTACTTTTAATGTGCAAATCTCCGATAAAGAACAATCTCTAACCTTTAGTTTCATCGGATTGGCAACAGTCGATGTTGTGCCAAAAGAAGGTGTCTCGCTCACTGTCGTCATGCAAGAAGATGCCAAATGGCTAAACGAAGTTTTTGTCTCTGCTACCAGCAAACCTATAAGAAAACTAGAAGCCACAGGAGCTATAGAGTCTTTCTCCGCCAGAGAATTAGAACGTTTCAATCCAACCAGCTCTATGGACATTTTGCGTTACACGCCAGGCGTATTAGTGCAAACAAATGCGGGGCGTGCTCGAAATTCTGTTTTTATTAGAGGTTTTCCTGATATTGGAGGTATTTATTCTGTCATGTTGCATGACGGAATTCGTGATTTTGGTAGCCCAGGGATGTCATCGGATGCGACATTTAAATCTGATTTGAATGTCGAGAAAGTAGAAGTGATGAGAGGCAATACTGCCACTATTTACGGACGTGGCGCGGCAGCAGGCGCATTTAATTTTATCTCCAAAACGGGAGCTGCAAAATTCAATGGAACAGTCAAAGGAAAGGTAGGAAATAACAATTGGTATCGTCTGGATGCAAATATTAATGGACCACTGAGTAAAGATAAATCGTGGCGTTATAATGCTGGCGGCTTTCTGCTGACAGATGATGGCTATCGCAATTTACCTTTCCCCGATAAGGGCGGGCAATTCCGAATAAACGTGGACAAATTATTCAAGGGTGAAAAGGGTAAATTGAAACTCTATGCAGGTTTGATAGATTTGAGAGTGAATTTATATCGTGGATTACCTTATGCAATTGAGGATTTATCTCAGCCAATCGGCGATTGGAAAACGACGGATGCTATTCTACAAAAGGGCAATGCATATGAAGGGCAAGCTTTTCCTGTTACTTATGCTGGAGGACAAATCGCGACGAATGAATATGAGGAGTGGTTTCCTAAAAATACTTTTTCGCAAGGATATAACTTTGGTGCTAACTTAAATCTAGACTTGGGAAAAGGCTTTTACCTCACCACCAAATCAAGATATCAGAACATGCTTTTCGGCAGTTCTATTGATGTTCCTAATAATAATGCTGCCAGCAGTGGACAAAATAACGTGGCAACATTTGGCGACATTCAGACGCGTTTGATAGTGGGAGGTGGCATTACTGGCGGCGGACATGATACTTATGATTTTATCAATGATGTTCGTTTAAATAAAAGGATAGAGACTGGAAAATTAACGCAAAACTTCCGAATCGGGGGCTATTCGAGTTTGTTTCATACTTCTATTTCGACTGATATTTCACTTTATACCATTGATATCTCTGATGCCAATACCGCTGTAGAAACCATGGATATTACCCCGTTTGGAGACAATATATTTAGTCGCTCAGTCCGAAATTCTTATGTAGATGAGAATACTTTTTCCGCCTTTTTGGGTGATGAACTTAAATTTGGAGGAAAAACAACAATAGATTTGGGCGTTTGGTATGATGTAGTCAATTTTAATCTTTTCGAAAATAAAGATACTGAAGAAGAATTACAACGCACACTCAGTCACAACGGATTGAGTTTTACCGCAGGTATGAATCATTTATTTACGCCACTTTCAGCAGCTTATGGTAACTTTTCGAGTTCTTATCGTGCACCTGATTATGACAGTTACATTCCTCTTCGTGCAGGACCTGAGCCAGGTACTTTTGATAAACCGAGGATAAATGAGAACGAAATCGTTAGAAGTTTTGAAATCGGTTATCGGCACACCAAAGATGATTGGAGTTTTGATGGTGCACTTTTTAGTTCAGACATAACGAACAGACGTTTGTATGATTACGACGGAAGTGAGGCGATTGAGATTAAAGTAGGTGACAATCATATTCGAGGTCTAGAGTTAAATTTTGTGTGGACGCCGCAGTCAATAAAAGGGCTATTTTTGCGTACTTCTCTCACGGCACAAACGACTTGGTACTCAGATTTTTCTCAAACTATTGTTTATCAAGACCCAGAGAACGATACACTTAATGTCAGAGAAATAATTAATTTTGAAGGGAATGGTTTGACGGATATTCCGCCCCTTATTTGGAACTTAACGTTGGGTTATTCTTCTGATAAGTTTGGCATTAATATCAATAATAATTTGATTTCAGCGCGTTGGGCAGACCCTTACAACACGGTCAAATATCCAGCAAGAAGTGTCTTAAATGCGAATGCTTACTACAAGGTTTTGAAAAACTTTACATTGTCTGTCGGCTCCACTAATTTGCTAAATGACACCTCTGCTGCCAGTGCGACCAATGTTCGAAACGCAGCAGTTCCCACGCTTTACGTTGCTCAGAAGCAAAATTATCAAGGTAACTTTAAGCACATAGCGGGTAATCCGCTTTTGCCGAGAAGAATATTTGTAAGTTTGGAATATAAGTTTTAATTTGACACCAACCAATCCTGAAATATAATGTCTAAACAGTTACTACTTTATCTAATTATAATAATTGGAATACTTGGCAGTGTCTCAAAAGCCAATGCCGCAAAAGTTATTCACGATGACCTGTCTGCTGCGACAAATCCTACTCAGCACGTCCGATACTTTGAAGATACAGCCTCTATTTTCACCTACGAACAAATTCTTGCCTTAGACACTTCCGAATTCACGACCACATCCTCAACTAGTTTAAACTTCGTGCGTTCAAAATCTAAATTTTGGGTAGTTTTTGACATAGAAAATAGAACAGATGAGAAGTTGACGCTTTTGGTGAAAAATCCTTTGATAAACTATTTGAATGCTTATGTCATTGATGAAAAAGGAAAAATTAATACAATTACTACAGGTGGTTACACACCTTATGCGACTAGAAGTTTTGCTACGAGTCAGTTTTCTTTTGATTTAGGCTTGCATCCTGCTAAGGTCATCTTGGAAACAAACACTATGACCGACTTCTATTTTCCGATGTCCATCATGGGAAGAGAAATATTGATAGAAACACTTCACCATACTGACCTGCTTAATGGTTTTTTAGTAGGAATATTGGTCGGGCTGTTTTTTTATAACTTATTTCTTTTCATCAGTATTCGGGACAAAAGTTCTTTTTGGTATCTTGTATACGTTTTTTGTTTGGCACTGATTCTTTTAAGAATTAGAGGTATTGGTTTTGAAATATTGTGGCCCGAAGCTCCCTATATGAATGGAGGAACCTCGATACCTTTCGCGCTATTATTAATTTCATCTTCTGTTTTTACCAATTATTTCTTAGAGGTAAAAACCTATTCTCGCTTTCTATCAGTTTATCTTTGGTTACACACTGCTTTTTCATGTGGATTGCTGGTGTATGCTGTCTTATTTTCGGAATACCTTACTGCTAATATCTTTTTATATTTCCAAGGTACACTATTAGGATTTTCCGAACTTTTGATAGCAGCATACGTCTGGTATCGAGGAAACAAAATTGCGCCTTATTTTATTTTTGCCTGGGGTTTTGCAATTATTTTTGCACCAATCACCACGGCTGCAACTAATGGCTTGCTATCTGGAAGTTTTATTACACTAAACCTTAGTCAGATACTTTATTCACTCAAAGTGATTTTGATGTCTAATGTACTTGGATTTAAGTATAATTTTTTCAAAAAAGATGCCCTCGCCAAAGCAGAAGAAAATAGAAAGATTTTAGAAAATCAAAACGTTATTCTCGAAAAGAAAGTAGCTGAACGTACGAACGAGTTAGAGGCATCTAACAGCCAACTAGAACAAGTCAACCAGATGAAAGACCGCATCTTTGCTATCATCGGACATGACCTCCGCAAGCCCGTAGTAGCTTTCAATGGCATTTCAGAAACAAT
Source organism: uncultured Saprospiraceae bacterium (assembly GCA_937923465.1). Taxonomy (GTDB): domain Bacteria; phylum Bacteroidota; class Bacteroidia; order Chitinophagales; family Saprospiraceae; genus JAHDCG01. The sequence goes on from CALDUB010000284.1 coordinate 6,620, forward strand.
CAATTACTTAGTCAAAAAAGAAGATTACTCGACGTTACAGCAATTGGGCGCAGAAATAGAAAAGGACGGTTTTACGCTCCAAAAGCTGACAGATAACTTACTTAATTGGGCTTTAATGCAACGCGATGTCATGCCTTACAATCCAAAAGAGGTAAATTTATCTGAAAAAGCGGAGGAGATTATTCTCATTTTTGAAAAAGTAGCCAGAGACAAAAATATTGGATTGCTGAACAAAATACCCAAAGGAATGCGCGTGTTCGTAGACCCTAACGCATTATTGACTATCCTGATGAATTTAGTAGATAATGCCCTGAAATATACTCCAGTTGGTGGACTTGTCGAGTTAGGTGCCGTGAGTGAAGCTGAGGGAGTTAAGATTTTGGTAAGCGATACAGGAGTCGGTATGTCAGAGGAGCAGATGCGGGATATTTTCCTTTTGCAGAAAGACAAAAGCCAAAAAGGAACTGGTGGTGAAAAAGGAACAGGGCTTGGACTACATTTGGTTAATGAATTAGTGAAACTGAATAAAGGAGTCATTAAGGCAGATAGTAGGAGAGGAGAAGGAACTGCTTTTGAGGTGTTATTGCCTGTGAAAAATTTGGAGGTAGCATAATTTATAAATTTATAAAAAACGGTTTCGCCAGACATCACATCCAACGAAACCGTTTTACTCTTTTCTAAAAAGAAATAAATTTATTCTTTATCAGAGCTGTCGTCTCCTTGCAACTCACGTTGCAATTCTTCCATCATCACAAAATCAACAGATTCTTCGACCGTAGGCACGATAGACAAAACTGTTTCTAAACGAGAGATTTCGATTAGTTTTTTGACAGCAGAATGATTGATACCTGTCATAACAAAAGAGCCACCTGCGCTTTTCCATAAACGGTTAGCGGTCAAGATGGAGGACAATCCAGAAGAGTCCACAAATTTTACATTACCTAAATCCAAAATCATGTTAGGCACACCTTCATTCGATAGTACGATGAATTCTGATTTTAAATCAGGTGCAAGAACAGAGTTCAGGTTATCTTCCTGTAAAGAGAATACGCAATAGCGGTCATTTTTATCAACTGAATACTTCATAATTATCTTAAATCGTAAGTGGGAAGATTTGTTACAACAAACTTGATATTTAAGTTTGTTGATAGTTTTAAACTTATTTTTACAGATAAAGAGAAGGAAAATACTAGAAAACTATATTTTCATATATTCATTAGTTATCTGCGAACAAGTCTTTTGACTTCTTATTGCGCAAAAGTAACGAATAAGTTTGAAATTTTGTAAAAACAATGAATTTTAGATGTTCATTAAGACTATTTTTTTAGAAATTCATTTTTAAGCAGCTTGTCTTCCATTCTGACCCACATTTTCTTATATTTGCGCCGAATTTGCGAAACAAGTATGGTATTTGAAGAGTTTCACTTGTTACAAGACTTGAATTATTGTTGTTGGCGATTTAGTTATTAGAATATTTGTTACTAAATTATTGTTATTTATTTTTTGCAGACGCATCAACGAATAACGAATAGTTTATAACCAATAACAAAATAACCAGTACCCAATAACTCAATAACCAATAAAGAAATGTTTGAAAGTTTACAGGAAAGATTAGACGGTGCCTTTAAATCCTTAACTGGAGATGGCAAAATTACGGAACTAAACGTAGCAACTTCCATAAAGGAAATCCGCCGGGCTTTGGTCGCTGCCGATGTGAATTATAAAATCGCAAAGGAATTTACAGATACCATAAAAGAGAAAGCGCTCGGTACAGCTAACTTATTAAAAGCTGTAAAGCCAGGGGAGTTGATGACCAAAATCGTCAATGATGAGTTGGTTGAGTTAATGGGTGGTCAGAGCGTTGGTATCAATGTGAAAGGCAAACCAGCGGTTGTTTTGATTGCAGGACTGCAAGGTTCGGGTAAGACGACATTCTCTGCTAAGTTGGCAAATTACCTAAAGACTAAAAAACGGATGCGTCCGCTTTTAGTGGCGGGTGATGTTTATCGTCCTGCGGCGATTAATCAGTTGACAGTGTTGTCTGAGCAAATTGGCGTGTCTATTTATAAAGACGAGGAAAATAAAAATCCTGTTGATATTGCGGCTTCTGCGATTGCTTACGCAAAGCAACACAATCACGATGTAGTTATCGTGGATACAGCTGGTCGTTTGGCTGTCGATGAGTCGATGATGAAGGAAATTTCCTCTTTGAAGGAAAGTCTAACACCAAACGAGACGCTTTTCGTGGTAGATGCGATGACTGGACAAGATGCGGTAAATACTGCAAAGGCGTTCAACGAGCAAATCAATTTTGACGGTGTTGTCTTGACAAAATTAGACGGTGATACGCGCGGTGGTGCGGCTCTCTCGATTAAATATACTGTAGGTAAGCCGATTAAGTTCGTCAGTACAGGTGAGACAATGGAGACCTTAGACGTTTTCTATCCAGAACGGATGGCACAGCGTATCTTAGGTATGGGTGATATTGTTTCTTTTGTGGAGAAAGCACAGGAACAATTTGACGAAGAGGAAGCAAAACGTCTTGAAAAGAAAATCAAGAAAAACAAGTTCGATTTTAATGATTTCTTATCACAATTGGCGCAAATCAAGCGTATGGGTGATATCAAATCTTTGATGAACATGATACCGGGTATTTCGAAATTAACGAAAAATCTAGATATCGACGATAGCGCTTTTGGTAAAGTAGAAAGTATCATTTACTCCATGACTCCACACGAACGTGGAAATCCTGAGGTATTGAATATGAGCCGTAAGAAGCGTATTGCACGTGGATGTGGACGTACTTTGGAAGAAGTGAACATGTTTATCAAGCAGTTCGACCAAATGCGTAAAATGATGCACAATATGACAAAAGGTGGCGGACCTGGTGGTGCACCTGCACGTGCTGGTGGCGGAAGCCGTAGAAGCCGTTTGTCACGCAGACGCAAACGTTAAAGGTAGAGACGCGGCATTGTCAGGTTTCAATCAAGCAAGTTTTTTAAGGATTAAAAGACAAAAAAGAGGCAATACATTCATTTGTATTGCCTTTTTTTGTGCATTTTTGATACATTTGGAGAAAATCTGTCAATATGTATCAATATCCGCCCCTTCTTATCAGGATTTTATTTTTTCTGATGTCACTGTTTCTCAT
>CALDUB010000285.1 GCA_937923465.1 uncultured Saprospiraceae bacterium
TAATCTGCTGGTGGAATTTCAAAGACAGCTAAACAATCATCTCCTACACTTACCGTAAAGTCAGCAGGCGTAATGATGACAGGTGCTGTATTATCTGTGATTTCAATAACCTGAGTGCACGTAAAAGGATTTGTACCTACAACAAGAGGTTGACACCAATCATAGATAGACCAAGCACGCATGATTTTTCTTGCGCCATTACACATGTCCAAGTCACTATCCGTGTAAGAAACTGCAATATCACAAGCGCTGCCACTGTTCGAGTCTAGAGTATAAGTCGTACTATTGAAAATCAAAGTAGGGTAGCCTGTGTTTTCTGGCGAAATATCTGTTTCTTGTCCAGCCGTGCATTCCATGATAAAGTCAGCAGGACATTCAGGAGTGCTGTTACTTGGAGTAAGACGTTCTACCGTAATAACTTGAACACAAGTACTGGCACGTCCAAAAATATCAGTTGCCGTCCAAGTACGGTTAATGATACGAGAATAAGTATCGCTACAAGTTCCTTCTATCACCTCATCTATATAAAAGCTGTAATATTCAGAACAGTCTTCAAATGTTGGTTCAGGAACCACACCGCCTTCCGATATAGGGTCTGTATTTTCTAAACAGTTAGAAGCGAAGTCATCGCAGTCACTAATTATTGGAGCAAGTTTGTCTTCAATTAAAGCATTTCCCCAACAAGAATTTCCAGTTTCTAAAAGAATGACACTGACCATTAAGTTCTGTCCGATGTAAGTTTCGTCGATATCAGTTTGAGGAACACCATTGATTTCGATGGCATAAATACCATCGCATACTTCTGAACCTGTCAATAAAGCATTTGGCGTAAAAGTGTAGTGACAGTTTTCATCTAAAGAAACATTCAGTTGATTGTTACAAGACAAGACTTGACCACTTGGCAATCCATTTACAGTTACATTGAAAGTACAAGTCACGGCAAAATTACTGTCTTGAGCTTTATAAGTCTGCTCCGTTGTTCCAGCAGGAAAAACGTCGCCTGAAGTAAATCCACTGTCATCTGTTTGCACCAAAGTAAAGGCGCAATTGTCATCACTTGTGATATCATAAGTAATAATTTCATTACAGTCTCCAGGATTTAAATCAATAATAAGGTCGGACGGACAAGAGAGCGTCGGAGGAGTATTATCTCTGACGTTTACAATAGTTTGGCAAGTATTGGATGTCCCTAATCCGTCCGTTATCGTAAGAGTGACAGTATTGTCACCTATATTTTCGCAGGTAAAATTTGATTGTGATAGAATGCGGCTCGCTGTGCTGCAATAGCCAACGGTGCTCCCATTATCCACTTCATTTAGCGTCAAGTCATATGTTCCTGAGGCATCTAAATCTACAGTTATATTTGGAAAACAAATCATATTAGGTGCAGCAAGTTCGCTTGCTTCAGTAAGAACAACACCTGTCCCATTTGTAGTATTTACGGCAGCTGTTCCAAGTTGATATAAGATACCACTATTTGTAAACGAGGCACCTGGTCCTACATTAACCGCATTACTTCCGTCTTGACCGACAAATGTATTACAAGAGGTATTCTCAAAATTTCCTTCGTTGTTAATTGTACTTTGATTGGTAAGACGGTTTTCGTTTAGTACAACTCCTGTAGGTAAGTTATTTAAAACACCACCTCCATCGTTCAAAAAGATACTCTGGTTTTGCAGCGTATCGCTATTGTTTAGTTCTCCAAAATTACTCCAATTGAGCGCATTGATTATTGTTCCTTCGTTGTTAATGACAAAACCTCCGAGGTTGTCCAAGTTAGCATTATTAACTAATGTTCCTGTAGGACGATTGTTGAGAGTACCACCATTATCTAAATCTCCATTCAAAGTCAGGTCTGCTAAATTCTCAAAATCAGAGAAGTTGATAACTGTTGAATTGAGATTCATGGTTCCCATGTTTACCAAAGTACCTGAAAAGGAGTTGGTAAAAATAGAATTGGTAATGAAATCACCATTGTTGGTAATGGTACTAAGATTAGCAAGAGTACCACTGCCATTTACAATGACGCTACCGCCATTTACTAGCAGTCCATTATTATTAAGATTGAAACCTGCCAAGTCAATAACTACAGTTCCTTCATTATTCACAGAATAATTGAGAACAGTATTGGCTATCAAGGTTAAGGTTGGCGTGCTGGCAAGGGGAATAGTTGCGTCATTTCCTGCTGCAGGAATGCCATTAGACCAGTTGCTCGCCGTACTCCAATCGTTATCTGTTGTTCCTGTCCATGATGTCTGGGCAGAAAGTACTAAGGTACAAAAGCAGAGGACGGCCGTTAGAAGGTGGGCCACTCGTGTCATTAGATTGTGTAATTTTCGTTAAAGTAAACTCGGTTATCCTATAGTAAAGGCTGGTAAAGTGCGTACTCTAAAATTTGCTTTTGACAAAAAAAGAAATCGGTAAATGTTTAGAGATTTAGTTCGTACCGAAGCTATAAGTATTGTCAAATACATATTTTAGGAATGCTTTACCAATCCAAAAGTTATTTTAAAAACAGGAAATAAGGAAGGCCGCATTCACGTGTAGCGAATACATTGCTATTGATTTTTTTGACAGGAAAAAGGAAAAGGTAGTGAAAACAGCGCGTTTTCGATGAAGAATTCTGCTGACGCAAAACTCTTCATCGAACGCATTTTCTCACTCGTGGAACTTGCTTGTTTAATTATTTTCAAGGAAAAATAGGAAGGCAAAAAATGAATAGGTTTAAAGTAAAATACTTATTCATATTTTCTAAATACAAAATTATGGCTTTTGCATTTTAGATATGTACCGATAAGTTGGTATTTATTGCATGATTATTTTTTAAAATATCAAATATGAATTTTGTTAAATTGTTTCTATGTAGGTATCCTTGCACTTACGTACAAGGCTAAAGGCTGTCGTACCGTTGGCACTTGGAAGTAAAAAAGCCTTGTTGCATATTATTGCAACAAGGCTTTTCTTATTAGGAATCTAATTCCTGACTTCTTGAATTTTAATTCCCGTCAGGCAAATTCATCTTACGTTGAAAATTATACAACGCAATAATCCCTTCGTCATTAACAATATGCTCGTAAATCAAGCCCATCATCGCTGGGTCAATACCACGGCTCTCTGCAATGTCCTGTAGAATTGCCTTGTCTTTGTCTCCTTTGAAAAAATCGAAGACAGAACGGATTCCGATATCACGCAAAGCTTCTGTATTGCTTTTTGCATAAATGACTAATTTCGCTTGACCAATCCAATCTAACAATTGACGCGTCTCAAATGGTGTCTTGATGAGCAATTGCAAGAAACTCGTCTCTGCTAAGTTTTGTGCATTGTCAATACCAATTTCGCGTAATCTTTCTTTGTGAGACACACTAATACCTTCGATATTTTCAATCGCCATTTGTCTATCCAAGATGCGGTCGCCATCAATGAAGTTTTTGTACTTATCGATAAACCAATTTAATACACGCTCTGGAAACATCCCTGCTAGCAATGAAATGGCTGGTAAAGCATTTTCAGTCAAGTCAGGCAACAAAAAGGACAAAGTCACCGAGACTGTTGCCGCTAAAATAATACGAATTCCTGCGGTGTAGTAAACATTTGGGGATAAATCGTATTCTATCAAGCGACGCACAATGTTTGTAGCTGACCAGATAAAACCACCTAAGAATGCAAAACCAATGGCAACAGCACTTTGGCGCATTAAAAATTGATTATCTCCCATACCAAAATCAGCACCAGTTAATAGCAAACTATCGCCATTAACTGCCAAAAAATTCTCAGCAAAAAGAATGAAGAACATCGCAAGGAAACAGATAAATGTTACGAAGAAAAGGGGAAGCAAATAATGTCCTGCACGGTAAGTATCACGAACTTTCCGGCTACTTTGGATACCCATATCGCGGAGTGCTTTCCCAAAATCTTTTTCCTTTTTATCTAAACTGTAAAAGAAAAAGGTCATGGCACTCAAAGGCATAAATACAGTGATGACGCCTAGTAGCATCATTCTTCCAGAGAAGGTAAAGGAACCCACTTGTTCGATTAGTTCGGAAAGCATAGTTGGTCTTTTTTTATCTTAGTTAGTTTTCTCATCGTTTCCCACATATTTTAAATATATCGGAAACTAGATACAAGTTTACGAAATATTTTGCCGATTTGAAAGAAAACCATGCAACTACGACAAAGAATAAAGTTATTTCATCGAATTAAAACTACTGTTGAAAGAAAAACGTTGTAGATGTGCTGTTAAATCAGATACTTTTGCGGCTTCTAGATAAAATGCTCACATCACAGTTTTCGCAATTTCTCAAAGAAAGAAAAGACCTAAAAATGATTAGAAAAATCACATTACTTTTTGTCGGTTTGTTGTTCCTAACGGGATTAAATGCTCAAACCGAAAAAATTACAATTAGCGGTACGGTCGCTGATGAGGAAACGGGGGAAACGCTCATTGGCGCCACCGTTTTAGTCACTCAGTCGGGTGAAGGAACAGTAACGAATGAGTATGGTTTCTACTCTCTTTCTATACCACAAGGTAGTGTAGAAACAATGGTACAATTTAGTTACATTGGTTTCCAAACACAAGAAAAAAATATCGTTCCTGACAAAGACATAACGTTAAATATTTCGCTCGGTACAGGGGTTAACTTGGAAGAAGTTGTCGTCAAAGCCAATTCATTTGGAGAACAATTGAACTCTACCGAAATGAGTGTAGAAACGGTAACTACGCGTGAAGCGAAGATGTTACCTGCGCTTTTGGGCGAAAGCGACATCTTGAGAACTATTCAATTGAAACCAGGAATTCCTTCTGGTTCAGAAGGTTCTACAGGTTTGTTTGTGCGTGGTGGAGGGAGTGACCAAAATTTGATTGAATTAGATGAAGCCATTGTCTATAATCCAAATCACCTTTTTGGCTTTTTCAGTACATTTAATACGGATGCAGTTAAAGACTTAAAACTGTATAAAGGTGGTTTTCCAGCTGAATATGGAGGTCGTTTGTCTTCTGTGATTGATGTCAAATTGAAAGAGGGAAACAATAAGAAATTTTCGGGTTCTGGTGGTTTAGGGTTAATTTCCTCTCGCTTGACATTAGAAGGACCAATCGTGAAAGATAAAGCTTCTTTTATGGTTTCGGGGCGTCGTACTTATGTAGATATTTTCACTAGAGCAATTAATAAAAGTAATGCGGACAATCCAGATGCAAATCTAATTCCTGACTATAGTTTTTATGACCTCAATACAAAATTGAACTATACGCTTAGCGACAAAGACCGTATCTACTTGAGTGGATATTTCGGGCGCGACCAGTTTGGTTTTAATAGCGACCTTTTTAATTTTTCTTTTAATTGGGGAAATGCGACAGGAACAGCGCGTTGGAATCACGTGTACAATCCAAGATTATTTGCGAATACAACAGCTACATTTTCTGATTACAAGTACAATATTAGCAATGAAGTCACAGGGTTTTCCTTTGATATCGGGTCGAGTATTCGAGATATGACGATAAAACAAGATTTCTATTATAGTCTAGATAATAAGCATACTCTAAAATTTGGTGGCGCTGTGACTTATCACCAATTTGAAGTAGGACGTTTGAAAGCAGGCAGTGATGACGGTGAAGTATCTTTTGAAGCGGGACAAGATTACGATGGAACAGAGGCTGCAATTTATATCTCTGATGAATATTCTCCAAATAAAAGATTGACGATAAATGGCGGTTTACGCCTCTCTTCTTTCTTTAATGACGGCGCAAGTTATGTTAATATAGAGCCGCGTGTTGCTTCTGTTTTTAGAGCAACCGAAAAACTATCTATCAAGGCAAGTTATGCACGTATGAACCAATACTTGCACTTAGTGAGTTCTTCTGGTTTTGCATTGCCAACAGACGTTTGGTATCCTTCTACAGAAACCATTAAGCCGCAACAGAGTGACCAAGTTGCTGCTGGATTTTCTTTGCTTTTGGGCAAGAAATTCTTCTTGACAAATGAGTATTACTACAAAAGGTTACGTAACCAAGTTGACTTCGTAGATTACGCCAATCTATTTGCAAATGCAGACTTAGAAGGGGATTTCGCTATCGGAAAAGGCTTTGCATACGGGATGGAATTAGGGATTGAAAAGAAAGAAGGAGATTTAACGGGTTGGATTGGATATACTTTAGCCTTGACGCGATTAGGTGATTTCCAAACGGTTGACCCGAACGAAACTTTCGGGCAAGGAACCGCTTATTTTTCTCCGCGTTATGACCGTCGTCACGATATTTCGGTAGTCGCTATGTATGAAATCAACAAACGTCTATCGGCGTCTGCTTCTTGGGTATTTGGTTCAGGCGATTTGATTTGGTTGCCGTCGGGACGTACTGTATTGCAAGATGTTGGTGGTACAGAATTTCAGGCAGTTGTTCCTGTCTATGGCGATAGAAATAATGTGCGTTTGGCGCCGTTTCACAGGTTGGATTTGAGCTTTATTATTAAGTTCTTTCCAAAATGGGGGGAGAGTGATTTGACATTGAGTGCGTTTAATGCATACGACCGTCGAAATGCATTTTTTGTTTTCTTAGAGCCAGAATTTAGAGAAGTGGAGACAGGAGGTGTTTCGTTTCAAATTCCAGAGCGCGTTGCAGCGAAGCAAGTTTCTTTGTTTCCTGTTTTGCCTTCGGCGACTTTTAATTTTAAATTTTAAAGAGAGGCGCGAGGGGCGAGGAGAGAGGTGAGAGTTAAGTACGACGAGTACCCGCTCTCACCTCTCCTGACACCTCTCCCCTAAAATTAATAAAAATGAAATCAATAAATATATATCTTCTTTTGCTTATTGCTGTCGTATTTGCTTCTTGTAATTTGGAGAAAGAAATCGAATTAGAATTGCCAGAGTACGAGCGTCAAACTGTCGTAGAATGTTACTTAGAACCTGGTCAGCCATTCGCATTGCTACTCACAAAAAGTGATGGTTTCTTTAGCTCTTTTGGTGATTTAGATGAGAGTTTTTTAACAAACTTATTAGAAGAAGGTGCAGAAATCAATATCAAATACGGTAACGAAACTGTGACTTTGGCAAATGAGTTTACTTTCAATTTCTTTACGGGAAAGCTATTCAATTATTCTTCCAATGAGATTGTTCCAGAAGATTTTGAATCTGAATTTTCATTAGAAATTAAGACAGCAGACGGAGAACTCATTACGAGTAAAACTAAGATTATGCCTTTGACGCCGATTGATAGTTTAGTTATTCAATTTGAGCCTTTTACGGATGTAGATACGGCGGCACGGGTATTGACTTACACGACAGATGATGTAGATGTCGCAAATTTTTATCGTTTCATCTTAGCCACTGGCACAGAGGCTATAATCGAACAAGATTTTGTGGTGGATGATGAGTTGTTAGAAAGTGAGATTTCGGTATTCGGGACAAACTATAGTTTTAATCCAGGAGACACTATAATTTCTACTTTTATTCAAATGTCACAAGATTA
>CALDUB010000286.1 GCA_937923465.1 uncultured Saprospiraceae bacterium
CATCCGAAAGATGCAGAAAAAGCTATCGAGATTGGTTTAGACGGGATTGTTGTTTCTAATCATGGTGGTAGGCAATTTGACGGTGCACTAGCGTCTATTGATGCGCTTCCTGAAATCGTAAAGGTAGCCAAAGGTAAAACAGCTATTTTATTTGATAGCGGCGTCCGCACTGGTTTGGATATGATGCGCGCCTTGTCTTTGGGGGCAGAGTTTGTCTTACTTGGAAGGGCTTTTATTTATGGTGTGGCTGCCTTAGGTGATTATGGTGGCGACCATGTAGCAGAATTACTAATGGATGATTTGAAGAATAATATGGTGCAGTTAGGAGTGAAAGATTTATCTAGTTTAGCTTAAATTAAGTAGCACTGCCTCTATCTTGAAAATTGGGTTCTTTATGAAATCATCTAGTAAAGTTTAGCATTAGTTACTCAAATGGTGACTTTCCATGCGGACACGTGAGTCGAATGTCGTCAACTTAGTGGAAATAGACTTCCAGTATGACTTGATAGGAACACGGATGAACACGGAAAAACACGGATAGGACGCGGATTTTATTTAGTACTCTTTAAAAACCCGCGTAAATCCGTTAAATCCGTATCATCCGCGTTTCTATCATGCGCTCTTTGCATACTATTATTGTGCATTTTAACAAGATGCTTCTTAAGTTGACAGCTTGTCCCGATACTTCGGCGACATTCAACTTTGAGTCATCTTTTGAGTACCGTTCTGCGATTTACCAATCAAAATCATAAAGAACCCAAAATTGTATGTTTTACAACTTCTTCCCTTCCTGTTCACGTCCTCCTTGCAGCAAAGTCACACTCTTGACAATACCTTTCTTAACGTTAAACACTAATTGGGCTTCGACTGCTGTCAGATAAAATTCAGTATCAGACTTTGGAAAAATATCAAAAGCAGGTTGTCCTGTTGCCTGAACTTTCATCTGCTTTCCTTCTTTGGTTACGGTCAAAATAAAACTGGGATGCAGTTCATATTTACCAACATAGCTCTGCAATATCTTTTCGTCAACAGTAATCTCTTTGACCATATCAGACGTATCTCCCCCCATTTCCTTAATCATTTCCACCGCGTTTAGATTAGCTGGATTCATGGCAAAGGCTTTACGATAATTTTTCTCCGCTTCTGCAAAATTTCCATTTTCTTTGTGTGCCTCCGCATAGCTGTCATAGACATTTGATGACTCTGGAAATTTTTTAACGTTGATTTCAAATAAAGTCAAAGCATTATCGAACTTACCTTCTCGTAAAAAAGTATAACCCGCAGCATTTATATCGTCCTCATCTAGTTCGTAAGCATCATCATTTTTCAGTTTTTCATAAACTGCCAAACCATCTGCTTTCGTTCCGTTTTGCATTGCCTTTTTCATCGCATCAGCAATTGAAGCTTTGGGTAAATCATAAGTTTTACCTTCTAAAATCCCACTAATCTGCTCTGTCATTTTTTGCAAAGGCGCACCGCCTGTATTGTTAAGTAAAATGATGACGGACTGATTGTGCGGATAGCGTGCAATATTACTATTAAAGCCATTGATACCGCCGCTATGCGTAATGGCTGCTAACATTTTTTTAGTATTACCTACTGGCATCTCACCAACCATCCAACCATAGGCATAGTGCATGCCACCAGCTTCGACATGCGGGGCAAAATATACTTTTTGAGATTTTTCATTGAGTAACTTACCTGCTGCTAAGGCTCTGTCCCAAAGAAACAAATCTTCTGCTGTGGCATACATTGAACCCGCAGCATAGGGTAATGTCATACTTAGATAGCTAGAATTTTGGTAACCGTCATCCGTTTTTTCATAGCCCGTAGCTCGCTTTGTCAGTACGTCTCCATGATTATCATAGCCCGAATTTTTCATACCTAGTGGCTCCAATATCTTAGTTTGCAAAGCTTTTTCATAAGACATACCCGTCACTTTTTCAATGATGACACCCAATAAAAAATAGCCCGAATTACTATAACTGAATCTTTCACCAGGAGAAAAATCTAATGCTTTTTTTGAAAAAAGTGGTACAAAATCCACAGGCGCAAAGTCATTTCGACTCTGTTTGGCAAAAAAGTCTGGGTCGTTCGTGTAATTTGGAATTCCAGAAGTATGCGTCAAAAGCTGATGTATAGTAATGATATCTCCCGTTTCTTTCGGGTAATCAGGTAGGTACTCGGTGACAACTGCGTCCGTTTTCATTTTACCTTCCTGTACCAATTGCATTATCAGCATACCCGTAAATTGCTTTGTAATCGAACCGATACGATGTTTGGTATCCGCAGCATTGGGGATATTCCACTCCATATTTGCCGCACCGACACCACCTTTGGCTAGGACTTTACCGTCTTGTGCTACTAGATATGAACCATTAAACTTATTGTATTCACCGTATTTATTGACTAATTCTTCGATGCGCTCTATTTTAGTTTGTGCGTAAGAAAAACTGTTAAAGAGAAAAAGGGCAAAAGCTGTGAGTAGAAAAGTTTTAAAAGTTATTTTCATCGTTGTTATTTTTGGTTGTAAAAGATGCAACGAATGTAAGAAGATAAAAGAGGTATTTTGCTTTTTTTCGATGAACGGAACAAGTTTTACGATGACAAATTAGGTGATAAATTGGTATTCTATTGGAGGGACTTTCAAGATAAGTAAGAGCAAAATGATGGTTTCTTCCAATTAGATATTCTACCAATAGAAAAGGGATAAAACACGCGCTTTATCCCTCTCCTATTTTATTTATCGCTCCAAAACGACCCGATATCTCGGTTTCCCATTTCTCAATCTCTCGATACCTTCGTTTACATCTGACATTTTATACATTTCGACCATTGGTTTGATGTCGTGTCTTGCTGTAAACTTCAACATTTCTTTGATAGTGTGAGGGCTTCCTGTTGGACTTGCGGAAATAGAACGCTGTTTTCCCATTAACAGACCAACTCTTGCTTCTACCTTATTTGCGACGCCTACAATGTGCAATGTTCCTTTAGACTTCAAGGTTTTTATGTAGGCATTCCAATCCAATTCAACATTTACAGTGTCCAAAATCATATCAAACTGACCCCCTAATTTCTTTAATGCGTCCTTATCATGCGTCGCTACAAAATTGTGTGCACCTAGTTTACGTGCTTCTTCCTCTTTATCAGGACTCGTAGAAAATGCAGTTACCTCACATCCCCAAGCTTTCAAAAATGACAAGGCCATGTGTCCCAATCCTCCAATGCCAACAACTCCAACACTTGATAGTGGACTGATATTATTTTGAATAATCGGATTAAAAACCGTCACTCCGCCGCAAAACAGCGGTCCTGCTGCTGCTAAGTCTACACCTTCTGGTATTGGTATAACCCAAGCGGACTGTGCACGCATTTTATCAGCAAAGCCACCGTGTCTCCCCATAATAGTCGCTTTCGCTCCGTCGCAGAGGTTGTGATTTCCAGTCATACATTCATCACAAGTCATACAAGATGTTGCCGTCCAGCCCACTCCTACCGTTTGACCGATAGACAAATGTGAAACTTGGTCACCGAGGGCAATTACTCTACCAACGACCTCATGACCAGGGACAAAAGGATAGCTCGTCGCTCGCCAATCATTGTCCAACATACTCAAATCACTATGACAAATCCCACAATATAGCACTTCAACATCTACTTCATCAGGTTTCAATTTCCCTAATTCGTATTCATATTCTTTAAATTCTCCACCTTTTTCAAAGGCTGCGTATGCGTTTACTTTCATATTATTTTTTGACTTGATTTTTTTAAAAAGACACCATGGTAAAAACTATGAGTGCAATAATTTATCGAGCAATAGGTAAAAAAGGTGAGAGGCGTCAGGAGAAAGGTGAGGGTTTGAACTTAAGCTAACTTCACCTCTCACCTCTCACCTAAAAAAGACTCTATTTATAAATTACCCTAATTGGGATTTCTTTCAAAAATCTCGAAAAAACACCAGGTGTTTTCAAAAAGATAATCCAATTAATTTCGTGTTTTCCGTAAGAGAAACTCGCTGGAAATTCAGTATGTTTTGGCAATGGTAAATCTACCGCGATAACTCCATTATGTCCTTTTAGTGGTCCTTGATGTAAATATTTGTAGTTGTCATTTGTCAGAGTCACCGTTGATGTTCCTCTATCATCTAATACTTTTTCGACTATTTTATAACCAATTTTCACATTATTCAATCGGTTTGTTCTTCCATTTAAAAGGATTTCAGCTTGAATATACTCTGGCTTTTCTTTCAAAAAACGAATTTTCATATCACTAAAGTAATAATAATCTCGCAAGAAAAGTCCAAAAGAAAAGAAGCTAATAATAGCAGTAATAGCAGGTATCAGATATCCCCAGCCTTCCAGATTACCACTTTGATGAGCTAAATAGCAAAAAAATAAGACGACAAATGAGATTACCCAAAAATAATTTCCGCCACCAATATTGACTGAATTGGTTTCTACTTGAAGCTTTTTTGATACATTCTGAATATTGATTGTACTTTTATAAGACTCCACCATACGTGAAGAAAATATCTTTTTGTAAAACTTATAGGTGCCCGTCGCCTTTTGGGATTCTTCCGTGAGCAAGTAAGTTGCATGCACATACCAAAGCGTTTGCAAGTTATATCCTTTATAACTAGGCGTCAATCCTCCGGCAAACTCAAATGGATATTTATAAGTCTCTCCAACATCCCACGTTCCATTATTGACCAATACAATCTCTTTACTTGGCATAGAAACAGGAGATGCTTGTCCACGCAATTCAAAAACGAGATTGATTTTAAGATATTTAAGTGATACTTTTTTGTCTACTTTGACACGTAGCACTCCAGTCACTTCTTCATTTAAATCATAGTCCGAAGGTATTTTATCATACTGGACACTTATAAGAATAAATTGGTTTCTCATGTTTATATTTTGGGTTCTCCGCCAAATCGTATGAAAGTGACATAAAAAAAATAAAAAGCTAAGAGTAGTTATTTGATTTTAACTTTTTATTTTTTTCCTGTCACTACTTGTCCCGTACAACGGGACGATTTAACGGGGAACGAGTTTTTTTTGAGAAATGAAAGTGTTATAATCTCGATATGACCTATACAAATAATTCAAGATTCCTCTAAAGTCATCTCCAAAAGTATTCAATAAAAGTTCAATTTGCGACTCATCAAGCAGAATATTCTTATCTTCGTCTTGCAACACGACTCTTAGTCTTCCAAGAATTACAGACTTTAAGACACTGGCATTCAGACCTTTAAATAAATATTTTTTCCATTTCTTCCCACAGAAAAAATATTCAGCAAAGCGGCTGACATGGTCCGTATGAACAATCACACCACGATGTTTTTTCATTATGTCTTGACGCTTCAGTAGCGGCAATTTATGAAAACTATCTATTAGAATAATCGGGTAATCAATATCAATTTCTTCCGTAGACTGCCTATCAGGATTGAAATAAAAAGCCTCTGGCATTAATTGAGCTAGTCTTCTTAAATGTGTCGTTTTTCCACGTCCTTTCTTACCTATGAACTCTATCACAAAATTCTCACTCGCCTTTATTTCCTCCACCATTTTCGATAAATCATGTTGTTCACTCATTACAAATTTCAACTCCTCATCCGTCAAACCTCCGAAAGGATTATAATCAAGAACTGGCATTTTCTCACAAAATAACTGGTTCAGAGAAAAGCCTTTTACTTGCCTTTCTGGCATCATTTGCCGTACCTTTTCGAAAAGTGTATATACAGTCATTTTAAAATCTTAATCAGAAGAATACCGAAGTATCGCAGAAAACCCGTTATTTTGCTACCAATGTAAGGTTTTCCTCCAAGATATAGGAATTTAATTTAATATTTTAATATGGAAATAGGCTTTCTCCCCATTACTTTATGGGATTTATTGGATGTTGTGATTGTAGGATTTTTACTCTTTCAGTCCTACAAGCTCCTGCGAGGAAGTGTCGCTATTAACATTTTTATTGGTGTGGTCACGCTCATCGTTCTTTCGTGGATAGTGCGGTCGCTCAATATGGAATTACTTTCGTCTATTATTGGTCTGTTGATTAGTACAGGAGTTATTATTTTAATTATTGTATTTCAGCCTGAGGTACGGCGTTTTTTATTGCTATTAGGCAATAATACTTTGCGTCAACGCTCAAAATTTTTGGACACTTTATTAGACCGAAAGGATGATGATAATAAAGAACGGAAAGAGAGCGCAAAACAGCTTAAAAAAGCATTACTAAGTATGAGTAAGCGGAAAGAAGGCGCGTTGATTATACTCAATAAAAAGGCAAATTTGGAGGGTATTGCTCAAACAGGTGTCCAGATTAATGCTGATATTAGCCGTCCACTTCTAGAAAATATATTTTTCAAAAACAGTCCACTTCATGACGGTGCCATGCTCATTGAAAATGATAAAATCATTGCCGCTGGTTGTATTTTACCCTTGTCTGATAGCGTTGATTTACCTCAAAGTGTAGGTCTTAGACACCGTGCAGCTGTTGGCATTACGGAACGGACAGAAGTTGCAGCTTTTGTAGTATCAGAAGAGACGGGAACAATCTCTTTAGCAGTAAATGGGAAATTATACCGTCGTTTGTCTAAAGAAAAAGTAGAAGAGTTGGTTAATTTGCATCTTTAGTAACGACAAAACAATAAGTAGGAATAGAAATCTAACATCTAGAGTCCAACATCTAGTATCTAATTCCTATCTTGCCGCCATTATTTTTTCGACGTCACCACCTTTTAATTTATCGAAAATTAAAAGTCTGTCGAGAATTCTAAATCTTATCAAATTCTAATATGAAGATACACCCTTTTCGTCCAGTTCGTCCTAATCTTAAGTACATAAAATCTGCTGATACTTTCTTTGCTACGGTAAGAGAGGAATATCCGAGTTATCGTAAGACGGGATTGTTTGAAAGAAGTGGACAAGAGTCTGTTTTGATTTATCAGATTCAGACAAAAGAGCGCAACTATACAGGCTTGATTACTTCGGTAGAAATCAAGGAGTACATCAATAATAATATCAAGAAACACGAGCATACTTTGGCAACAAAGGAACAACAGCAAATCCATTTGTTGTTGTTGCGTGAAGCACAGGTAAAACCAATTCTCTTAGCAGTAAAATCTAATGAAAATCTGGAAGCTTTTGTAAAAGAAAACATTAAGGATGTCAAGCCTACTTATCATCTAAATTTTGAAGATGATGCCAGTCTACATTGTTTTTGGGAGATAAATGATTGGACACAAATCCAGCGGTTGCAAGGTATTTTTGATACTTCCGTCGAAACAGCTTATATCGCTGACGGACACCACCGCATCGCTGCTCAATCTACGATGCATACACGTGATGCAGGTAAAGAAGGTCAAGATTTTAGTAATATTTTGGCGGCTTTCTTTCCTACTGAAGAGTTGCAAATATGGGATTTTAATCGAGTCATCGACGCATTAGAGGATACGTCCCCTACCCTTTTTATGGCAAAATTATCTCAGATTTTTGATATCGAAATCTTAGAAGAAATTCGTAGACCAGAGCGTAAACATGAAATTATCATGGTCACTAAAAGCGAGATTTACGCTCTAAAGTGGCGACCAAATATCATAGAAGAATACTACCATGACCACGTTCTTTTGGATGTAAAAATGCTCAATGAGAAGGTGCTGATGGATATTTTGGGCATCGAAGATGTGCGCACAGATACACGCGTTCGCTATGTCGAAGGTGTGAAAGGACCCGAAAAAGTACGGGATAAGGTGATTAAGAGCGAAAATCGGATTGGTTTTATCTTATTTCCTGTGCAAATAGCAGACTTCATGGCTATTTCAGATAAAGGAATGGTTTTGCCGCCGAAGAGTACTTGGTTTGAGCCGAGGATGAAGAATGGATTGGCGGTTAGGGAGTTTTAAAAAAAGGAGTCAGGGGTCAGAAGTCAGGCTGCGCTAGCGAGTGCATAGCCTGACCCCTGACTCCTGACTCCTAAACAAAAAAGAAAAATGAGAAAGATTAGTGCAAATTATGTGTTTCCGATTGCTTCTGAGCCGATTAAGAACGGTGTCGTGATTGTTGATGATGCGGGTAAGATATTGGCAGTAGATGAAGCTAAAAATCATGATGCGTCCAGTTTGGAAAAACATCGCGGGATTATTACGCCAGGTTTTGTGAATACGCATTGCCATTTAGAGTTATCGCACATGAAAGGTAAAGTGGAAACAGGTACGAGCTTGATTCCTTTTATCACGAAAGTAGTCACGATGCGTAATGTGGCACAAGAAGATATTGACGCTGCCATTGAGGCGGGTGACCGCGAAATGTATGAAGGGGGGATTGTTGCCGTTGGTGATATTTCTAATAAATTGGACACAAAAGCAATTAAGGAAAAGAGTAAAATCCGTTATTATTCTTTTGTGGAGATGTTTGATTTCTTACAAGAAAACAATGCAAAACACTACTTTGATGCCTATATGAAGGTTTATGATGACCATGCGGACGGTAATGGTAATCGTAAGAGTACGGTGCCTCATGCGCCATATTCGGTGAGTAAAAAACTGTTTTCGTTGATTAATGAGACGAATGATAATGATAGAACGGTTAGTATTCACAATCAAGAAACACCTCCTGAAAATGAGCTATTCATGTCTAAAACGGGCGCTTTTTTAGACTTTTTTGCTGGTTTTGATATTGGAATGGAACATTTTGAGGCGAGTGGAAAACCTTCTATTCATTACGCTTTGGAGAATATGAATCCAAATTGTCGGACGCTCTTCGTTCACAATACTTTGTCTACAGCAGCAGATATTCAAGCAGCACACAAATGGTCTGACAAGGTTTATTGGGCAACTTGTGCAAATGCGAATTTGTATATCGAAAACAACTTACCAAATTATCAGACATTCATCGACAACAATGCAAAAATGACGATTGGAACAGACTCTCTGACTTCTAATTGGAAATTATCCATTCTTGATGAGATGAAAACAATACACAAATACCAATCTTATGTCAAGTTGCCAACTCTCCTGAGGTGGGCGACTTTAAATGGCGCAGAAGCGCTGGGAATGGCTAATGACTTAGGTAGTATTGAGGTTGGAAAAACACCCGGTTTGAATTTGTTAAATGTAAATAGTAAATTTGAACTTAAAGAGAATACAAAAGTGAAGCGATTGGTGTAGTATCACGGTCGTTCCACGCCGTGTGTATGCCCAAATTCTATTTGGGCATACACAAAATTTCTACACATGAAAGACAAAGACCTAAAAACTAAATTCACAGAGTGGCTCGAGACGTTACAACAAGAGAGCTGGCAATTGGAGATGATTATTTCGGGATTGTCGATTGCTTTAGTCGTTGGAGTTTATGACAATGTAGAAGAGTTAAATCGGACTTCTCAAATCTGGTACACTGCCTCTCAATCTGCCAATGCTTTACGAAATCTGACTGTCATTATTCATATTGGCTGGTTTTTCCTTTTCATTAATTTGTGCTTGCATTTACTGCTTAGAGGTCTTTGGATTTCGACCTTGGGACTGCGTTACGTATCAGGCGACATAGATTATGACTCTCTTCGCTATTCTGATAGATTTCGGACGTATTTAGAAGATAAAATTGGCAGTTTTGATGATTATATCGAACGGCTAGAAAAGCTCTGTAGTATTATTTTTGCTTTCACCTTTCTTATTCTCTTTAGCCTACTTTCCTTCGCTTTTTTCGCTTCTTTTTGTGTCTTATTTGCGCAGGTCATTGATAAAGCCTTCTCCTTCTTTTTATCCCCAGCAACGATAAATACGATAATCCAAGGAATGCTTATCACAATGCTCGCCCTTGGGGGGCTGTACATGATTGACTTTGTCACACTTGGCTTTTTCAAAAGGCGTAAGAAATATTTTGGCTGGTACTTTTGGGTCTATCGTTTTATGTCTTTAATTACTTTCTCGTGGGTTTATCGACCTATTTATCACAATTTCACAGACAATAAATTTAGCAGATACTTCGCTTTTCTAATGATTCCTTACATCATTGTTACCTTATTTGCTATTTCTGCAAGTGTTGTCACGCATCGATATTATCCTGAAGAAGGTCAAGACAAGTTTTCTTATGACGAGTATAACTACATGGACGAGTCACCAGAGAATACCACTTTCAGAATTCCCAAAATAGGTAGCAAGTTCATTAAAAATGATTTCTTAGAAATTTATCTCCCTTACAATCCAAATAAAGATGAGAAAGTTTTAAAGAAAATATGCCCTGATTATGAACCAATAAAAGAAACAGGAATTTCGAACGATTTTGAGTTTAATATCTCAGGTCCTGATGAGGATGCATATACAGAAGAGGATTATGAAAATGATGCACAAAAATCTCTGCATTGTTTAGAGAAAATGTGGCGCATTTACTTAGCAGATACATTAGTTGAGGACGTCAGATTTTTTCTTTATGACAATGAAAAAGCAAGTGGTTTGAAGGTTGTTCTTGATATAAAAGGAACCAAACGCGGACAACATGATTTATATTTGTCAAAACAAAGAGGAAGGTATGATTTTGAGGCAGAGATTATAGATTCTCTATATTGGGAAAAAATGGAATACATTCCTTTTTGGGTGGAGTAAAGTATCACGGTCGTTCCACACCGTGACAGAGACGCACAGCAAGTAAAACGGTCGTTCCACGCCGTTTATAACAAACACAAAAGCCACGAATTTCATAATGAAATTCGTGGCTTTTCGGATTACACGGTGTAAAACACGCGTGTTACTTTTCACGGCGTGGAACGACCGTGATACTAAATCGAGTCAAAATACTTAAAACTTTGACCGCCTTCAATATTCAACAACGTTTCGTAAATCAACTTGATGACATTCTCTACATCGTCTTTATGCGCCATTTCTACAGTCGTGTGCATGTAACGCAAAGGCAATGAAATCAAACAACTCGGCACACCTTTTCCGCTGTAAGCGAATGCATCTGTATCCGTTCCTGTCGAACGAGAAGAAGCTTCACGTTGCAATGGAATTTTGTTTGCCTCCGCTACATCAATAACCAAGTTGAGCAATTTATTATGAACAGCCGGTGCGTAAGTGACACTTGGTCCTCCTCCTGCTTTCACGTCACCATAGACTTTTTTCTTCATCAATGGCGTGTTGGTATCGTGCGTTACATCTGTTACGATAGCAACGTCTGGCTGGATGCTATTGGCAACCATTTGTGCCCCGCGCAAACCAATTTCCTCTTGTACCGAATTAACGATATACAAAGAGTAAGGTAACTCAACTTTATTTTCTTTCAATAAACGCGCAACTTCTGCAATACAGAAACCGCCCATACGATTATCCAAAGCACGACCGCAGTAAAAACGGTCATTCAAAGTCATGAATTCATCTTCATAAGTAATCACACATCCAACGTGGATACCCATTTTCAAAACTTCCTCCTTGTCTTTTGCTCCGACGTCGATGAAGATATTTTCAATCTTCGGGACTAATTTTGCATCTTCTCCACGTCTAACGTGGATAGCTGGCCAGCCAAATACACCTGTCACCACACCGTGCTTACGTGTGTGAATAGCGACGCGTTTAGAAGGTGCACATAAGTGGTCAGAACCACCATTACGCACTACATTTAAAAAGCCATCATCCGTAATGTAGCTTACAAACCAAGAAATCTCATCTGCATGTCCTTCGATAACGACTTTGTAGTCTTTACCTGGATTGATGATACCATATGCCGTACCGTAATTGTCCAATTTCCATTCGTCAATATAT
>CALDUB010000287.1 GCA_937923465.1 uncultured Saprospiraceae bacterium
GTTGTTGATTCATAAAAATGATAGTATTTATCTTGTTCGGCTGCAAATATACGGCGGTGGGGAATCCTCATCTGGAGCTTTCTGGAAGTCTGCCGAAGTTTGGGATGATAAAGTAGAATCTAATGTGATATTGTTAATTTAAAGGAGCTTGGGCTGGCATCCTTTTTGTTTTATTTAAAACAAAAAGTGGCATGTTTTAAAATAAATTACAAACAATTTGTTCATTATGTTTTTCTACCCTACTTTCGCCCTAAATTATAAGGACAAGCATTTTGATGTTTGTATTCCTTGTAATTCTACACAACTATGAGCGATATCAAATATTATAAGAACATCTTGAATTTACCCCCTTTAGGATTTTATTTGAAAAACTAAACTACACCAACACAATGGTTGATATAGAAACCTTCACTACTACGATTTCGTACGTCGGGAAGATAGACCTTTTTGAAAGTATTCAAGCAGGAGAACCTGCGGATAAATTAATGTACTCTTCTGGTAAATATGAGTTAGCGGAAATTCTCCTTTGTGAAGAAGAGCAGGTGATTGCTCAGATGCAGTCGGGTATCTCTGCGATGCATGGGGTTGATTATGGAGATATGCTGATTATTCATCCACAGTTAAACCGAAAGGTGAGAGACTTGGTCTATATCAAAAGAAATAATAAAAAACAGGTTGTTCCTTATTTGCAACTCTTACCAACTGATATTGTTCTGGGTGGTATAACCCGTATTATCAAGTACCTACGCGCTCCACGTTCGATTCACACTAACCTGCGCCGTTTTCCCGAAAAAGTTATTCTGCCGAAAAACGAGTATTCTGATTTTGACATCGTTAATTATCTGACTCGGAGAGGAAAAGAGACTATTCTGATTAAAGTGCGTGGTAGTAGTATGATACAAGTGGGTATTGAAGAAGGTGATTTGGTCATTTTCGCACCAGAGATAGAGTATAGAAACTATGATATAGTAGCGGCTAATTATGGCGCGGGCTACACGATAAAGGTAATACAGTTCGACGCAGAGGATGCCAATAAAGCAACTCTATCCCCCCGAAATGAAGGTTATCAATCTAAAAGTATTCGTCTGAATTATACGAAGATTGCGGCAACAGCGATTGCGGTCATTAAATTACATCGACCCTTGTTGTATTGATATTATACTGATATTGTACTGAAGTAGTTTTACCTCTTTTTCAATTCATTAATTCTTTCTTTCAAATCACTAATTTGCTCTTTTTGCATGGCTATCAATTCCTCTTTCGTCGCTAATAGATTACGATATATCGGGTCTAAGCCCAAACTGCTCATTTTACCAATGACTTCAAGGTCATCATCCGTTGCTTCTGGCGTATTATTATACGGCAAACCTTTGCGGTCTAATTCTTCCTGATGCCAGACAGAACCTTCTCCCGAAACTATCCATTCGATGTTGATTTCAGGGAAATACTGTTTGGTTACAATCAACAGATTGATACCAGGATTAGAGGTTTGTCCACTCAAGAATTTGGTTAAGCTTTGGTAGCCGTAACCCGTGATTTGACAAAAGTCCTTTTGACTTAGTTTTTTCTCTTTCAAAAAGTGTGTAAAACGGTTATTTACGGTCATTTCTCATGTATGAAGTTGTTTTTTACAAAATAAGATAATTTATTGCGTAAAAAATTGCTATTTTATAAAATAAGATACTACATTTGCACTGCGACTTGTAATAAGGTGCAAAATAAGAAAAACTGACGGGCTTATAGATACATTTTTACGATTATCTCCTAAAGTAAGTATTATTTTATCTTAAAGCAGATGTCTTATTTACTTTTAAACAAGAAAATCAGAACCAAAAAATAATCAATTATACGTTCCATACTTTATGAGAAACCTACCGCTCATTTTTCAGACGAGCGCATACAAATATACCATTATCGCCAGACTTTCTACCTTATCGGGAGCAGAAAGTAGGCTGAAGAAAAGGAAAACGGAGCTTATCAATCATTTGAAACGCAAAGGTTATCCAGAAACTTCGGTTAAACGCTGGCTGATTATCGAAAAAGAGGAGCGCTCAGAAATGCCTGCGGCTGCTTTATTGACGGTATTGAAATGGTTTAATACAAAATACCGCGAGCAAAAGGAAGTAGGCTTCTCGGGAGAAATCCACTTAGAAGACTTATTTCATCCTGAATTGAGAATGCATAGTTCTCAATCAGAATCGCAGAAATAGATTTTACTTTTCCAATTTTTTCATTTTGGATAAAATTAGTAAAGTAATTTTAATTTACTGGTACACACAATAAGAGAACGTCTTAGATTAGTACACATTAACACATAGATAATCGCTTCTAAAGCTATTTTGCTTTTATTTTATCCGCTCAATTGGGAGGTGGATGAAACGGGAGACTTATGCGCTGACGAAGCGATTATCAAAGAATTATGTTCATGGGATTATAATTTGTGTGGTTAGACGGGCGCGTCCCGTTTAACCGCTGTTTTACTCTGCGTTTCAGGCTCGGACGGCGAGCGCCACGAAGTGTCAATTCACTTCGTTTTCAGGGTTCGATTCCCTCTGAAGGACAAAAGCCGGCAAATATTGCCATTTATTATCAGGTTTCCGCCGTGGTTTAATCGCCACGTTGCGGACTGACCTAACATTGTGATTTCGGAAGAAATTTCGATTTTACTTGACTTTAATTTTTTCACTCAACTTTACTATGGAAATAGAAACTGCACCCTTGAAAAAATCACCGCAAGGAAAAAAATTATTGAATTACAATCTCTTGCAGCGTCGGTTAGAACAATTGAAACCGAAATTTAAACAACTTAAATACCGTCTGCGTCACGAAGACCTCTCGGTGAGTGAGTTTGTGACGGCTTTGAATAATTATTTCAATAGTTATCGCATTTATGTTGAAAATGAATTGCCGCACGGTACGGCTCAACTTTTCTATGCGAAAGAAGTGTCTTTAGAAGGCATTTTGTCACAAGCACAGAAAGATTGGGAGAGGGTCGAACATCAGCTTTATGAGGTTGATTTAGACGAAAAAAAAGCAGCTCTTCAGGTGCGTGTAATTGCAGGTGCCGTCATGCAAGTCTTTGAGGGTAGGAAAACATACTATGACTTAGATTCTTAGCGGTCATTCAGAACATACATTCTTACAAATTTTACGCACAGTTTATATCTCAACAACAAAGGGTAAGGGGTTAATTCCCCTCGAATACCCCTAGCCTTTTGTTGTCTTTTTAAAATATTCATAGACTAATAGATATATGATTTCTCAAGTACAAGTCAGTAGTTTTGCGGCTTTTTTGCCCGCTGCCGAGTTAACCGACGCCAAGCAATGGTCATTTTGGGATTTGGTAGATTTGGGTGCTTCGCATCGCTTTGGTGTGGCTGAATTTATTCGTAAGTATAATCTTTCGCTGCCTTCTTGCAAGGGTCGTTTGCGGAGTGGAGAGTCATGGGTGGCTAAAATATTATTGCATTTGATGTCTTTGGAAATGGAGCGACTGCGCGTGGAGTCTCCTGCGGATTACTACTATTATTTGTCAGATAAGATTGATTGTATTCCTGTGGCGACCAATCGGGGTCAGCTGCGTACGATGTTGGATTGTTTTTATTCTAAGAATACTATCGGCTCTTACATCGGTCGCTTAATGGGCTGTGGTATCATTAAGCGTAAGCTCAATACAAGTCGCGTGACGCAGCAGATTAAAGATAAAGACGGGAATGTCAGCACGGTAAAAAAGGTCACGAATAAGGGGCGCGGAGATATGTTGCTCTTCATCAACAAGGAGGTTTTGTACTGGGTCAGAGAGGTTGTGATGTCTGTTGACAAAGCCGAAATCGCCTCTGAAACGGAGCATTTTTCGCCTATTGAGAATCAAGGACTTAGCCATGGAAAAACACAAAATTTGGGACAATCCCTAAAAGAATCTTTAGAAACTTTAAAAAGAAATCAAAATAAGAGTGGAAAAGGTGCAGCAGAGCTGCCTTCTTGTTTTTCTTCCGTTCCGTCAGAAGAAAGGAAACAAATCGGAGACAAAGCCGGCAAGTCTTACCCTCCCCGTGAAGTTCCAAGTTTTGTGGTCAATGAATTGGAAAGATTCATTCCGGGCGGCGGCGCAGGCCGTGAGGAAAACTATCGCGAACGGGTCAATTTTGAACAGCGTTTTGTGAGCCGTTTGCCGAAAAATGATTTGGATTATTTCACAATGTTACTGTTTGCGCAGGTGCGTGGACAGATTTATCCGCACTTTTCGGATGCGGCGGTACAGATGAAGGAAATGCAGGCAAAAACGCTTTTGATGTTGCATTTGAAGCGTTTGGGAGGTTCGCTTTTTGAGAATTTTCAGCTTATCACGCGAGCGATAAGTTTGACAAAGAACTGGTTGGCGGCTAATCAAGAACGCTATGTGTACGATATTTTGACTTGGTTACGGGTGGACGGCGTGTACAAAAGCGGGACTTTATTTCATGTGATTGAGGAGTGGATTCCAAAGGAGCGCAAACGTTTGGCACTCAACGCGGAGAAAGACCGTCAGCTTTTGAACTGGCAATATGCGACAGTGAAAGCGGATTTACTCTTTTCGTCTTTTGCCAAAAAGCTACGCAAGGGTTTTCACGGAGCAGCGGCGGCAGCTCGGGCGGCGGCGAAGAGTTTGCGCTTGTTTTGTGAGGAAGCGGGTATTAGTGTAACGCGTAAAAACTGGATTATCAATAGTTTTATGGAGAAGGTAAATATCATTTTACAGCAGACGGCAGAAAAAGGAAAACGAGGACAGCTACTGACACTACAAGAAATTTACAAAATCAAAAAAAGAAGTTATGAACGTAATTCAAGGTCAAACACAAGTACCAAATCAGCAGCAGATACCACTCGGGCAAGTGCAGCCCATTAAACGAAAAAGCAGCAAGAGCAAGAAAGTTGGGAAGGATACGAGTGTTTATCGCTTGTATGTGGAGTTTTTACCTGCTTTTGTGATGCCGAGAGAAAACATGTGTTATTACTCTAATAATCGCTTTAGTGATGATTATGAATTGAAGGCTTTGAAGCGACGGGTTTTGTACGGGTCTTGTTTTGCGAAGTACAAACGCGCCATGTTGTTTCACCAGCCGACGGGTCAATGTTTATCGGTTTGGGTGCCTGGGCAGGCGGAGATGTCTTATGAAAATTATGTGGCTTTCAAATCGAGTAATACGCCTTTTACCAAGAGTTACTTGACGGCATTGGTGGTTTACAAAAGGGATTATAAAAATCAGAATTTACCAAAATATATCTACAGCTCTGACCACGACCCCGCTAAACAGCAAAAGGGATTTGATATTGCTTTGCGCAGTTTGCTTTTGCAATTGACGGAGGGGAAATTTCAGCATACCTACACAGGAGTTGTCATTTATCATGGGGAGCAAAAACATGAAGTAGCGCGTATCAATACTCAAGGTCATGTGACTTGTACGAATGCTGACTTTAGAGAGAAAATTCACAAGAGTAGCCGCTTTCGTTTACCAGAGTTGGGCGTATACATCACAAGGTGAACGGAAAAGGGGAGGATTTGGCTTTCTCCATAGACTAATACACTAATGGCGTTTTTGCGGATAATTCGTTTGAATACGAATGAATACGGATTGATGTGTATTTGAGACGAAATAGGATTTTTACGACGAAAAATACATCGGAAAAACAGCCTTCTCCATAGACTAACAGATATTGAAAATCATGGACATCAAAACCAAGGAATTCGACGGTGAACTTTACTACTCCACCCTATCTATCTATAAGTATATAGAATTGAGTACGCATCAGAAGTTGAAAGAGAAGGTGCAGCGTTTGGGATTGGAGTGGTCGGATGTGCCTGATTTGGGAGCGGCAATAACGAAGGCGGTTGCGGTGCAGGTTTTGGAAGCGTATCGCTTGACTTTAAAAAACGGGCAGTTGGTTAAGGTGAACCGGCTCTTAACCCGTTTGGGTAAGTCCGATGACTCGACGTATACGTTTGTAGACGAAAGTATACCCAAATTGGAAGACGCGTATACGGCGGGTAAACTAAGGTATACGGCGGGTAAACCAAGCGGTATGCATGTTTACCAAGAGAAGACAGACTTACCCGCGAGTATTCAGAGTGAAGACGCTGGTTTACCTGTGGTTGACACGCATACAGAAATTGGGCTAAGTGAAGCGAATACGGGTAAACCGACTGAACCAGACTTAACCGAGTTTGCATCAACGAAAAAAGCATTTTCTTTGGATGTAAAAAAGGCTGGAGAACTGATTTTACGGCTTTTAATGGATTTTTTAGCGCAGCTGCCGAGGTATCTGCGAAGTGAATATTTTGTGTTCTTAGTTTTGATTGTTGCAATTGGGATTCAG
Organism: uncultured Saprospiraceae bacterium; assembly: GCA_937923465.1. Taxonomy (GTDB): domain Bacteria; phylum Bacteroidota; class Bacteroidia; order Chitinophagales; family Saprospiraceae; genus JAHDCG01. The sequence continues at coordinate 6,355 of CALDUB010000287.1, forward strand.
GTGAACCATACGGCGATATTCTTTCATCGTTTGGCGGTTAAATCTGACCCGACGGCGGGACAGTTCGGTGCTTACCTTTTTGGTGGGGTAACTGAGTTAACCGCTTTGCTTTTAACGGTTCACAAGGGTAAGCAAGAAACGCTAAAGACATTTGGCTTTTTAACCTTCTGGTTAAATCTGCTCTACTATCGGGTATGGGAGGATTTTGGGTTAACCGTGGATTACCTTACGACTTTGATTGCGCAGATGACCGCTTCGGGAGTTATCGCTTTTATTGTATTTACGTATTCGCAGTTGTTTACTATGGATATTTTTGAGGAGAAGACACAGAGCTGTGAAACCGATGTTTATTGAGTTTTGAGATTTTGATACAGATGTGATGTACAGCGATGTGATGTAGGTGCGGAACGAGGAACGGTACAGGTGCGGAACAAGGAACGGTGCGACGTGCAGCAAGCTGTGAAACCGATGTTTATTAGGTTTTCAGCTATCTGATGTAAAAGTGATACGCTATCCTCCGCTCTGATAAGTGCGGATAAGTGCTGACAGCGGATAAGATACCAAACGCGGAACGGTGCGGTATGCAACACACTGTGAAACCGATGTTTATTGAGTTTTCAGCTATCTGATATAAAGGTGATGCGCTATCCTCTGCTCTGATAAGTACGGATAAGTGCTGACAGCGGATAAGACACCTGACGCGGTGCAATGCAGGAACGGAGCAGGTGCGGAACGCGGAACGGTGCGATATGCAACAGGCTGTGAAACCGATGTTTACTGGGTT
>CALDUB010000288.1 GCA_937923465.1 uncultured Saprospiraceae bacterium
GTTGCACGGAGAGGTTTATCAAAGAACGAAAATTTTTACTCCTCCCAATCTTCCTGCATATGTATTAGGCTTAAGGCTCCTCACAGACGAGGCAGTCTCTATGTCTGATATCCTCTACTCTTTTCACAACTATCAAATAAAAAATGCAAAAAAGACTACTTGGATTATTTTTACTGTTGACTAGCTTTTTGATACCAATTTCAGCGCAAGTTTGTGACTTAGATTTTGAAGATTGGGAAACAGCGACCAACGCAAATCCACCTACAGGTTGGCAGCGTATTGACTCTTATGTTGGTACAGGAGCTACTAATGCCTACTCTGGTAATACCTTCGCGGGTATGAATACACTTGATGACCAGTGGATTGTTAAACCACTCACTTGCCCTGGTGAAATTTGCTTTTATTGGCGTGCCTCTGGTACATCTTCTAATTATGATGTTACAATTGATTGGAGTATAGATAATGGTACTAGTTGGACAAATGCGGAGACGATTTCATTGACAGGCAGTGGTAGCCCGACGACTTATGCGCAGCTTTGTGTGGATTTACCAGAAGCATCTTTTCCTGCCCCTTTTGAAGATGTATTAATTCGTTTTTATCATTCTCGTCGTAGTAGCGGTTCTTTTTATTTTGATGATGTTTGTGTAAGTGCTGGAACTTGCGACATCACAGCTACCCAATTGACTTTCAATGATTTACAAGCAGGTTGCCTCGCAAAAGATGCCCCATTTTCGCTATCCGTCTGCGCAACAGATGCAAGCGAAAACATTGATAATACTTTTACGGGGTCTATTTCTGTTTCAGGCAATGGATTGAGCGGTACGACAACACAAACCGCGGTCAACGGCTGTGCACAATTTACTGACTTAGAGTTAAATACCGCAGGTGATTTCACTTTAATGGCAAGCGACGGCACACTATATGGAAGTTCTACGCCTATTACGATAGCTGACCAATGTGCTGCAATGAGTAACCTAAAAGTTGTAGCTTATAATCTTCTCAATTTTCCAAATGGTAGAGATGATTGTGGAGCGTCCAATACAGTCATTCCTGCACGTTGGGATACTTTAAAGACTATCATTGACTACGTATTGCCTGATGTTTTGATGGTTTGTGAACTACAAACAGAATTAGGCGCGGACTTGATTCTATCAAATGCCTTGAATGCTGGAGGAAGAACCAACTATGCACGCGCAGATTTTGTGATTAACCAATCCCCTGGTGGAACTACTTTAAACAATGCATTTTTCTACAATACAGACAAAGTAACGCTTTACTCTCAAGATGAAGTAGCGACTAATGTGCGTGATATTGGAGAATACATTGTTTATGCCAATGACCCAAATCTGGCAACGCATAACGATACTACTTTCATTGATTTTTATACCGCTCACTTTAAAGCGGGTAGTGCTGCCAGTGACGAAAGTAGTCGTGAAATCCAATGTAGTGCTTTACAGAGTCACACTGCTGCCAAAGGAGCAGAGCGCAATGCCGTAGTAGGAGGAGATTTTAATTTTTATAGCAGTACTGAAGTTGCTTATCAAACATTACTGGGGAATACTTATCCATTTAATGACCCGATTAATACACCTGGTAGCTGGAATAATAGCGCTTCTTATACAGAAACACATACTCAGTCAACACGAATTTTCAACTCAGACCCAATGGACTGTGGAGCTACAGGAGGTATGGATAGTCGTTTTGATTTTTTATTGAACTCTAATCCTGTTATGAATGGCACAAAAAATGTAACTTATGTTGCTGGTAGTTATCAGCCATTAGGCAATGACGGTAATCTATTCAATGATGCTATTAATGACCCGACTAATGGTTCTGGTGTTCCGAGTACAGTTTTGAGTGCTCTACTGCATACCTCTGACCACTTGCCTATTGTTATGGATTTGGAAGTGACTTTTCCATTGGCACCATTACCTTTAGATTTATTGTATTTTGAAGTGAGCAAGAAAAATAAAGAGGCAGTAATAGAGTGGGAAGTAGAGAACACAGATGACTTAGACCATTTCATCGTACAAAAGAGTATGAATAGTCGAACCTTTTTTGACCTGACAACCTTTGACAAACAGCTAAATAAGCGTTTTTCTTATGCTGATGTATTATCAGGAGGAAAATCATACTATCGTTTACAGAGTGTAGAAACTGACGGTACAATTAGTTACTCAGAAATACGTACAGTTACCAATGATGAGGTGCAGTGGAATATTTTTCCAAATCCTATCAAAGAGACTCTGCATATTCAAGCGGTTAATGAACTTTCGGCTACCTTAAACACGGAAATTAGAATATCTGATACTTTCGGTCGCATTCTATTTGCAGAAAATCACATTACCGGAAACAACTTCTCAATCGATACAAATAACTGGAATACAGGGATTTATATTATTGAAGTTAAAACGGGGACTAATATATTAACGCGCAAGTTAGTGAAGTAAATAACAAAGCTTTGTAACTATTTCATAATTGTCGCGTCATAAAGGTGTAATCAATAAATACCTTCCCCCAAACATTTCACCACAACTACTTTAACAGGTTTTGTATTTTTCAAAACTAAAAAACAGTCAATTATCATGTTGAATTCAATAAAAATTAAAGGCTTATTCTTGTTCGCCTTCATTTTCACAATAACGTTTACTACCCAAGCACAAACCGAAAGAAAAACAATTAAAACCGAGCGGGTATCTACACCAAATGGTGCTACTGAAACAATAGAAAGTAAAGAAGAAGCAATTCAAGGTGCCGCAGCTAAAACTGCTGACAAAGTAAGTACGCCTAACTCTGGAAACAAAGTAACTAAGCCTACTAACAAACAAACTAAAACGGCAAAGCCTACTAACTCTGGAAACAAAGTAACTAAGCCTGCTAACAAACAGACTAAAACGGCAAAGCCTACTAACTCTGGAAACAAAGTAACTAAGCCTGCTAACAAGCAGACTAAAACAACTAAGCCTACTAACTCTGGAAACAAAGTGACTAAGCCTACTAACAAGCAAACTAAAACGGTAAAGCCTACTAACTCTGGAAACAAGGTAACTAAGCCTGCTAACAAGCAGACTAAAACGACACAGCCTACTAACTCTGGAAATAAAGTGACTAAGCCTGCTAACAAGCAGACTAAAGCAGCACAGCCTCAAAATAAAGAGACTAAAGTAAGCACACCTAACAAAGATGCAAGTATCATAAAAGGTAGCACAAGACCAACAAAACAAGCGCCACAAGTAGACCCAAAGCCACAAGGTACAGCAAAAGATGTATCAACAGCTGACGTTAAAGCAGGGAAAGCTAAAGCAAAGAAAATTAACGGTAAGAAAAATAAAACCGTTAAAACTGCTAAAGTAAAAGGAACAAGCGGTGCGCCTACGAAAGAAGCTAAAAACGAAAATTAAAATTAGATTTAGTTAATTTCTGAAAACGCCTTTCTTCTTAATTGAAGAAAGGCGTTTCTTATTGAGGCAATATTACTATTTTTCTAGAAGCTCATTTTAAATATCAAATCAAGTCACTTATCATACATTTATTTGCATTGAAATAAAATTAACGAAATTAAAATCATTATAAAATTTAAAAATAAAGAATAAAATATTGTTTTATGAAAATAATGCCGTACAATTGTAATATTATTTCATCAAAACAAAACATTAGAAAATTATGATGGCATTAATTATTCAACTACTTAGTGGTGCTGTGGGAGGTAATCTTGCAGGCTCATTAATGAAAGGCTCTTCAATGGGAACGCTCTGGAATTCTGTAGCAGGAATCGCAGGTGGTGGCTTAGGCGGTACCCTATTAGCTATGATTCCAGGAATGGGAGATATGGCAGCTAGCGGAGGAATGGACATTGCTAGTATTCTCTCTTCTGTAGCAGGAGGAGGCGTCGGTGGTGGTGTCGTTATGGCTGTAATCGGTATGATTAAAAAAGCCATGGGATAATCAATCCAAACTGAAGCGGTTAGAAATTGAATTTCTAACCGCTTTTAATTTATTTAATTTCGAATTCGCTCCTAAAAACAATATTTGCTTTCGGTCTAAAGACACTCATTCATTCAAACTATAATTTTTTCAAAAAAATAATGCAAAGAATTTCCTTTTCTGCCCGCGATGCTTTTACCTTTGCGCATGGAAACAGTAAAAGCAGCACAAAATGGTCTTTTGACCGCTACTCAAGATAAATTTTTACAAGAGGCACTCACCTTCGATGATGTCCTTCTTGTACCAGCCTATAGCGAAATCCTTCCTCGTGAAGTTGATTTATCCACGCATTTCACTAAAAAATTAATACTAAAAGCACCTATCGTGTCCGCAGCAATGGATACGGTAACAGAAGCTAAGTTAGCTATCGCTCTTGCACGTCAAGGTGGTATTGGTATCATTCACAAGAATATGACGATTGAGCAGCAAGCAGAACAAGTTCGCTCTGTCAAACGCTCAGAGAGTGGGATGATTATCGACCCCGTTACTCTGACTAGCGATGCGAAGATTGGAGATGCTTTAGGTTTGATGAAGAAATTCCGCATTGGTGGTATTCCTATCATTGATACTCAAAATAAACTGATTGGTATTTTAACTAATCGTGATTTGCGCTTTGAGTTGGATGTACATCGCTCTGTCAAGGAGTTGATGACTTCTACAAATCTAATCACGGCACCTATCGGAACAGATTTAGAGCAAGCGAAATCTATTCTACAGACTAATAAGATTGAAAAATTGCCAGTTGTAGATGACGAGAACACTTTAGTTGGTCTTATCACTTACAAGGATATCATGAAAGTTCAGGATTATCCAAACGCCTGTAAGGATAGTTTTGGTCGTTTGGTTGTTGGAGCTGCAGTTGGTGTAACCCACGACATGATGGAACGCGTAGATGCGCTTAAGGCTGTCGGTGTAGATGCCATTTGCATAGATACGGCACACGGTCACTCTATCGGTGTACTCAATGCCGTACGTCAAGTAAAAGAAAAATATGGCGATGACCTACAAGTTGTCGGTGGAAATGTAGCAACTGGCGCAGGTGCAAAAGCACTCGCAGATGCAGGTGCAGACGGCGTGAAAGTAGGTGTCGGACCAGGTAGTATCTGTACGACGCGTATCGTCGCAGGTGTCGGTGTTCCTCAATTGACGGCTATTTTCAATGCTGCACAGGCATTGAAAGGTACTGGTGTTCCTGTTATCGGTGACGGTGGTATTCGCTATACGGGTGATATTGCTAAGGCAATTGCTGCGGGTGCGAGTACAATCATGGCAGGTGGACTTTTTGCAGGTGTGGACGAAGCACCAGGTGAAACAGTCATTTACCAAGGTCGTAAATTCAAAATTTATCGTGGTATGGGTTCTATCGGTGCAATGGAGTTAGGCTCTAAAGACCGTTATTTCCAAGATGTCGAAGACGATATCAAAAAATTAGTACCAGAAGGTATCGAAGGTCGTGTGGCTTTTAAAGGTACATTAGCGGAGGTGACTGTTCAATATTTGGGTGGTTTGCGCGCAAGTATGGGTTACTGTGGTGCCGCTACTATTCCTGATATGCAAAATGCGAAATTCACGCGCATGACGGCTGCGGGTATCCATGAGAGTCATCCGCATGATATCACGATTACGAAAGAGGCGCCTAACTACTCGCCGAGGTAAAAGGTTGAGGGTTGTGAGGTTATGGGTTGAGGGGTTATCAAGAGTATGTAATACTTATTAAGAGTAAAACAAAGTTCTACTTCTACTGTTTCACTCTTGATAAAGTGATATAAATATTCAACCTCTCAACCCACAACCTTTTAACCTCTTAACTTAAAGAATGACTATACCGACCGACAAGCCTGTTCTATTCTTCGACGGCGTCTGTAATTTGTGCAGCGGCTTTGTGCAGTTTGTAATAGAACGTGACCCTGAAAGTAAATTTCGATTTGCGTCTTTACAGTCTGAGGCGGGACAGAAAGTTTTGCGCGATAATAAGTTATCGGAGACAAATTTGAGTACCGTTATTTTACTGAAAGACGGTAAATATTTTACGCACTCGGATGTTGCTTTGGAAATGTCACGCGATATGGGTGGTTTATGGACTTTGTTTTATGTCTTTAAAATTATTCCAAAAGCTTTGCGTGATAAGATTTATGATTGGGTGGCAGCTAATCGGTATAACTGGTTTGGAGAAAAAGAAAGTTGTTGGTTGCCTACGCCAGAGTTACAAGCTCGTTTTTTGAGTTAGAAAAATTGAATTCAGAGTACGCGATTTTTTTTCAAAACGCAACCAAACCAAGAAAGCGGATTTAACATTTGATGTTAAATCCGCTTTCTTGTCTTAGAGAATAAAATCTCCCTTTATTGTTCCTCAAAAACAATCTCAATAACCTCCTGTGTCGCCTCCCCTTCTGTCGAAATGACAACTTGAACAACGCCAGGTTTCCCATTACTACTTTTTACCTCTACGATACTTTGTAAATCTGCATTTGCAAAATCAAAAGGCACAATGGAAGCAGTTGCTGTATCTAATTCGATGATTTCATAATTGACCCGTGTACCAATCGTCGATAAACCCGCATCACGATACAAATTAGTCGTGATTTGAGCAAAGTCTACTCTATCAGCAGTTACCGTTTGGCGGTCCGCAGAAGAGACAATATCATCAGGAAATGCAGGTGTAAAATCAAGTTCAAAAGCCTTGGTGTAGTTTCCGACGGTAGCAGAGACGATTACTGGTCCTGTATTTTCGTTATCACTCTGTAGTGTGATTTCTGCATCTCTTCCAGATGCAGTTAGAGTCGCAATGCGTACACCTTCGCCCGCTAAAGGAAAAGACCCCGCCTCTGTTTGGAAGGTAATATCCAGATTGGGGTCAGCCTTCTCCAATAACTCTGCGGTAAGAGTTATCCGTGCTTCGCCATTCGCTAATATTTCTGGCGCAGAGCTTTTGATAGAAATAATTTCGTCCGTAGTCACACCGATAGTCGGGTCTTCTAATTCGCAATTAGAAAAACTTAACGAGCTGACTATCAGCAAAGTGTATAGAATAATTTGATTTTTCATAGTAGGTCTTTTCGAGTTAATAATCTTATGGATTTTCATCAGCATCTTCCTCCGTAGTTGTATCGGCATCAGTATCTGTGTCTACATCCGTATCTACTTCTTCCTCTGGATTTTCCTCTTCTTCATCAATAGCCGCAACATCATCCTCATGGATTGGCGTCGTTACTTCGGTCAGTGGTGCTTCTTCAAAAGTGACAGTTTGTTCCTCTTCAGTCATTGGATTTCTACAATCCAATTTGACTAAAAGAAAATCATCATTTTTGTCTCCGTCCCCATTTTTAATCTTAGCATTCAAATTCAAAGAATAAGTAATAGCACGAGAGCCCATCATCAGTAATTGAATGTCCAATTCTCTTACTTCAGAAGCATCCTCAACCTCAAACTCTACCGTTATTTCCTTATTTCCACCAGCAAAAACACAAGTCGCTGCCTTCAAAAACAAAGTCAAGGTACATGTACCAACTGCACGTGCTTTTACTCTCATCGTCAAGATACGTCGCTCACCGCAGCGTATTTTGTATGGGTCTTCTACGTCTTTAAATTTTAGATTTGGTCTTGCCATTTTGTTGTTGGTTATTGGTTATTTTGTTACTAATTGACCTGTTATTAAGTTACTCGTTATTCTTAGTTACTCCGTAGTAACATAATAACTAATAATCAAATTCTTAATTCCCCGTCGGGCTCACATTATACGGTCCTTCTCCTCCTGTCAAACTCTTAATCCGATTAAATGCATCTAAATCAAAAGTAAAGCCGAGTATCGGCGCAAAGCGGGTCTTTTTCTGACTAGAAAGTGTACTCGTCGAAGGTTGACGAAAAACGGTAGCTGCTAAGTCCAAACTAAAATAACGATTAAAATCATAGCTAATACCTGCTACTGGCGTTATTCCGATTGGCTTCACTAACTCTTGTCCGCGATATTCTAAAGAGCCCGAAGTAGCAACTCCCAACATAATCGAAGCACGATTAATGAACGGAAAGCTAGATAAATAAGGCTTGTCAATACGCTTGTCAACGGGCAAAAAGTAAAACTTCAATGCTGTATAAGCAATTGCATTCAACTCCCGCGTTTCCGTATTTCTAGGATTAAAGAAAACTGCACCGCCGCCAAAAGCTGTACCTACTTTGATGACATCTAATTCTGTAATTGCCGTTGGACGTGTAGACTCCGCTGGGCGGTCAACACTAACCAATGCAAGCTGACTCTTAATGATGCGCAATTTGCTTTCCAATTTTTCTTCTGTGTCTGTAATCTCTCGTTTTGATGCTCTAATACGCTTTGTCCACTTGTCGATATCTTCTTGAGCAGACTCTTCATCATCCGCATCTTCTGCATCTGCCAAATCCTCATTCGCTGACTCCAATTTTGCTTTTGAACGCTCCAAGTTAGCTTTCATAGGTCCAACTACATTCAAGTAATCATTGGTCAAAACATTAAGTGATGAGGCATTAATAATTGGATTTTCATTCAGAGACTTATCAAAACCATAAAAGTTTTCTCCTGATGCTTCTACCTGTTGACGCATTGCTCCCAGTACAACTAAATTCAAATAGTCCGCTGTTTGTTCGCTTGTCAAAACACCTTCATCAGCAAAAACATCTTGTGTGATTTCCACTACTCTAGTCAGGATTTCATTTTTCTGTTGTCTTGAAAAAGTAAAATTATAACGACGGAAATAATTGATTTCCACGATGTATTCGCGTGCAAACTGTAAAGGCTTATTTACATATACACGAAAGTCTTCTGCATCTCTATCTCGGTAACGAACCCAAGTTGATTTTTCAACCAAAAACTCATTATTAGCTCTATCCTGTGTGAAAAAGTCTTTTTGTTTTTCGCTCAACTCCCTTACATTTTTCTTATTTCTACTAAAGTGACGCACATTAGTCTTATATATACGCACAACAACGCTATCTGCGACTTCGCCACTTGGAAGTACAGCGCTTCCCATCACATAAAAATGACGACCATAAGGCAATGCACCAATGAGTTCCCCTTGTTCAATTTGAACAATAGGAATACCTTCTTGTGCTGCGAGGGGAGTAAAAATGGAGAGTAGTGACAGAAGTGTCAGGAATAAAAATTTGGTTTTCATCGAGCTTGTATTGTGTAG
>CALDUB010000289.1 GCA_937923465.1 uncultured Saprospiraceae bacterium
CTCCAAGAAGATTTTTTTGCGGTCTTCGCTAATACGAATAGACTCAATACCTAGATTTTCTAAATCCATTTTTGGACCACCATAATCTCCCGTTGGCTTGTACCACCATTGTTTAATGCTGTATTTCAAAGCATTCGTTCCGATACCTGCTGCTAGTGGCTGCGTCATTTCGATTTCTAAACCATTCGTTTTAGCACGCACTGCGAGCATCTCGAAAGCAGGCTTTTCGTTAAACTTGATACGCTGTAAACCATACCATAATTTGCGGTCGTGACGCCAGTTACCCGTCGAGCCAATACCACCAATATAAACAGCATTGTCAGGTCCCCACACGTGACGATTGACGCCAGCCTCCATGCCTTGCATCCAACGAAAGACAACACCTTGATATTCGTTGTTTATCTTTTCTACAAATACGCGTTTAAGACCACCATGTGTGACTTCTCCGTGTGTCATTTGACCTCTATAAACTCCTTCGGGAATAAGCGACGGATTAGAAGGGGAATTACCAATCTCATTTTGTGGCAACCAAACTAGAGGCAATTTTTCTTTCATTTCAGCGGTACCGATAGGGTCAACAGAGTGTGAGCCGAAAAATGCATCTTTGGTTACGTGCACAATCTTAGAAGCAGGTAACCAATCTCCTTGATTATCAGCTACAAATATTTCATTGTCAACACCGAGTCCGATGCCATTTGGCGTACGTAAACCATGAGCGATGAATTCCGTTGCGCCTGTATTCTTATTAATTTTCACGACGCGGCCACGGTCTTGAATCTGAGGTTGGGTACTAGCTCCACCAGGATTAATTGCCGTTGCTAAGGTTGCATAAAAGTGGTCCTCTTTGAAAACCAAACCAAAAGCAAACTCGTGGAAATTTGCAGAAGTGCGCCATTGATTTGAAACAGTGTAATATTCATCAATAATCTCATCACCATTCAAATCTTTAAGGCGTGTCAATTCTTGTTTTTGTAAAACGTAGATAACATCATCCACAACTTTCAAACCCAGAGGCTCTGCCAAACCAGAAGCAATTTTCTTAACCGTAATCTTCTTAGGGTCACCAGACTGTACATTATCTACGATATAAACGCCGCCCTCAGCATCCCAAGTACTGACAACCAAACGACCGTCAGACAAAAAGTCCATACCGCCCACCTTAGGCGTGAAGCCCTCTGGACGTGCCTGCATGATATCATAACTTGGATGCATACCGTCTAAAGGAAGTCCGTCTCCTGCCATTTGACTTTGACTAACCATTTCAGGCTCTGCAACTTCTGCAAGAATATTATCCGTATTGTGCATGTAGGCAGACGCAGGAACAACTTTAAAGCCAGCGCTGTCAAATGAAGCCCATTGCAAGACTAAACTACGTCCACCTGCTCCTTGGAAAAATTCAATGCGGAAAGGATGATAACCTTTACTAAGGGCTACTTCACCATCTTTTGGCGAAGCGCCATGAAGTCCATCGTGATTGATAAGTTCTTTACCATCAATAAGTAAACGAGAACCGTCGTCGCTACTCAAGCGAAAAACGTAATTGTTATCTTTTGGAATCAGGATATAACCTTCGGCAGAAATCGCAAAATTTTCATCCAAATCTCTAAAGTCTGGTCCTTGCGCATCTAAAATAGGTAAGACACCTGAAAAAGTTGGTTTTTCACCCCATTGTACATCTGCTAGTTGCGTATAAGTCTTTTCTTTATCTTTAGGAAAATGCACTTTTATCAAAGCACCTGGCATCATTTTATCATGGTCCACATTTTCTTGTGCGGAGACAAGATTAAGTGGCGAAGCCTCGTCCTTTGGGCTTTCGTCGGCTACTACTGGTTCTTTCGCCTCTTCTTCCGCATCCAAACTCATGATGTATTCAATCATGCTACGAATGGTACTCTCTGGTAAATCATCATGGGCTGACATCACTGTCTCGCCCCAAACACCAGAACCCCCATTTTTCACTTTACCAATCAACATCGCTACGTTATCTGGATTATTGCGGTATTTTTTAGCAACATCAACATAAGCAGGTCCGATAGTTTTTACATAAGTATTATGACAAGCTTTACAATCACTGCGTGCAATTTGACGGTAACCCAGAGGACGTTCTTCTTCCTCTTCCGCTCCTTCTACTTTATTTGCGTTTGCATAAAGTGGCTTCTTAGTAAACCAAGTAGTGAAAGTCGTCTGCGCATTAGAATTCAATTTCAATTTTCCGTCTAATTCTAAGCCAGAAAGTTTCATTGCATCAATTTGCTTCTCAGTTACAACAGTCCATTCACCATCTGTGACGACACTGCTTTTTAGAGAAACTGAACCTACATTCGTATTGAAAATGACATCGACACCACTTGGAACATTCTCGGTTTTAAAAGTACGCTCAAAACCTTGAGTTCCTCCTTCTTTTGAAACATATTCTGGGCGTTCTGAAACAGAAAAAGTCGCACCTTCTGGGGTTGTTAATTCATACTTTAACCAAACTTGCCCACGTTCATTTGTATGTCCGCGATATTGCAACTTCACATCAGTTTCTTTACCATTTACCATAACGGAAAAAGGCTTCTTATGTGTATTCTCAAACCAACCATTACCTAATGAGGACGGCTGAGGTCCATGCACCGTCGTGTAAACTGCACCGTCAAAATTGACAGAGCCTTTCCATACTTTGTACAGTGAACCTGTCTGAGCAGAATAACTTGCCCATAGATTATCATTCAAAGCAATGGTCAACATCCGAGGTTGGGCATCCATGACAGAACGAAAGACCCACGGACTGTGCGGGCGGTCTGCTTCAAAGTCTTTTTCATTTTGCGCACATCCAAATAGGAACAGCAATGAAAGGAGTGAAAGAAAAGAGAATACATTTTTCATACTAATTCAGCGTTGTAAAGTTGATAGATATTTTATTAGTTACGAATTACGATGTACGAATTACGACCGTTCTGACTTGTACAAAAAACGTTTTTTTAAATTTGATTGGATTACGAAAAGTACACTTCTCTTTCTTATTAAAAGACCAAACCACATCAAAGTTAGAGCAGTCGTACATCGTAATTAGTACATCGTAAATACAGATTATTCTCCTACAGCATATTTCATCGCACCTTCTAAATGTTGTACGAAAAGTTTTTCGCCGAAAGACTCATTGGTGTGTCCTCCACCTGTATAGATAGCTCGTCCTTTGCCTTGGTCATGATACCAAGCGATTGGATGAAAGTCGCCATTAGTACCACCTTCGTAGGTAGTTTCGTCTAGTTCTAAGAGAATTTTGAGATTAGATTGGATGGATTTGTAGTTGTACCATTCATCATTGCGTACCCACTTTTCTGGTAAGTGGTTTGTGCAGCTATGTGTTTTATCTTTACAGACGACTGTTGCTTCGCGAATATTTGGGTCATTCGGGTGGCTTTCAAAATAAGCACCTACGAGTTGATTATAAAAAGCCCAATCATACTCTGTATCTGCTGCTGCATGAATACCGAAATATCCACCACCATTAGTAACGTATTTTTCAAAAGCTGCTTCTTCTTGTGCCCCGAGGACATCTCCTGTTGTGCTTAAGAAAATAACTGCTGCAAATTTTGATAAATTCTCTGTGTTAAATGCCGTTGAATCTTCTGTTAATTCAGTCTTCCAATTATTTTTGGCTGCAATAGCTTTTAGAGTTGCCTGTCCTGTTTCAATAGACTCATGACGATAGCCATTTGTCTTGCTGAAGATTAAGATTGACTTTGCGGTTTCTACCGTTTCTTCAGTTTTTTCGGCTGTATTATTTCCTGCAGTATTAGAAGAACAAGAAAAAAAAAGAGTAGCACAAAATAGAAGGAATATGAAGTTAATTTTGGTTGTCATGTCTTGAAAGTTGGTTAGTTGTGTACCGTCCGATATTGTTACGGAAACACTAAGGTAGAATTTCAAGACAGCTTTTCCGAATCTTTGAATTGTTTTTAAGGAAAGGAAGGTTTTAAATTTGGGTTAAGTAATTTTCGCATATTTTATGATTTCTCTACATGTGACAAAACAAAGCCACTAATTCCCTATTAAAATCAGTGGCTCTATTAATAAACTTGCCTTTTGTAATCTTCATTCAGCTTACTTTGCTATCAAGCCTATCTGCTGAGCATGTTTTCTAATATCTGCTGAAGAATGGACTAAAACTACATTTATATTCGTATTCGCTTCGATTAATTTTGCGACACGGCGTGCGTTTTTATTATCCTTAGTTTGACGAATATATACAGCCTCAACTTGTCCAGGGAATTCTCGCGCCAAGTCAATATAATGGTCTGCATCTTTAGATGCAGTATCTCCCAACAGGACGAAAGGTAGATTAGGATAAGTGCGCAAAATACGCCCGATACTATTCATCTTGTGATTAGAAAACTGGTCATTCAGTACCAATCCATAATCTCGTAAAAGAAGTGGTCCCTTTGGTAAATTCTGTAAAGACAAAAATTCTTCTAGTATATCATAAATATTCCAAGGGCTATTACTGACATAAAAAGTGGGATTTTCACGTTTACCGTCTTCTCCTATAACCATATCTCTAAATAAATCGACCATTCCCTCCATAGGCAGCCGCTGATGTGCATCTTGTAAAAAAGTAGAATACAGCATTTTTAAACGAAAGAGTGAGGTCACATGCGTTTGTAATATCGTATCATCCATGTCTGTGATAATGCCATATTGTGCATCGGCAGCAGGAACAAATATCTCACCTTCTTTTTTAAGAAGTGGCATGTCTGCTTGTCCCATTTCAACTTCAACCTTCACCCAGCGATTTTCGTCGGCACGAGATACGGGACTCCAAGGTATATCAAAAGTGAAGTAGCCCTCTTCATCCGTTTCTGTTTCGATAGACTTACCATTTATCTTTACTCGAATGATTTCATCTGCCAATTCGTCTGTTTCGAAACGTTTAAAACTATCTAATAAATTACGAATTTGACTATCACTTTTACCTTCAAAAACATTCTCATCTTCTAATACACGTCCTTTCAACCATAAATTATTCTCATTTGCATAGCCTCGATAAGGTAAAATGAGTAGCGGGTCTTCAGTCAAAATTTCATCTTTGATAAAATCTTTTGCTTTGTTAACAGTATTTTTTAGTCGATTGAGAACGTTGTCCATAATTTATTTTACTGAGTGATAATATTTGTATTTAAAAGGGTGGAAAGTATTGAGATGTTCATTCTCTTTGAAAATAGACTTGTTTCTCTAAAATTCCTACCTTCGCCACATGTTATTACCTTACTTAAATATTGATGAAGTTGAAGCGGGATGTGATGAAGCTGGGCGTGGATGTCTGGCAGGTCCTGTATTTGCTGCTGCTGTTATTTTGCCGAAAGACTTTTCACATCCATTGTTAAATGATAGTAAGCAATTAACAGAAAAACAACGGGATTTGTTACGTCCTATTGTTGAAAAAGAAGCTTTAGCTTGGGCTGTGACGCCCGTCTCGCCACAAGAAATAGATGAAATTAATATTTTGAACGCTTCTTTTATAGCCATGCATCGGTCTGTGGATGCTTTAAAAATCCGTCCGACTTCTTTACTTATTGACGGAAATCGTTTTAAGCCGTATTTGGGAATTGCACATCATTGTATCATTAAAGGAGATGGAAAGTATTTGTCTATTGCGGCAGCCTCTATTTTAGCAAAAACTTATCGAGATGAGTATATGAAAGGTTTAGCGAAGAAATTCCCTGAATATACCTGGGAACGTAACAAGGGATATCCTACAAAAGCGCATCGAGCTGCGATTGCTGAATTTGGTCCGACGGAACACCATAGGATGACTTTTCGATTACTCGCTGAGGAGAAATGATATACTATCATCCGTTCTTATCATTCCAGATTTTATAACACGTGCGGTAATACCGCCATGTCCACGCATCGCATTATATCCGCCTTCACCTAAATTTTCTTCCATGCGGGAACAAGGATGACACAAGCCCGTCATTTCTAAAATGGCTTCTCCTATTTGAAATTGCTTTTCTTTTAATGCTAATAAATTTAAACCTGAAACGACGATATTTCGACGAAGCAGATTTGGGTCGATTAACTCTTGCTTTAGCATACTCCCGACTGCGTTCAAATGTTCTTTTTGAATGAGCGTTACTTGTCGTTTACCATTTTTGCCACTATAACGGTCACCTATTAAACCGCTTTCGGTGCTTGCTTCGACTTCATTCACTACTTCTAAATGTTTGCGTTTTACACGACGTAAACCAATCCATTCTACTTTTCCGACTTGCGGTAGTGTGTTGAGTAGTTTTTTCATATTTGACATGAAGAGTATGTTTTATTTATTGATAGAAGCTGTTTAAAATTAACTATCGGTGTTACTTTTGTCAGAGTCTTTTTCATGAGGAATAGCGATTTTCATGCGAGCTTTATCAAATTCTGCTACCTTTGTCTAATGGACTTATTTACAAACAAGTCTATTCATCATAAAACTCTACTATGTCTACATTCGTCTTTGCTAAATTTACCATTCACGACCCTGCTGGATACGAACGCTACGTCGCCCTCGCTACACCAATATTTATAAGAGAAAAAGTGATAATTCATGCGTCTGATAATGCACCGTATCCCTTGTCACCTAACATGAAAGCGGATAAGGTTGTGCTACTCGAATTTAGGGACCAGTCTCATTATCAGCACTTCTTTACCCAAGCTGATTATATGGAAGCGGCGAAAATTCGTGATGCGGCGTCAACGATTTCAGCGACTATGTTTAAGCGATTTAAAATACCGAGCTCCTAAGTAGTACTGAGGGTATAATTTCCGAGATTAAATTTCTCTTCTTCTAATTTTTTAGAAGCATTAAATCAACAATAATTTCTAACGACTTTTCCATTCATAGAAACCAGTCTATCCAGACGAATTTCATCGCCATTCTCTAAAATTAAAAATTCTTCGCTATTACGTGTTTGAAGTGTCTTTATTTTTGTGGAGATAGTCGTTTCTTTTCCTGCTTCATTTCTAAAAATGATTTGGGCAATCGTTTGGCGCATAGCAACGATTTCTAACTCATCGTAGTAATCACAACTGATTGGTTGGTATTTTTGCTCTTTCATTTTTTTTAGTTTTTTAGAAAACATTTGAAAGGAATAGTTAGTTTTACACATGGTTAAATTATGTGTAGACTGCTTTAACTTCAACCTTGGCAATACCGATAAAAAAATATCATGAAAAATATCCTTCCTCTTTTACTTATCGCTTTCCTTCTCCAATCTTGTAGCTATTACAATCCACCTCAAAAAGGAGAGTCCAAAGCTGTCAAAGTTTCTCAAGAAACTGAGAATTCAGATTTTCCTTTTTCGACAATAAAGTTACCAAAAGGTTTCAAAATCGAGCTCTTTGCCAAAGATGTGGTAAATGCCCGTTCTATGGATTTATCTCCTAATGGAACGCTCTTCGTAGGTACGCGTGATGAAGGAAATGTTTACGCCTTACGAGATACGGATGGCGATAATAAAGTGGACGAGCAATATACCCTTTTGAAAGACGGTAATATGCCCAATGGTGTTGCATTTAAAGACGGCGACTTATATGTGGCAGAGGTTAATCGTATTTTAAAATTTGAAAACATTGAAGAAAATTTACAAAACCCGCCAAAGCCTGTAGTCGTTTTTGATAAATATCCAGAAGAAACGCATCATGGTTGGAAATATATTGCCTTTGGTCCAGATGGAAAATTATATGTTCCTGTTGGCGCACCTTGTAATGTTTGTGAGGAAGAGAAGGACGTTTATGCGACGATTACGCGTTTGAATGTGGACGGTACAGGTATGGAAGTCGTGCAAAGTGGCATTAGAAATACGGTTGGCTTCACTTGGCATCCTGAGACGAAGGATTTGTGGTTTACAGATAATGGACGCGATATGATGGGCGATGATATTCCTGCTTGTGAATTAAATCACGCAACGGCAGACGGAATGCATTTTGGTTTTCCTTATTGTCATCAAGGTGATTTGCCTGACCCGAAATTTGGAGAAGGGAAAAATTGCGCCGATTATACTGCACCTGTGCAAAAATTAGGCGCACACGTTGCGCCACTGGGAATTGAGTTTATCACCAGTGAAAAATTTCCAGCAGAATATAAAAATCAAGTTCTTTTTGCAGAGCACGGCTCTTGGAATCGTTCAAAGAAAAGCGGCTATCGTATTATGATGGTGACTTTAGATGAGAATGGAAACTCTACTGGTTATGAGCCTTTTGCGGAAGGTTGGTTGGATAGTGAAAGTGATGATGTGTGGGGAAGACCTGTAGATTTAGAATTTATGCCAGATGGTTCGATGTTGATATCGGATGATTTTGCGGATGCGATTTATCGGGTTTCTTACGAGTAAAGTATCACGTCCGTTCCACGGTGTGTGTTATGCGCACAATTCACGCCGTGGAACGGACGTGATACTTTACGGTAATGCCCTGAAAATTGTATATCTCAATAAGAATTCAAAGACCAAAAGAAATAAAGCCAGTAACGCAAAACGATGAAATTCTTCACTCGTCTTAACTATTGGGTCAATCTCAATTTCACTTTTTTC
>CALDUB010000290.1 GCA_937923465.1 uncultured Saprospiraceae bacterium
TTTTCAAAGTATGAACGAAGTGGTGCGTAGCAAAAATGATTTAGCAAATCATTTTAACGTAGTGAACCGCTTGCGGACGGGTGGGTAAAGGAGCAAAAAATCCTGTTCAGATTCTGAATCTATTTTTTTCGCGTTCCTAAAACAACATCCAAGCTTAATATTCGTAATTTAAAGAGTGGATAAAGTCGTCATGATATTACTCTTACTAATGACCTTCACAGGTGTTAGTGTTGGTCAATTAGGTAAAGCCTTATTGACCCCTTTTCATTTGATTATGGGAATATTCATGGGGTTTATCATTTTTTTTATTCGTAAAAGTCACTTCAATCTTCAAATTTCTCTTCTTTTATTGATTGGCTATATCGTCTTAGCCAATACGATTATTCATCCAGGGTCTCGCATCACTTCCGTCATATACAGCGTCGTTTTATCCTTTGAGTACATCATAATGTATCAATTGCTCTTGCGCGTGAAGAAGGCAATTGTCCTCAAGGCATTTACCATTATCATGTTTGCCTATTTGATTAATATTTTCTTAGGTTTTGTGATTAGTTCTGCACATTTAAACATCGGACAAGGTATCATAAATGTCTTTTACTCCGAGGGCGACGGCAGCGCTCGACCCATGGGGTTTTCTTCCGAACCGTCCTATGCCGCATTCATTCTTAGCATCACTTTTTTAGCTTTTAACCACTTGCGAGGACACAAGGTGGATAAGATAATGTGGCAAATGTTGGCAGCTTATATCATGAGTACACTTTTGATGAAATCTGCTTACGGCTTCATTTTCGTTGCGGTGAATATGCTCGATTGGTTTCTTTTTTACTTTAAAAGGATGAGTTTTAACCTCCGGATAGTTTTTTTATTGGCAGCGGTTGTCTTCCTATTTGCGATGCCTTTTGCACTACAAAACTCGGAGTCAGAGTCCATTGTGCGCTTACATAATGTGAGTAGTATCATGAACGACGGCTCACTCGAACCAAAGAAAAAACTAGCAAAATTGCAGGAAGAAGATGGTAGTGCCTATGCTCGGATAGGTCCGACTTGGTTATTGATTGAAGCAGGAGGTGACATCGAAATAGACTGGATATTGGGTGCGGGAGCTGGCGAAGCAGGTCTGTTTTTTAAAGAATTTATGGCTGGTGTATTGGTCGACGGCGATGAGGTCGAAAAACTAGACATGGGACTCATTCCCGCTTTTGTCTTTGATTATGGCTTTGTAGGAACGGGACTGCTCATTTTATTTTTCATCTCCTGTACTTACAATCTATCTTCTCCTTATTGGATTTGCCTATTTTTAATCTTACCCAACTGTAATATTAATACGCAGTTGTTTTGGTACGGCATGTTGATATTTGCTTACGTATCAGCATATAAACAAGTAAAACCTGCTATTTCCCTTCCTCCAGAATATCCATAAAAACTTTATGTAGGATAATAAGAATAATCATCAAAAATGCGCCTACCATACCAAACTTGAGAGCTGCTCGAAGTGCTGAAGGTTTGTAATCTTCCAAGGGAGGTAGAGTTTGTTTAATGACCTCTACTATTGGTTTACTCAAGTTCATCGCATTTTGAGCGACTTTCAATTGCTTTAAATTTTCTAAATATTTAGCTTTGCACATGTCGGCTTCAGCTTCTAAATATTCTATTTCTTCAGCTCTAAATAAAGTCTCACTATTGGTAATGTTATTATTCTTTTTTAAAAGGTATTGATAGTTATTTTTTGCCTTATTAATCTTCGACGAAATGGTACGATACTCATTTTCTAATGTATCAGAACTCATTTTTGCCTCTTTATACGCGTTTGTTTCCGCAAAAGATGAGTAAGTAAAAATCAAATATTGGAAGTGTGCACTTAGCTTTTCTATAATCTGTATAGTTAAATCTGCGTCTGGAGTCGCTATACCAAAAGTAATAAGTCCCAGAGTTTCTTCTAAACTAACGCTAACAAAGCCATCCGCATAGCCCGCCTCATAAGTAGAAATCTTCTCCACTATTCTTTTAAAAACTAATTTTTCTGTTGGAGTAAAGTTTGATTGGTGAGCGTGGGCAAAAGAGAAATTAACAGGAATTTCATTAGACAATCCCTCTGGTTTTAACTCAAAATAGGTCTGCAAATACTCATTGATGAGCAAAGCCCCACCTAAACTATCTGTTGGTTCGAGTAGTATTTTTTCAAAAACCTTGCGTGAAGTTACAAAACGAGAAAAGACTAAAACCCTATTTTTATTTTCTTTAGCGGTATTTTGAGTATTGACTAATAAAGTAAGCTCAGCGGGATAAACCGGTTTTATCTGTCGGACAGAATAAAAGGATTGACCTCCAAAAAGAAAGGCAAATAAAGCAATCAACCACCAACGACGAAGCAATAACAAGAGATATTCTTTTGCTTTTAAAAGTAACCCACGTACAGATATGTCATCTGGACGTTTCGCATTTTCTAAAATATTATCGGTGCTTGACATTTATTGTAATTCTAAAATTTGGGGTAATTCTTCAATTTGTTGAATTGCTATTTTTTATTTGAATAGCTTCTAATGTCTAATAGACTATATTTTATAAAATGTAATAATTCAAAGCAAGAGAAAACCCCCTACTCTATTACAGACAGCATTCATGCCATCTTATCTGAGTATAGCTAAGCTACCAGCCTTTACATTCTCTTCTTCCATACCCCAGCTAAATCTATAAAAATAGATACCTGTAGCAAGAGGAGTTCCAGCGCTTAATCCTGCCCAGTCATTTTGATATGGAGTTTGTGATTCAAATACGACCTGACCATTTTGATTAACAATACTCAAGTGGGCATTTTCAAATCTTTGATGTTGTTTTTTAGCGTCATAAATGATATAAACACTTTCTAAACCAGGTCTGAAGCTACCCGGCAATTCAAAATCAGTCGCGCCACCAAATATTGCTTTTTCTATCGTCAATTCAACAAGACCTACTTTACACAAGTCTGCTTGTAGATTACAGATTTCGTATTCAAATACTATGTTTCCTTCAAAACCCGGTAGTGTTTTTAAAGAGTAAATCCCTGGTGCACGTTCTGTGATTTCGCCGATTTCATTAGAAGCTAATAAAGCCACGTCCCAATGAATAATGCCCGTTAAATCATCATTGTCGATGATATTAAACAAGTATTCATTGCTATTTTGGTAAGAAAAAGTAAGAAAGTCATTGACCAATGCTGGTTCTTTTTCCGAGATTTCATCCGCACTTGATTCTAGTATGTATTGCTGACTGCGCAATTCTAATGAAGGAAAAGAAGGATTTGTAACCACGCAGTGATATTTTCCAAAATCATCCTCCGTAGCACTTTCTATTGAGAATTTACTCTTTCCTGTTTTTGTAGAAACGACAATACCGTCCTGATACCAAGTATAAATATTATCAGAAAAATTCTTATCGAAATCAGTATTTAAGGTTACACTTTCTTCCAAGTCGACATAAGATAGTTCATCTCTTCCCGCGACATTTTGTATTTGATAATTTTCAAAATTAGCTAACCATGGTTGATGTGCGTCTAAATCTTCGAAACTCAATTTATTATTCTGAAAAGCGACAGTTGTTAAAGCTGGTAATTCCTTCCAGATACCTCCTTCAGAAAGTTGATTGTTTGATAGATTAACTTCTCTCAAGTTTGGCATATTTTGCAAGTCAGGTATAGGACCCGTGAGTTGATTAGAACCCAAATTCAGTACTCTTATGTCTAACAAATTGTCCAAATCTGGAATATTGCCTTCTATCTGATTGAAAGCCAAGAGTAATTCTCGTAAAAGTGGCGTCTTTAATTTAGAGATGCTACCATTCAACTTATTGCGATGCAGATAGATAGTTTTTACGTTCAATAAGTTTGAAAAACTAGGCACATCACCAGTCAGTAGATTATCGGATAAATAAAGATTTTCCAGCTGCGCGAGCGCACTGAAGTTAGGTACATCACCCGTTAGTTTATTGTAGTCTAATTCTAATGAATTAAGTTTTGGTAAGTTTGAAAAATTAGGAATTTCTCCATTAAAGCTATTACAACACAATTGTAAAGTAAGCAAATTGGGCATTCCCGAAAAATCAGGAATGACACCAGACAGATGATTTCCTGCTAAGAATAAATGCTCTAAAAACGGCAAATCAATATCTGGCATTTCTCCAACGATATTATTCCCTTTGTCTTTTACCGCATTGCAAGACGGATTTCCGTCCAAATCCAAACACATCACGCGCCCGAATGAATTGAAATGAAGACCAAACCAAGTATCCATTGGTTGATTAAAATCCCAAGTATTTAACCAGTTTACCCCGTTTGTTTTTTCAAAAAAATCAACGAGTGCTAAGGAGTCTTGGCTTCGAGAACCCATTTTGCCTCCCGCCTCTGTGTATTCATAAAGGGAGTCATTTTTTAATGTAGTATCCGAAATATTTGGAGCGAGAAACAAAAAAGTGCTCGCGCAAAACATATAGACTAAATGCATTTTTTTCATCTTTTATTAAGTTTGGCTATGGTTAAGTGCGTGACACTATTTATCTGGGCACTTATCTTCTAGTTTGCTTGCGCAAGATTTTCAATGTATTCCTTTTCGTTAATTATGGTTTTTCCTGTTTTCAATACAGAAGGTACCTCTATATCCGTTTCGATTATATCAAATGCTGTTGCCGATGCCGCTTGAATTGCTTGCTCTGCGAGTTCTACCATGATATTTTCTTTTTCGACTACAGGAATTTCTGTTGGCTTGATACCTTGACTTAGATTACCGTACTTTTCTGATACTGTTTCCCATGTATACATACGCATTGCGTAGTCCTTCATGTCACGTGCAATTGACGTTAACGGCTGCTTGTCGATATTCGAAATTAATACTTTCAAATCGTTTAAGTCATTGAAAAACAAAGCTTTATTATTTGTCGTCACTCGATTATAAATAACGTCAAACGATACCACAGGCAAGTTTAAATACATAGCCTCTACCAATGAAGGATTTGTACCCCCAGCACTATGTCCGTGTACATAAAATTTACAATTTGAGCGAAGAAGATTTAACTTCTTTGGGTCGTAAATTGGGTCTATAAGAAAAATATTTTTGAACTCTGCATACTCCCGTCTCAATTTTTTTCCATACTCACTGTATTCCCAGTTTCCGACTATTACGAGAGTTTGACTAGGTACTTGAGAAAACCCTTCTAAGATTAAGTGTAGATTATTTTCAGGTTCAATACGTGCTACTTTAAAAGCGTAGTCTTTCGCTAAGAAGGCATAATCTTCTATATCTTTTGCTTCAATGTTTACTTTGAAAGTATGGTCTGCACCATATTCAATTAAATTGCCTTCGATGTCATATCTGATTTTGACATACTCCTTTAAGATGCGATTATCTGTTACTATCTCATCAGCAAAACGACAAGCGATTTGCTCGCTAAAAAGTAAAAATTTCTTAGCTAAAAAATTCCATTTTGGGCGTCTCCACTCCAGACCATCAATATTTACGATAACTTTTTTATTAGAGAAAATCTTTAAAAAAGGAAGGAAAATACAACCCGACACCCCCAAGATTAACAATACATCCGAGTTGCGTACAGCGTGAATCATTGACCAGATATCATAAAAAATACTCTGTAAACCATTGGCATTTAATGGAATATAGTGCAATTTTGCGCCGTTCCATGTCTTGGTTCTCTCCTCTCTTGGATAAGAGTGCTCGCTACAGTAGACAGTCATATCCAATCTCTCGTGTAGATTTTTGACTAAGAAGTGTACAAGTGTTTCAAATCCTCCATACTTTGCGGGTACCCCTACAGAGCCAATAACTGCTAATTTTAGTAATGATTTTTTCATGATATTATCTATTTGAGTTGGAGGGAGGAGTTTTGAAATTTTATTTCTGACAAGACTTCTTTTTATTCGTAAAATCCAGCTTGATGTCTTTGGTATTCCATAGACTTGATTTCAGTAAGACTTTGTGAAAATCTTGCAAAACCAATCAAGCATAATAAAGAAAATCCGATGCTTGTCAAAGTCAATAATACTGATGTATTTGAGCTGAATTCTATTATCCAAACTAGGATTAAAAGATTAACAATTAGAGTCGTTATGACAACCCAAGTGTGCGTCTTTCCCATATCTTGTAAGACATGGTGCAAGTGTTTTCTATCTGCTGTAAAAGGGGATTGTCCGTTGAGAATACGATAAATGAAAATTCGGATAGTGTCGAAAACGGGGATAATAACAAGACCTGAAGCGAGGAGTATTGGAGAGACAGAACTGTTAGCGGGAGCCATATTTAAATACTCCATAAAGAAAACAGCAATAATCATCCCTAAAAACATAGAACCGTTGTCTCCCATGAAAATAATTGCTTTTCCCATGTTAAATTTTAGAAAACCAACAAGAATTCCTGTCATTACTGCTGCGATTAAGCATAAATCCATAGCGCCCGCATTGTAAAAAAGAATTCCAAAACCTGCAACAGCAAGTAATCCTAAGCTTCCTGCCAAGCCATTGAGGCCGTCTATTAAGTTGTAAGCATTGATTAAAAAGACAAATGTGAGCAGTGTTAGGATGTAACTAAAAACAATGGATACTTCATCTATTCCAAAAATCCCATACATTCCTTCCATTCTAAATCCTCCAAAAAACAATACACTTCCCGCTAATACTTGCCAGAATAATTTTACTTTAGGACTAACTTCTACTAAATCATCTTTAACGCCTACTATTAATAAAACTAAGCTTCCAATAAATAAGTAGCGCAAGTCGGTTAAAGATGCGGCATCAGCTAAAGCAAAAATGACTAACCAGAAACTAATAAAAAAACTAATACCTCCTAAAGCAGGAATTGGTTTAGCGTGGTTTTTTCTTTCTCCAGGCACGTCAAATAATTGCTTTACCTCAGCAATATTTACGATACTTGGTATGACGAAGTATGTAATGCTAAATGCTGCTAAGATTGCGATTGTAAGTATTATAGTCATAATTCTGTGCTTTTATTTTGAGTGATTTTTGGGAAGACATAAACATAAAATCAATGCCTTTATTCCCAATTTCAAAACAAAATTAGAGTAAACTATGTCCAAAAAACTTCATTTTCGATAATTGGTAGGATTCACACCGTTATTGGTAAGATTAGCAGGGTTATTAAAATTAGAGGATTATCTATAGTTATTATTTTCACCTTTAAAGCACAATTTTTCAGTGTCGAAGTTACTTTTACAGGACTTCCCTCTAAAAACTATTACAATGGCTTTCGCTTTTTCTTACATTTTTTTTTCTGAGAAATTCCTTATAAGTTGTTATTATTCTTAAAACAAACACTTTTTGCCATTACTTCATTAAGAAAACGTGAATTCACTGTTTCTGGCTCTTTTATTGGTGCTTGATAAGCATATACTATATGTACAGTGCACTATGACAACATGAATTGAAATTGCCAAAAAACTAAACTTCTGGCAATTCCTTCCAAAAAAAGGGTAAAACCCTTCAAAAAACGAAAACTCCGCTTTTCTACTGCGGTTCGCCTGTAACTTGCATTCAAATTAAGGGATTAAATGATTTTTTAATTCTTATTTAAAAACAACTTCGTCTGGCAGTCCCCTCCTAATAGACTCTCAAAAATAATAACAATGTTAGATTTAAACGGCAAATCAATTCTTATCACCGGTGGTACTGGTTCTTTCGGAAAAACTCTTGTAGAAACTGTATTGCGCAGATTTCCTCAAGTAAAAAAAGTAGTTGTCTACTCTCGTGATGAGTTAAAGCAATTTGAGATGCAACAAACTTTTCCTATCTCAAAATATCCTGCAATGCGTTACTTCATTGGTAATGTAAGAGATGCAGAACGCATGAACCGTGCATGTGAAGGAATTGACATTGTCGTACATGCCGCAGCAATGAAACAAGTGCCAGCAGCAGAGTACAATCCATTTGAATGTATCAAAACCAATGTATTAGGTGCAAAAAACATTGTAGATGCAGCGATGAATAACAATGTTAACTGCGTTGTTGCTCTTTCTACAGACAAAGCTGCTGCTCCTGTTAACTTATATGGTGCAACAAAACTTTGTTCTGACAAACTTTTCGTTGCAGCTAACAATGCAAAAGGAAGCAGAGATTTACGTTTTTCAGTTGTCCGCTACGGTAATGTAATTGGTTCTCGTGGTTCTGTTGTTCCTTTCTTCATGAAAAAACGCAAAGAAGGTGTACTTCCAATCACACACCCAGAGATGACACGTTTCAACATCTCATTGTCACATGCTGTCGAAATGGTTCTGTTCTCTATCGAAAACTCAATCGGTGGTGAAATCTTCATTCCAAAACTACCTTCTTACCGCATCACAGATGTTGCAGAGGCTGTATGTCCTTACTGTACTCAAGAGGTTGTAGGTATTCGTCCAGGTGAAAAATTACACGAAGAAATGATTACGCCAGCTGACTCTTTCAACACAATAGAGTTGGATAATTACTATGCTATCTGTCCAGACAATTCATTATACCAAGGTCTTGGCGTGGAAGATTACCGCAAACACCACAATGGACAAATGGTGCCTGTAGGTTTCAGTTATACATCAGGAGATAATCCAGATTGGTTGTCTGTTGAAGATTTGAGAAATCAAATTCAAGAGCATGTTGACCCTACTTTTGTAGTAAAACAAATCGGTGTTGCAGCTTAAAACCGTTTACGTAATTTTTCACAAAATCATTCTTGGTCATTTTTCACGAAATTTCAAAGAATCATAAACAATCAACTTTATGAAAAATATACCTTACGGACGCCAGCACATCACCGCAGAAGATATTCAAATAGTCGTTGACACTTTGCAATCCGATTTTTTAACGCAAGGTCCAATGGTAGAAGCTTTTGAAAAAGCATTTGCAAAATATATAGGAGCAGAGTATGCTGTCGCCGTTTCTAACGGAACAGCTGCTCTCCACCTATCTGCCTTGGCTCTTGATTTAAAAGCAGGTCAAAAAGTAATTACAACACCTATTACTTTCGCAGCCTCAGCCAATTGTGTTGAATACTGCGGTGCAGAAGCCGTCTTTGCAGATATCGACCCAACAACAGCTTTATTGGATATCAATAAGGTTAGAGAATTAATAGAAAGCCATCCCAAAGGCACTTTTGCGGGAATTATCCCAGTAGATTTTGCTGGTTTTCCTGTAGATTTAGAAGCATTTCGAGCATTAGCAGATGAACATAATCTTTGGATTATTGAAGATGCTTGTCATGCGCCAGGCGGCTGGTTTGAAGATAGTAAAGGCGTAAAAAACAACTGTGGTAATGGCACTTATGCCGATTTAGCGGTTTTCTCTTTTCATCCAGTTAAGCATATTGCTTGTGGTGAAGGCGGAATGATTACGACCAATGACCGCGCATTATATGAAAAGTTATTGCTCTTGCGCACACATGGCATTACTAAGAACCCAGATTTACTACAAGAAAATCATGGTAATTGGTATTATGAAATGCAGACATTGGGATATAATTATCGCTTGCCAGATTTAAACTGCGCTTTAGGGCTATCACAGTTGACACGCGCGGAAGCTGGCATCGAAAAACGCCTGCAAATCGCAGAAAAGTACAATCAAGCACTTGAAAACTCCCCTTTCCAATTGATTACGGTTCCTGAAGATAAAGGACATGCTTATCATTTATATATCATTCAAACGGATAAACGAAAAGAGCTTTATGATTACTTGCGGGTAAATGGAATTTATGCTCAAATCCATTATATCCCCGTGCATACCATGCCTTATTATAAAAACAAAGGCTGGAAAAAAGGAATGTTGCCAAATGCAGAGAAGTATTACGAGAAATGCTTGAGCCTCCCGATGTTTCCAAGTCTTACCAATGAGGAGCAAGAATTCGTTATTGAACACTTAAATTTATTTTATCATGAGGCACTTAGCAATTATCCCCATTCAGAAGAAAGACGTATCAGAACTCTTGCAGCTGTGTGACGGCAAACCAATCATTGCACACTGTATCGAAAGTGTTATTCAGACCAAGTTATTTGATGAAATAATGGTCTATACAGAAGATGAACAGATTAGTAAAATAGCTAGATTTTATCGAGCAAATTTACCGCTATCAGTAGACGCACATATTTTCGAAAAAAACAGCTCTTTAGCAGATATGCTATTGGATGTTTTGGCTTCTTATAAAAGTCGAGGAGTTCTTTTTAAATATGCTTGTAGTATCAATCCTTTCACAAAATACTTGGAGCCAAAACAATTGAAAGAGGCTTATCAAAAATTGCAGAAAGATAGATTAGACACCATTTTACCGATTACTTCTTATAAATATCCAATTCAAAAAGCATTTAGATTTATAAGTGAACGAGTACAAATGATACAAGCAGAGTATGAAGAAGTGGATAGAACTAGCTTAGAAACTTTTTACCATGATTGCGAACAATTTTACTGGTTTAATACCGAAAAATTGAAGTCCAATAAAAGTTTGTTCACTAAAAATACAGGAGGATTTATCATCTCTGAGGAGAAAATGCAGAAAAGTAAACAAGCATTTTTACGCGCAAGTCAAATTAAACATTTGTATGAAAACAACTATAATTTTCAGGGCTGATGGAAGTCACACAATGGGCTTAGGTCACTTGGTTCGGTCGCTGGCATTGGCGCGTATGTTGAATACAGATTTTAACTGCCACTTTGCGACGACTAATCCTCCTGCTAATTTCATCTCGCAAATAAAGGAGGTTTGCGAAAAGTTGATTGAAATACCAGAGTTTGAGACGATTGAAGAGGAAGCTAAATATTTATCAAGTCATCATTTAACAGGCGATGAAATTATAGTCTTGGACGGCTATCACTTTAAAACTGAATATCAAAAAATATTAAAGAATACCGACTGTAAGATAGTTTGCATTGACGACATACATGAGTTTCATTTTGTCGTTGATGCAATCATCAATCACGCCGGTGGGATTAAGGCATCTCAATATTCTGCGGAAAAAAGCACTCGATTTAATCTAGGTTTAGACTATGTTTTATTGCGCCCAGCTTTTTCTGACGCCGCTAAAAATCGTCAAGCTTTAAGTACAAAACAACAGGCTTTTATTTGTTTGGGCGGTGCCGACCCAAAGAATGATACGATTGAAGTTTTA
>CALDUB010000291.1 GCA_937923465.1 uncultured Saprospiraceae bacterium
GGATAAGTAGCCGCACGACGCGTAAAATAGCGCGCATCCGCTAAGTTATTCACGCCAGTTTGTAGTTTCAGCCATTTCCAAGCATAGCTTAGAGAGAGGTCTTGTACGCCGTAAGTTGGGATAAGTCCACGTGTGGCATCAGTTGTAAATTCGGCATTTGTAGCATCGCTAAAATGTTCACTGACACGGGCATACTGGTAAGATGCTTGTAAATTTTTCCACCGAAAAGTTCCACCTATTTTGATGCTGTTGGGTGGAATTAACTCGACATTGCGCCCGTTAAATGCATTATTATCCGTCAAATATTTACCTTGCAAAAAACTGAGGTTCGTGAAAAGAGACAAGGCAAAGTCTTCATTCTTAAATTTTGCTAATTTTAAAATATCTAAGTCGGCGTAGGCTTCCAATCCGAAGATGCGCGCATCTCCGATATTTGTACGAAAAGGAACGGCGACTTCTCCAAAAATCGGGTCCTCTAATATAGTTTCTCCTGTACCGATACGGTCACGGTAATTTAGAAAAAAGACACTAGCATCAAAGGTCAAAAAGTCCTTTAATGAGCCACGAATTCCTATGTCCATATTGTAACCTCGTTCATCCGTCAAGAGAGAGTCAACGATTAAATTTGGATTAACAACTGCTAAATCTGTGAAGTTAATCGAACGGTAATTTTGGGAAAAATTGGCGTACATTTCGGTCTCTTTTCCTACCTTATATCCTGTACCTAATCCTACTAAAAACAGGCTACGCGGGTTGCTGCGTTCTACATCAAATGTCTGTTCTAGAATCACTTGATTTCCAGATATGACACGCTCTTTAAAAAAGCCTTCAGCAGCTGTACGAATGTACTCAAAGCGCACTCCGGGTGTTACTGTCCAGCGCGTATTGATATTGAACAAATTTTCAGCAAAGGCAGCAAAATTTCGACTTGGAAAATCATAATCTGCAGTTTCTAAATCATTGGGATTCAGATAGTTAAAATTGGGTAGTGCGGTATCATCCGCAAAACCTTGACTACTCTCCGAAAAGCCTTCATAATAACGCACACCTACTAAAAAAGTCGCCAAACGCGTATCTTTTCCATAGCGATGAATGAGGCGTGTTTCGTTACCAAAGTTGTTATACAAACCTCGTATTAAATCACGCTCGCGTAAAGGGTCAGGGCGGTTAATTTGATTCAATATGCCCAATGCTTGACGCTGAGCAGCAAGGTAGAAAAAACGGGTATCTAGTTTCGTTTTGTCGCTTAGTTTATACTGAGCGGTTAAGGCTGCTAAATTCCAATTGACCTTAAACCAATTGCGTTCTCGCTTCGATTGTCGCGCGTCTTGATTAAACTCAAAATCTACCAGTCCACCTGGCTGCTGCGCCAGATAATCCATGAGGGTATATTCGATACCGACATTTAGTTTTTTACCGATTTTCTTACTCACTTTTGCATAGGCTGTATTTTGGTAAAACTCGCTATTCGGGCGCCAGCCGTCTCCTTGTTTGCGTTGGTAAAATGCGTAATAATTCCAACCCTCTTTCTCTCCTCCTATACTATTGAAACTAGTTAACAATCCAAATGAACCAACAGTATTTTCGGTCTGAAACTCAAAAGGTTTATCTGGATTTCCTTCTTTAAATACAAAATTTAGAAGTCCGCCAAACTGTGGTCCGTATTGCAGACTAGCAGCTCCACGTACGATTTCGATGCGCTTTAATGCTTGTGCGGGCGGTGTGTAGTAGGACTCTGGATATCCGAGGGCGTCTGCGCTGATATCGTAGCCATTTTGACGGGTATTGAAATTGGAAGTTCGGTTGGGGTCAAGTCCCCGTGCGCCGATGCTAAGTTGGAGTCCTGCACCGTCGTTTTCCCAAATATTTAGTCCTGCTATGCCTTTGTAGATTTGGCGGGCGTTGTTCGTGGCTAAGTTGGCGACGAGATTTTCTAAGCGGATAACTTCGGTCTTTTTTGCGGCGTAGATTGCCATGCCCTCTACGTTGCGGAGGCGACGAATTCCGTAGCTTTCACGCTTTTGGGCTTCGACCTCTACTGCGTCTAAATCATATCCTAAGTCTTCTAAATTATAGTTTAGTACTGTTTCCTCTCCTTCTGCGATACTGATTACTTCTGTTTTAGTTTTGTAATTATCGGCATAAATGACGAGAGAATAAGTCCCCTTTTTTAGTTGCTCGAATAAAAATTTTCCTGTGTCGTCTGTTGTTTCTGTTTTATTGATTTCTACTATGTTTATTTCTACATCTGAGAGGGTTTGGGTTGTAGATTCGGAGGTGATTGTACCTGAGATGCGGGCAGTTTGGGCGCAGAGGAACTGTGCTGATAATAGGAAGAAGAGTATTTGGATGTTTTTCATTTTACTTTGTTTTTCAACAGCGCTCTATCGTTTTATTTTTTTGTTTTCAGCAGCTTAGAAAGCTGCTGTACGGACTACTCAGCTTGGAAAGCTGAATTACGGAGTTACGGGAGTACCCATTTTCGGGGCGCAAAAGTATCTTTTATTTTACTCAAATTTATTGTTGGGTCGATGAATTGTCGGCTGCTGCGTCCGTTCATTGCGACATAGGACTCTACGGTGACAGTTGCGTCTTTAAATCCGTGTTTTGTCTCGTATTCTTCCTTTAAAAAATGAGCATATTGTAAGATAAAGTCGGGCTGTATCGCCATTTGTTTTTCTTGATAAAAGGTCAAATGTGAACCGTTTACTATTTCTTGCTTTTTAGTACTGGCGCTGTCTTTTATGTAAAATGTGGCATTGCCACTCTTTTCTACTAGCATGACGCGCCAACCGAATCTGTAGGCTTCTTCTGTCCATAATATGTCTCCGCTATATAGGTAGTGGCGGAGAGGGAATAGAAGTTGAAAGGTGATGAAGAGGGTGATAGCCATTTTGGATAGCCCCCCTCCCCCCCTGAAGGGGGGGCTTTTTTCAAAGTTATCGTTTTGGGAAATTCTTTGACTTCCTTTTTTGACTCTAGTTATTCTACTAATATATTGCCATAGTCTTTCATGCCATTCGGCGGAGAAGAAGATTAAGGTTCCGAATATCATTATCACAGGAAACAAACCAATGTTAAACAGAACTTTTGTCAAAACATGAAAAATAACGACGAAGATGTAAGCTATTGCACGCGTTTTGCGGTTTAAAAGGAAGCCCCAAATCGTTAAATCATAGAGTGCACCAGCCCAACTAAAGGCAAATGCGACCCATCTGAATTGGAAAAAGTAACCTAATAAGGGTGTGTCTGTGCGTTCTGGTAGCCAGATAGTCATAGGCATGGCACGGAAAAGCCATTCGTAATTTAGCTTTGCTAATCCCGCGAAAAAGTAAACACAGCAGAACTGAAAAATAAGAATATTAATGCACCAAGCGGGTACTTTTGCTCTTTTTAGACTTGGTTTTCTGAGTACATCCAGAGAATGAGAACGATGTGCAGGCAGAAAAATCATTAAGAATGCAAGGATGCAAACGAGGTAATAATGATTGAGATAATTAGTGGCATCAATGAGTTGTGTCCAGGTAAATGATAGAAAAAAAAGGAGAGTAGATATTCGATAAAACAAACCCAGCATAATACAGAGGGCACTGAGAATGATGAGTGCGAATAGTCCATAAATCGCTGTTTCGCCTGGCATTTGTACCCATTCAAATCCGTAGAATTTGAAGAAGAAAGTAGGCTCGAGATACAATTTTTCAATCCACCCATTTGCCCAAAAACGAATCGCTCCGAAAGCCATTAATGCACCGAATAAAACTCGAAAGGTGACGAGTGGGGCAATCCTGGTAGGCTGATTGAGGTACTTTTCAGTTAATGTCATCGTGGATGTTGATTGGTTGAGTGTGTTGATTGGTTCGTGTAATGAACCAATCAACACAACCAACTAATAACTAATCTAATCAGAGTCACTTGGATTGTCAATGTAGGTAATGGATACACAAAGCACTGAAGGCAAGTCTGTTTTTAAATTCACCAAATTTTTAGCAACTTCGGCATAAGCACTTTCAACTGATGCCTTATTATTTTCGGCTTCATTAGACAATGATGAGCCCAAGCCAGCAAGTGTCGTAATTGCTACATCAAATTGATTTTGAATCAAATCATCTAATTTATCCCCTGCTTTCAGAGCATTCACTTCTTGCAGATAATCATCTAATCCCAAACCGTCTAGTCCGCCTTTTTCCTGTCCTAAATAAAGTTCTTTTGTTGCTTGTAAAGCTTCTTGAACTAAGGCTGTCGAATAACCCGACCAATATGCTTCTACCTTAGTAGGATTAGCAAACCCGAGTGTCAAAACACCAGAAGGCACGCCTAATTTCTCTCGTTTTATCAATTCGTAATTTTGATTTAAACCATTGATAATCAACGACAAAGATGTTCCTGCTGCCGTTCCTGTATTCTCTATAAAAGCTGTGCGATACTCCCCTTCCCATTTTGCGACAACAGCATCGGTACGTTCTTTTATATCACTAATAATCGCTGATAAATAAGTGCTATATTTTGTCTCTGTCTGGTAAAATGTAAGAACGCCAGACTCCCCTACTTCTAAACCATATAAAAGGTAATCTAAAGCGGGGAAGCCTTTGTCATAAGCATCCGGGCTACTAAAATCTGTATCTTCGTTGTCTATCTTTGCCTGCATAGCTTCCACATCTAGAGGGAAGTTATTGACACTATTTCTCAAAAATACATCCTCTGCTGGACCAAAAGAATATTGCGCTACATTCTGCCACTGTAACCAAGCACTTTTAAATGAGACACGCGTAGATAAAAGAGTTTCTTCAGTTGGATTATTGACAAATTCTGTCAAATCAACTTCTAAACTATTTACTTTCGTCTGAAAATCGCTCAACTGTGGCAAAATCAAATTATCCGCCACATTTTCGAACATAGCCTTTTGGTTAAAATTTGAAACACAGGGGTCTCCCCCAGTCATTTCATCGTCCTTACAGGACGACAAAACAAATGTTAATGCAATAAAAGACAATAGAAGTAATTTCGAAAATCTCATTCTCTTGTTTAATTTTAGTTCTTTTCTAAAAAATCGTGGGTGATTTCAGTCTTCATATAAAGTCATCGTCTCTACAAAATAGAGACGATGACTTTATCTTGCTTTCTTAAAACTCTGTCTGACTTGCCGTCAAATCATATATACCAGCCAAAGTATTTCTTGCTTCTTCTAGTCTAGCAACAGTCATATCGTTGATATCCATTTCTGCAAAGTTTGCAGAACCAGCAAGATTTGTCAAAATCTCAGCGACTTCACTATTAGTAATCACTTTACTTTCATTAAATTGCAAAGCATAGATAAAACCAATTGCCTCTGACACTCCATGTGCACGTAAAGCAACATCGTCTATTTTTTCAACACTTGCATTCAAGTAATGTAATGCAGAAGTAACAGAGATTAATTCCCACTGTTTGCGTGCTTCTGTAATAGCTTCGTCACGTAATTCCAAACGGTCGGCAGAAATTGCAGCGCGTCCTTTTAATAAGGCATCCATAATAGCTTGACTGTTTCCTAAAACAGCTTCGCGTTGGTCGGCATAATTCGCCCAAAAAACAACACCATCCGTCGTCACAGGAAAATCCGTCGGTGCGCCAAAGTAACCAAATGCTTCGTCCCAGTGGTGTTCCATTTCTGTTCCTTCCCCTGGTTCTACAGTTGTATTGTCTCCACTCATCTTGATTTCTCCCATATAAACCGAAGTCGCTTGGTAGTATAGACATGCCCCCATTAGACCTTTTTCGATTAACTGTGCATGGTCTAGTCCATCTGCTCCAACGAGGTAACTTTTTGTACCGTCATTACTCGCTATGACACCTGTCACACCATAGGAACCAGCTACAGTAGATTGACTTGCCTCCGCCAACTCTACAAATAAAGCATCAAAATCAGCTTGTGCGTTTTCAAAAGTCTTGCTACGCATATCTTTTGTGTATGCCTGAGAATAACCTGCGTCATCTCCGTTCACATACATTGCAGCTAATTTATCCGCATCTAAAGCAACTCCTGAAGTTTGTGAAGTTGCCATATATGCTTTCATTTCGCCAAACTGTGCTAAGCGAGATTGTTGACCAGTATATGAAACGTTTTCAAAGTTGTAAGTCGTTGGTACTACTAATTCTGTTACTGGTTCGACGATTACCTCGTCTTCACAAGATGTTGTTAATGAAACAGTCAACAAAATTAAAAAAAAGTGGGTAATTTTCATGGTCTCTTATTTTTATTTAGATTTAGTCCAATTAAGATGACGCAAAGGTAAACCGGAGAATTGACATGTACAATACCCAATTCTTATTTTTTTTTATACCTAATGTTAGTGAGTTGCTTGCCGCTATTAGTTACTAACTCAATAAAAGCTTATAAAGAAGGAAAGAAAAAGAGATTAGACAAAAAAAGGGCCCCTCCGTAAAGAGAGACCCTCGGTGTTTCAAGTACCCACGACTGGAGTCGAACCAGCACATCCTAGGACACTACCCCCTCAAGGTAGCGCGTCTACCAATTCCGCCACGTGGGTATAGAATTATACGCTTTAGATTTAAAGCAGGGCAAAGATAGTTTTATTTTAGTTTTAGGTAAAATATTTAGCTGCCCTTTTTAAAAAAACAATTTTATCGTTAAAAAAGTTCCTCAGAAAAAATAATTTCAGTCACTTTTCAGAATCTTTTGAGGTTTCATTACAGACAGATTCTTTACGAAACGGAGTAGTTAAGAATCATGAACGGTTGTTTTCAATTAGAAAACGAAAATGCGAAATCTAGCTATAGACTAAAATTGCTGTCACACTATATAAAGCTTTCTTTTGTTTTATGATTCAATCATTTATACATTTGCATAAACAACATACATAACACTATTTCCTTAATACAAATTTTAAGAGTCTGCGCTCTCACACTTTCGTAATTAACACTATATAATTCACACTATGACGCTTTCCACTTTGTTTTTTATAGCTTTTTTTCTAGTCTTATTGCTATCGGTCATCGATGCTGAAGCAGTTGAAATAAACGAAGATAGAGATTAAGCTACTTATTATAATTCCATTTTTAATTAAAGGCAAAACCCATAACTGGTTTTGTCTTTTTTTGTTCTTTCCCACAAGACATATTATTAATTTTCACATATTTTGGCACATTATTTTCTTGCTTATATATAACAACCTATTTGTCAATAGCAAGAACATTACGACAAGTAAGCATATCCATGTTTAAATAATTACGCCATGAACACTAATAACACAAAAAATCTGCTAACGGTAGTACTAATCGGTCTATCAGGCATGCTATTCGCGCAGGCGGGTCCTTCGGCATACTCGACTAAATTCGTTTCGTTAAAAACTGAAAAAAAAGCAGTTGAGAAACCAGCAAGCTCCGAGAAGTCTTACGGATACGCTTATACAAAGCGTATTCCAGCTTTATACAGCGGTTATGTCATCGAATTAGCAACCTCGGATTTGCCTTTGACGAGAGATTATGATGCTTTTAAAAATTTTGGAAAGGTATTTCATGATAAGACTACCGAAGGCTTTTATTCTTATGTAATCATTGCTGATTTTAATAAGAAAGAATCTGTTGAAAACTATATCAAGAATATTGTCGCACATCAGATTCCTGAAGCAAAGGCCATTCTTTATAAAAATGGTAAAAGAAAAAATAAAGCTGCCAAAGAACGAAAATTCTATATGGTAGATTAAAAGTATCACGTCCGTTCCACGGCGTGACTAATGAATATAAGATACAATTTTGGTTTACTATTATTGGTTCAAAGAATACTTCAAAATACCAATAAGTTATCAAGCGTCCCCGCAGTGTGTGTGCGGGACGCTTTTTTGTATCCATCCGTTTCACAGCGTGAATTTCTTGGTCAGAAGGTGGTACTCATAAAAAAAGGGATGCCAAACGGCATCCCTTTTTTTGAAGACTAAAAGTCTGTTTTAACAACCAGTTTTACCACCAGATAAGCGATAAGCACCATTTTTTTCTTCCAACTTCAACTGAGTCTGCGTCAACAATCCAGCTAAGGCTTGCTCAATACTCTTACCTTTTAACTGTATAATATCAGTAAAAGTACAATTAGCTAAGTCTTTATTAGTCAACTCAATAGACACACTATAAGCATTTCCTACATCAGATAAAATTTGCTTTAAAGCCTCTCCTCTGTATTGTAAAATACCCGATTGCCATGCTAATGTATTCAATGAAACTTTGGTATTAACTATAGGTGCATTTGCGCCTACTTCATATGCTGCTTTCATATTTTCAGTCAACAAAACGGGCTCTACTTCTTCCGTTGCTTGATAAGTAACTTTACCTGTTTTAACCAAAACTTCAGTAGAAGTCTCATCAGTATCGATAGAGAAAGAAGTACCTAAAACAGTTACTGTTCCCTCTCCTGCTTCAATAATAAATGGTTTTGCAGGATTTTTAGCTACATCGAAAAATGCTTCTCCTTCTAATTTCAATTGACGCGTATCTCCGCCAAAATTTTCTATGTAAGATAACTGTGCATTTTCTTTTAACCAAACATGAGAACCGTCAGGAAGAGTAATCTCTTCTTTATTCATTTGAGCTGTTACAGTCACCCACTCCTCACCATTACCTAAAAATTGCAAGCCGACAAATGCCGCCACAGCCAATGCGACTGCCGCTGCTACTGCACGTATCCAACGACCTCCCATAGGAACTATCTCTGCACCTTTCTCTGCTGCTATTCTATTCTGTAATCGACGTAAACCCGCTTCAGTATCAAGCTGCAAGTCTGGTTCGTAACTTTTAGTTACTTCCCACACAGCTTGCGTGTCTTCGTCATTAAATCTGTTCATATTGATAGTTGTATATATGTACGATGAAGTTGATTTAAATCAAATCATCAATATTTTAGCTTTAGAATTCATAGTACCGTGTAACAAAAGTTTATTTAAATTTTTTATTTTGTTCATTCACTTGAGAATAGCGTCTATTTAATTTTTGTCGAGCAGTTTCTCTGCTAAACTGCCAGTTAATTTTGATGCCATTATCAGAACGTTCTTTGAAATA
>CALDUB010000292.1 GCA_937923465.1 uncultured Saprospiraceae bacterium
CGAAGAAACTGTTGCTTTGGTAGCAGGTGGACACACATTTGGTAAAGCACACGGTGCGGCAGACCCTGACAAGTATGTTGGCAGAGAACCAGAAGGTGCGAGTATAGAAGAGCAAGGTTTGGGTTGGAAAAACTCTTACGGTTCAGGTCATGGTGGTGATACAATCACAAGTGGTATCGAAGGTGCATGGACGCCAAACCCAACACAATGGGACCACGATTATTTTGATGTATTGTTAAATTACGACTGGGAATTAACGAAAAGTCCAGCAGGTGCAAACCAATGGAAGCCAACTGAGGCTTCAAAAGCAAGAAAAGCACCAGCAGCACACGATGCAACGAAGCAAGAAAATCTATTGATGACTACTGCAGATATGGCATTGAAAATGGACCCTGCTTACAATAAAATTTCTAAGGATTTCCATAAGAATCCAAAGAAATTTGAGGATGCATTTGCGCGTGCATGGTTCAAATTGACACACCGTGATATGGGACCACGCGACCGTTACATGGGACCAGAGGTACCTAAGGAAGTATTGCTTTGGCAAGACCCAATTCCAGAGGTGAAGCACAAATTGGTGAGCGATAAAGATATCGCGTCATTGAAAAAACAAATCTTGGCTTCAGGCTTGTCTGTTCCTCAGTTGGTATCTGCAGCGTGGGCATCAGCATCAACTTTTCGTGGTTCGGATATGCGTGGTGGCGCGAATGGCGCACGTGTGCGTTTGGCACCACAAAACGGCTGGGAAGCTAATGACCCAGGTCAATTGGCAAAAGTGTTGAATACTTTAGAAGGTATTCAGACAGAATTCAACAGTGGTAAGAAAGAAGTTTCTATGGCAGATTTAATCGTATTGGGTGGCTGTGTAGCTATCGAAAAAGCGGCTAAAGATGCAGGACACGATATCTCTGTACCATTCACGCCTGGTCGAGCAGATGCAACACAAGAAGACACAGATGTTGACTCTTTCTCATACTTAGAGCCAGCAGCAGACGGTTTCCGTAATTACGCTAAATATCACTCTTCTGTATCAGCTGAGGAATTATTAGTAGACAAAGCACAATTATTGACTTTAACAGCTCCAGAAATGACTGTATTAGTTGGTGGTATGCGTGCATTGAATGCGAATAGCGGACAATCTCAACATGGTGTATTCACAAAGCGTCCAGGCGTCTTAACGAATGATTTCTTCGTTAACTTACTGGATATTCGTACGACTTGGAAAGCAGTTTCTAAATCAGAAGATGTATTCGAAGGTCGCGACCGTACAACTGGCGAACTCAAATGGTTGGGTAGCCGCGTTGACTTGATTTTCGGTTCAAACTCTGAACTACGTGCGCTTGCAGAAGTTTACGGATGTGGAGACTCTGAGGCTAAATTTGTGAAGGATTTCGTGGCAACATGGGATAAAGTGATGAATTTAGACCGTTTTGATTTGGCTTAAGATGTGAGTCTTAGTTAAATAAAAAAGTAATCCCGATCCTTCGTATTGAAGGTTCGGGATTTTTTTTGTTTAAGGCTTTTTATGAAATCGATTGGTAAAGTTTGACATTAATTACTCAAATGGTGATTCAAAGTCGAATGCCGTCAACTTAGGAAGCATCTTGTTAAAAATGCACAATAATAGTAGGCAAAGAGCGCATGATAGAAACGCGGATGACACAGCCTGCCCCGCGAGCAGCGGGGGATTTAACGGATTTACGCGGATTTTTAAAGAATACTAAATAAAAATCCGCGTCCTATCCGTGTTTTTCAGTGTTCATCCGCGTTCCTGCCAAGTCATACTGGAAGTCTATTTCCACTAAGTTGACAGCATTCGACTCACGTGTCCGCAAGGAAAGTCACCATTTAAGTAGCGCTCTGTAACTTACAAACTTTCAAAGATAGCAATCGCGCCATTATAAGAAATAATACAAGCAAAAATCAAGGCTAATATCATTCCTATATTCAAGGCAAGACCCGCTTTGTGTTCCTTCATGAGAGCTTCTCTATTCGTCAAAATGATGATACCAATAATCACTAAAGGCAAGACGAATACATTAAGAACTTGAGTGAGAATTTGTGCTTTGATTGGGTTGGCGCCAAATATAGGTACTGCTAGACC
Organism: uncultured Saprospiraceae bacterium; assembly: GCA_937923465.1. Taxonomy (GTDB): domain Bacteria; phylum Bacteroidota; class Bacteroidia; order Chitinophagales; family Saprospiraceae; genus JAHDCG01. Next base: position 2,105 of record CALDUB010000292.1, read on the forward strand.
AATAATACAGGCAATTCCAGTCATTATCTTAAATTGCTTAGAAGAAGTATCTAGCTTCCCGCTTTGATAGTCAGCGAGCATTAAAGGCGCAATCATGAGGATAGGGAAGACAGAAGACAATCCTGCCGCCAATGTTCCCATGAAGAAAATAGCTATCGCAAACTTCCCTGCTACGGGTTCTAAAGCATAAACCATATCTAAAACCTTAGTGACAGGTTCTCCTTTTTCGAAAAGAGCGCCCATTGCTACAGCCATGATAGCGCTACTAATGATAAAAATAAGTAAAGCTGCCCAAATTGCATCTTTCCTTTGGTCTTTAAGATTTGATTTTGTCCACTTTTTACCTTGAATAAATAAAGGTCTTGAGATAAAAGTAGCAGAAGCCATTGTTGTTCCAACAAATGCAGCAACAAGCATTTTTCCGCCCGCGACCTGTGGTACAGAAGGTATAAAACCTTTAACTATTTCGGCAGGGTCGGGCAAAATGACGAAAAGCGATAACACAAAAGACAAACCCATCAAAGAGACAAAAATGACTAATATCTTCTCAAAAATAGAATAGTTTCCCTTCCAGAGTATCCAATACATAAAGCTAATGACAATGATGGCAATGCTCAAAACGGCAATATATTCGTGCCCTTTTATGGCGGGGAAAAATAAAGCAAGACTTTCATAAATGGCATTGGCGGAAATACCCAAGATACCAATCAAGGAATTCCATTGTCCAAAAGTGATACCAATAATGATGAGAATTGCCATGAGATTTCCGAACTTTAGATGCTTTCTAAAAGCATATAATGCCGTCTCGCCAGTGACCAAAGCGTATCTTCCGTAGGCTTCCATTAATACTCCTGAAAATATACAACTCAAGAGTAAGACCCAAAGCAACTGCATTCCGTAACTACTACCTGCGACTATCATGGAGGTTACGCTACCTGTTCCGATGGTATAGCCGATAGCGAAGATTCCTGGTCCAATACCTAAGAGGAATTTGTAGAATTTTTTTAGAATGGAATTGTTGTTTTGCATTGTTTCGTTTTTTTTGATTTTGAGCGGGATGATATTCTATTTAAATCCCGTTCAGAATTCAATAAATTTATGGACTACCAGAAATTGGTTGACCAATTTACAATGCAATGATAATTAAGTTTATCGTTATTGAGGAATAAAACTAGGATAAAAAAATATTTAATAAAGTAAAAGGAAGTAATTACCTTATTTTCATTCCTTAATTAATTTTATTTCTATTGATTATTCTGTTTTTTCTCTATTTCTAGAGCTTGCTCTAATAGTTGAGTTGCTTCTGCTTCTTTGCCGATGTTTCTCATGAAAGAGCCCATTGTGTTGTAGACAGAAGCATTATTTGGATATAACTTCAGATTGTAATTAAACATGTCAATGGCTAATTGTTCTCTGCCAAAATGTACCAGACCAAAAGCCCAAGAGTTGATATAACTTTCCATCGGGATAGTTTGATAGCCCAAACGATTTGATATTTCTTGATAGTGAACTTGTAGTTTTTCAACCAAATCCGACTTGTTTTCATAGCGCGGATGATAATATTTAATCATCTCTTTGAAAGGATAATAACTATAGAAAGATTTTAGTGCCTCGAAGGTGGCGATGTATGGGACGGAGAAATGATTTTCGTCAGGGTAGTGTTTGTGGGAAAGATTGATATTCCAGTTTTCGGAATTTGCTAGCTGTGCAAATTTTATATTACTCTGTCCTAATTTAGCTATTTCAGAGGTGTCCGTTTCGATATTTTCGAGACCAATAAAACTTGAAATGGTGTTTGCAGAAGCTACAAATAGCTGTTCTTCTCGTAAATTAGTAGTTCTTAAAGTATCTAAAATTGTCGACAAGAATAACTCATCTGCAAAGTCTAAAGCAGGGTCAATGGCTAGGTAATTATCGAAATATTCTCGCCTGTTTAATAGAGCATCAAAGACGACTAATCCACCCAGAGAATGTCCGACTATTGTACGATGTTTGCAGAGTGAATAGGTACTATCTAGATGAGGAAGGAGTTCAGTTATGATGAAATCCAAGAATTTTGGTCCACCGCCAGTCATATGCATTCCCGTGGTGTCCTTTCCCATTTTGCCTTTTATTGGCGTGAAATCTCTATTTCTATTCGTATTTGGAATGCCGACAACTATCGTGCGGGGCATTAAATCGTTACCTAAGGGCGCAGAACTCAAATAATCAATGGCAGAAGCAGTGCTTAGAAATTGGCTTTCTCCGTCCAAAACGAAAGTGATAGGGTAGCAGCTTAAACTATCATCTAGCCCCCAAAATCCTTCTGGGGTGTGAATGAAAATTTCCCTTTCTTCGTCGAGTATGTTGGAGTATATGGTTTGCTTTTTTGCTATGGAATAGTTGTTTAAATCTGTAGATTGGGCATGTAGGCTTGATAGTGTTAGTGCGAAGATTAATAGAAGTGTTCGTCTCATGTTTTTCTTTTTTTTGACAGGATTAACAAGATTACAGGATTCCAGTTCTGACTTGTTCCAGTTCTGACTTAGGTTTAATCAAAGATATGGTGTTGAATAGTAAGAGAACACCTTCTAGTAATACTAAGTTTGAAAGGGTTTAGTTTACTGATAACCAATGTCTAATAGCTTAAATATTGACAATACATTTTCCATAATAAATATTGTAACTCATCTCATCTAAAACTAAAATTTCGATAAGCAATTAAATTAGAGCACAAGGTTACAGTAGTATGTATGAGTACTACAATCCGAAATGCCCAACTTGTAAAATACAGAAAGCTTAGATAACAGCTATTTCATTAGCTTCAATCTGATGCTTTCGCATAGTTCTTTGAATGTTTCTTATTTTTTTTAGACGAACCAATTTTTGGTATTCTTCTGTACCCATAGGTTCGTATTTCTGTCCTTTTTGTAATATATTATAAACAGTAGTTGCAATTTTTCGCGCAGTAGCAGTAATAGCAACTTTTCGACCTTTACGAGCAGCTAAAGACCTAAAAGAATAAGACAAAGCGGTATCTTTTTGATTACCGACAGAATTAGCAGCTTGCCTAAAAGCATAAGCTAATCGTCCTTGATTCTTTCTGGTTTTACTTGAAAGAACTTTACCTCCTGTAATACGTTTATTTGGACATAAACATAGCCAACTGGTAAAATGCTTAGCGGAAGGAAATTTAGATAAATCTAAACCCACTTCTGCTAATAAATTAAAAAGTAAACCATAACCAACACCATCAATCTCTAAAAGGTCTTTTCCTTCTGATAATTGATAAACTCTTAGAGCTAAATCAAATTTAGGGTCATTCTTTGACCGTTGCTTTTTTTTTTCGGCTCATAAGCTAAATCTTGGACATGTTGCTTTTCTGCTTCTTCTTGTAATAATTGTTCAATTTGTTTATCACATTCTTCAATTTGAGTGTGATAAAAATTGTACATCTCCCAAGACTGCCGAAGTTCAAAAAGGTGCTGCTTTTTCCAGTGCCCTGTTAAAGCTTTCGCGATGTCCTCTTTACTTGCTTTAACTCTACTATGAGCTAAAGCTGCCAACTTATTACCGTCTCGTTCGCCATTCAAGATAGCGGTGATAATAGCTTTTCCACTCTTACCTGTAATGTCGGATAGCACGACAGATAATTGGATATTTTGTATTATCATTGCTTTTTGCATCTTGGAGATATATCGAGCTGCACCATCGATTAAACTCTTGCGATGTCGAGTGTAAGCACGTAGGCTTTCGGTAAAATTGTCTGGTTGAAAACTGGCAGATAATAAACCAGCGCTGTGTAATTGCCATATCCAATGGCAATCTAACATATCTGATTTTTTACCGCGTACATTTTTTACATGAGCAGCATGTACTAAAATCACTTCAAAACCATAATCCTGAAGTAATAAAAAGAGGCTTTTCCAATAAAAACCAGTGCTTTCCATAGCTACGGTTTGGATGCCTAAGGATTTTAGCCATTTTGCCATTTCATGTAAATCTTCAGTGAATACTTTGTACTCCCTAATCTGTTCCTCACCAGCACAGACCCAATGAGTACGACTACCGATATCTATACCTGCAGCAGCGGAGTTCACTAACGAAAATTTAACTGATTTACGCTTTGCCATTATCTTTAATATTGATGAATAATTTTAAAGATAATAGTCAATCAAGTCAATCAAGTCAATCGTTTAGCTAATTAATCTCACCTGCGGGATAGATTTTGTGCAGAAAACCTTCACCAAATATTTATTTCCAAGAATTGACTCGCGCCATACTACTCAACGGATTCAAAAGATACCATTGTTACCTGGGCGTCTCATTGACTATTAACTTCTTTTCGGTGGGTTCAAAGATATAATCTATGGAATACTTGTGATAGTTTTTCATATTTATTTTTCAAGAAACATTGAATGAGGGACTACTCAGGTATCGGTCACTTTAGTTAAATCTAAGATGCAACTTAGAGAATTAACAGTATCTCAAACAAAAATCAGTGCCCGATACCTTACTCATAGCTTAAAACAGGTATCGGGCACTAACTTTTGTCTATTCTTATGCTAAATCTTAATTGTCTCACTCTTTTTTAGGCAAAGTGACCGATACCAACCTGAGTAGTTACTAAATATTTAATGATTTACCCCTGCATAAGCAATACCTGTCAATCTATGCAAGTCATAATCAAAAGTCGAAAGGTCGTTATGATTAAATTTAGAAACGTCATCATGTCCACAAGACCTAGCAACAACTTTTATCAATTCATTAGTGGCACTAAAGAAATTGTTGAGTTGATTGGCTGAGGATTCAATGATAAGACGCTGTCTCAAATGACTTTTTTGAGTAGCGATACCGACGGGACAATTGTTGGAGTTACAAGCTCTCATTCCTAAGCAACCAATAGCTTGCAGTGCTGAATTGGAAACCGCAATCGCATCCGCTCCAAGCATCATCGCTTTAGCAAAATCTTCTGCGACTCTAAGTCCACCCGTTATGACTAAAGTGATGTCTTTTGCGCCCACTTTATCTAGATGTTTTCTGGCTCTTGCCAATGCAGGAATCGTAGGCACATTGATATTATTACGTAGAATCGTCGGCGCGGAACCTGTACCACCACCTCGTCCGTCAAGAATAATATAGTCTACTCCGACTTTTAAGGCAAAATCAATATCTGCTTCGATATGACTGGCTGCGATTTTAAAACCGATAGGAATACCGCCTGTTTTTTCTCTCACTTCATTAGCAAAGGCTTTGAAGTCTTCAGCCGTGAATAAATCAGGAAATGCGGCAGGCGAAATAGCTGTTTCCCCAACTTTAAGTCCTCTTACTTCTGCGATTTCTTTTGTCACTTTATTACCTGGCAAATGTCCACCTGTACCCGTTTTAGCACCTTGTCCGCCTTTAAAGTGAAAGGCTTGCGCCTTCTTAACTTTGTCCCATGAAAAGCCGAATTTACCAGAGGCTAACTCGTAAAAATATCGAGAATTATTAGCTTGTTCCTCGGGTAGCATTCCGCCTTCTCCGCTACAAATACCTGTACCTGAAAGCTCTGCGCCCATTGACAAGGCAATTTTTGCTTCTTTAGAAAGAGAACCAAAACTCATGTCAGATACAAATACAGGAATATCCAATTCTAACGGCTTTTTTGCCCTTTTTCCAATGACAACTTTTGTGCTGACGGATTCTTCATCGAGTAGGGGACGAGAAGCCAATTGCGCTGGCAAAAATTGAATGTTCTCCCACTTTGGCAATGTATTTCTATCAACTCCCATTGATGCCGAAGGACCGTGATGTCCCCAGTTTTTTAGCCCATTTCGAGAGAGTTCTTTGATATAGCCCGTGTACGGTTCTGTGCTTTCTGGGCTCGTATCGGCATATTGACCGAGGTATTCATCTCTATTAAAATTTTGAGGATTTTTGACTAAATATTCATTTATTTCGTCTTCATCCACATATACTTCTCCTTCTTTGATAACGGCATAAAATTTATTTAGTACCTCTGAATTATCATATTCACTGACACCTGTATCGATGCGATAATCCCAGTCGTGAACGCCACAAATAATATTGTCACCTTCTACACGACCGTCCGCCATCAATGCACCACGGTGTAGGCATCTGCCATATAATACGGATATATTATCACCATATCGGATAACGACAAGGTCTAATCCATTGACTTGATGTCCAATTGGTTTTTTCTCTTCTAAATCGGTAAATGAACAAAGTTTGATTTCTTTCATGTTTGATTTTTTATTGATTTTTTTATTCAATCTTTAAAATATTATTCGCCTGAAATGGAGGCATTTCCGCACCAAATTGCTCATAAACTGCCTTAGGTATTCCCAAATCTGCAATAAATACCTCTGAACTGTCAGGTAGATTAAATAAGATTTTTTTAGCAGCAGCTAATGTCATAATTTTATGAGCCTGAAAATATGGGGGAGTGGTGTCTCCTAAAAAACCTGTTGGAATATCTAAGGAAATGCGTAGGCATTCGCATTGATTTGCTTTAGCAACAGTATCTAATAAATTTGGACGCAAAGGTAATCTTTGTGAAAATCCTAGATAAGCATCTACCCAGATATCAGGATTTGTTAGCGTCTCTGCTTTCGCCCCAAACTTGATTGCTCTTTCTAATTGTCTTTTAGGTAAGTCTTTGCTAATTTCTGTACTCAGGTCAAGGTACACAGGAAACCCCCATGCTGCCAGTCTTCTTGCGGCTACTAAGCCACCGCCGCCATTATTACCATTTCCAATTCCAATTAAGATTTTTGTATCAAGATTTTTAGCACTATGCGCAACAAGATTAGCTAATTGTAGCCCTGCATTTTCCATCATTAACTCAATGGGCAAAGCATAATTTTCTACAGCATAGTAATCCATTTCCTTGAATTGAGCAAGGTCTAAAGCTGTAGGTTTTTTGATGCTAACTTCTTTTATAAGCATATTGTGTTGTTTGATACTTAAGTTATTTCTTTCATTTTGCAAAGTAGCAAATATAAACTAAGTAACGCGAAAAAAATAGATTCAGAATTTTGACAAGATGTTTAGTCCTTCCCGAAAGTATTCGGGACAAGCTATTTTGCACTTTGAAAAGCCTGAAAATATCAACACTTCTCCGGTTTTCAGAGCCCAAACTGAGAACGAAATCTCTTTTCCAGAATTCTGAATCTATTTCTACCGCGTTACTAAGTCTTGGTGAATTAGAATAATAAAGTCGATTGAAGTATCGCGAAGAGTAGTTTTTAGGACTTAAATAGTGAGAATAGAGCAAACTCTGAGTTATTTTTCTTGAAGCATCTAATTACACTGTAAACTAGATATCTTTACTTTTGACTGTCTTCCCGAGCAAAGCGTCGGGACAGGCTTTTTTCATTTATGCTTCGCTAAAATAAAAAATAACCTTGTCAAAATCTGAAGCTGCTTAATTCCTACGAATAATGAAAATCGAGAGCGCAAGAATAACAACACAACCCAATGCGAGCAAACCTAACAAGTAAGATTTGTTACGCTGCATGACCACATAATCCGCTATTCCTGCCTTCCAAAATAGCCATTCATCCGCCATGTTGGAAGCTATATTGTGATTACCCATTTCTAAAATGATAATCCCATCTTTTGATTGTAAATCAATCCGAGCAGCCGTATTAATGACAGGTCTACCGCTACTGCCGTCGTGACCGATAATGGTAGAGTTGCTGTCTTTTTGACTATAAAGATGAGGTCCCAAACCATAAACACCAAAGTCATTAATAAAAGTTTGGGCAGTACTCATCTCTTTGATGGTCGCCTCAGAAAGAATACTTTTATTGGAAACGTTGGCGAGTAAAAACTTAGATAAATCTGCCGTACAAGTGAATAAAGACGCGGCAGCAAGAGCCGTAAATTTGTTCGGTTTCGAGATTGTTCCGTCGTCGTTATACAGCACAGCTAATTGAAGATTGGGTTTGTCAGCCAATACAAAAGTTGAATTTTCCATGTCCAAAGGCTCAAAAACCGTCTGTGTCATATAATCTTGAAAGGATTGACCGCTAATTTCCTCTATTAACAATTGCAAAATAGTGTAAGCCGCGCCAGAGTACATATATTCACTACCAGGCTCATAACCAACTATTGCGACACCTTCCGAGTAAGGACTGTCAGAAGCTTTAGTTAAGGATTCTTCTATGGTCTGCACAGTCTCGTGCGGTTCATATCCGTCATAACCCAAGTCATCAATCAAACCCGATGAATGCGAAAGCAATCGTCTAATAGTTACTTTTTTATTGTCAAATTCGCTCTCGGGAAGATGCCATCTTGTTAGATAATCATCTATGGGTTTGTCTAGTTCCACTTTACCTTGTTCGACCAATTTCATAATACCAAAAGAGGTCACCCATTTACTGACAGAGGCGACTTGAAAAACGGTATTTTTATCAACAGGCTGGTCAATAGTATAAAAGAAGTCTTTCGAAACTTCTCCATTTTCTATTAATGTCATGGCTAGATTTCCAACAAATTCTTCTTTAATTTTCTCTTTGGTGGCTTCAATAAATGCCTCAGAGGTATTTTGAGAAGTGATAGGTTTGAGTAGAAATCCGTCTATAAATCCATAGCCGACAAAGGCTGTCCAAATTAAGAGAGCAAGAAAAATAAGTGCGATACGTTTAACTGTTTTCATTCTATTTTTTTTAGGTAGGTACTTCTATATGGATGTCGGAAAGCTTCGTTTTGGTGTGTTTGTCCTATAGAAAGAAGTTGTTTTAGATAAGGGTGGGGGAGTTTCTATTTTACCAACCTACTGATGTTTTCCATTCATCAAATTCTCTTTTCCTCTTTTCAAAATCTGCTGGCGGGCTTTGATTTTCACTCTTAGTTCGTTCTCTTATAAGCACTGTCTGTTCTTCAAGCGTATTGAGTTCTATTGATTTTCTTCTTTGGTTTACCTTTTCTAAATCATCGAAAAGATTGGGACTTAATTCTCCGTTCTCGTTCCAGTCAAACTGAGTTCCGAATAGCTGAGGTTTTCCTTCAAATACAGCTATTCTGTCAGTCAAATAGGCTAAATTTTTAGGATTTGATTTACTTTTACGAACGGCATCTTTTAATAGTTTGGCGCACTTTCTCATAAAATCAGGCTGTCCAATCGAATGTTGTATTATCAACCAAGTAGCCTCATTAGCCTTTTTGCCTACTTTATCAATCGTAGGATAGCCAATTCTATTTATTATTTCATCTAATATTTTAGCATTTTTATTATGTAAGTTTGCCATTTCTTCGTTGTATCCATCTCCTAGTTTTTTACGGGCAATAAGCTGGTTGCGAAGTTTAAGGTCTTCATCGTGTAGTTCGATTATTTTTTTAGAAATGTCCTTGTATTTCACTTTGTTAATTGTGGTTTTGTTGATGACTTTTTATGATACAGGTAGCACTTACAATCATATAAAAAATATGTAAATTGTACCTCTTGAAATGACTATTTTCGGTGGCATGGTGATGTTCTTATCTAAAAAAATTGTCTCTTAATACATTTAAGAAACAAGGAGTAAATGGTTTATATTATTGATTTTGTTTTAATTAAGCGCCTCCTCCACAATCTTAGCCGTCGCAAAAAGCCGACTTTCTGACCCTAGAGCACACATCAAAGAAACACTCGCAGGCAAACCCGTCTCTGGGTCGCAAAACTTCCATGCGGGCACAGAAATGACGGGCATGTCTAAATAATTTCCCAGCGTATGAGAAGTAAATAATCCATTGACGCGCGGGTCTAATAAGGATGCTCGGTTAAACCCTTTGTGTTTGGGCGCGACTAAACCTAGCGTCGGCATTATCATGACATTATCGGTGCCCAATAATTGTTGATATTTGCTGCGCGCTTCTCTAAATGAATTGGCGATTTTCTCTTGTTTTTTCGTGCTACCTGATTTCATTATTGGCTTCAATAAAATCCAATTTAGCAAACCGCCGTCAATCGTTGGTTGACCGATTATATTCTTGAATAGTTCTTTGATTGGAGAAAACGGACCAAACTCAGGCGAGGAAGACAAATCCTTTATCCAGTTATCATAAAACTCGTCACTGATGATTTTGGGTATATTTAAAAACAACTTGGGGATGTCTTTAAAATCCGCTTTTTTAGAAACAAGTCCCTTTTCTATTACGGCATTACGCGCGGCTTCTACGGCGTTTTTTATACAGTTTTGACGATATGTAATTGGAAAACCCTCAGGAATAAGGAGATTTTTAAATAACTCATCTGTCAGGGGGACAGGCTGTGTCGCAAGGACATTATAGATAAGCTGTGCATCTCGGACAGAGCGACACAAAGGACCATAACCCAACCAATCGTTCAAACTGGTTTTTATCTGTGGCCAAGTCCCTCTGTTATCAATTGCTTTTGAATGCGCTTTAAAGCCGACGACACCACACAAAGCGGCAGGAATACGAATAGAACCCAAGATATCAGAGCCAATACCAAACACACTCGAACCCGACCCCACCAAGGCGCCTTCTCCACCCGAAGAGCCTCCAGCCACGCGCGTAATATCAAGCGGATTGTTCGTGCGACCAAAGCGTAAATTTGTAGACTCCCCAGTCATGGCAAACTCTGGAATATTGCTGCGCGCGATAACGACCGCACCTGCTGCGCGCAGACGGCGCACCATTTCCGCATCTTCCTTGCATGGACTCGGAATACGGCGGAGAGAACCCGCTGTGACCTCTTCTCCTGCGATGTCAAAGGTTTCTTTGATGCTACAAGGTAATCCGAACAGAGGCAAAGTTTTATCACCTGTTTGGTCTAATTTTCTTGCCTGCTCTAGTGCTTCGTTTTCGTATATTTTTGTTGCGCCGTTGACTGTCGGTTGGAGCTTTTTTAATTGCTCTAGGTGTTCTCGGACGATGCTTTCAGACTTGGTTTTGCCTGCTCGTAGTTGGGCTAGGAGCGTGTAGGCGTCTGGTCGGGTAGGGGCGTTTATTTTTTTGTTTGGCATGTGTTTATGGTATCTTATTTTTCTTTTTTGCTTGGTTAAGGAAGAGATGCATTTATATTGTTTTAGATTTCACTGTTCTAAATCATCAAGGGAGGACGTCTTATTTATTTTTTATCTTTTGCTCGAACAAGTTCATTAAGTTTTTCATCATTACATCTACCTATCCAATCTCTGCCACAAACATTAAAATTATTTTTTTTATCAATGTTTGCATCCAAAACTAACAGTTTTTTAATTATTTCAAATCTTAATTTACGAAGCTCGAATTGTTCAGGTCTCCAAGTTAATCCATATTCTCGGATTGCGATAAATATTAGATTATTTCCATTTTTATCTATTGATTCTACATCTATATTGTCAGCATCTAAAAGCAATAAAGAAACATTTGATAAGCTATGGTAAGCTATTGAAATTGAAAGAGGTGAATATCCTTTTTTATTTTTGAAATTTACATTTGCACCTTTGTCTAAAAGGTATTTTATAATTTTAATTTGATTATCTGAACCTTTATATTCCGATAGTGGTAGTAATGCTTTGAGTAAAATAGTTTCTTGATATTCTTCATTTATAATAGCATTAGCATTTGTTCCTGTTTTTTCAATATATTCTGCTACTTTTATAAAATTTGAATGAATGAGAGATTTTGAAAATTCCAATTTTGATTTTTTTGGTATTTGACTCATTATTCCTTAGTTCTTTTACTTTTTTGATGACTGACTGTTAACGGTTTCTATGTTTTTTTTAGCGGCGTGCATAGCGCTGGTGAAAATAGATGCTGTGTTGAACAAAGCTCCTGCGTCGCAGCAAAAAAACTCCGACCTTTGCGCGGCAATATCGCGACACAATAAACGTAAAATTATGAAAAAAAAAACGTTTAAAAGCACAGGCAATCCCAAATGGGAGGCTGCTTTAACAAGTATGGACAACACGATGTCCCTCAAAAATCAAGCACACGCGACTCGTGTCAACTACATACGAGGAGTACGGGACTTGATTATAAATTTACATAAACTACCTGAGACTTACCCAAATATAAAAAATCTCCAACAAAAAAAGAGAAACAAGTCAAACTCATTTCTCTTTTCCCTGAAAATCTAAATTTCAAACATCTGTTATCGGAGTATCGATGCATATGCATTGTTGACGGTGTTTTATTTCTCAGTTATACTCCCACAAGACTCGTTTCTTAGATTTTATTACTGCATCTAAGAAATCATAACAATCTTGGAATTGTTCGTGAAATTGTTCTGCTTTCGTAATTGATTTTGTAAAATATACTCTTCCATCTATCTTTATCTGTGGTTCTATATCTATATAAAAATCAATCTTACCAAAATCTTCATTATAGCTTTTTAAATGAATTTTCGTTCTTACTTTATGGTAATCATCATAATAAAACAGGTCTCCTTCTATATCACATTTAACTTCATTAATCAACACACTATAAACTCTATTTTCAAGCTCTTTTGTTTCATAGACCTCATGAATCAATGGAAATTTCGAACGATTCTCAATTAAATAATCTTCAATTTTTTGAAATGTTTTTTTCATTTTTTTGGGGTCTCTTTCTCTATCTGTTACTTTCTCACTCCTGTAGACAATTTTATCTCTGAATTTATTTATTTCTTCCACTGTTATTTTCCCTTTCATAGCCTTATGCAATATAATTGGCAGTTTAGCTTTCTCTAAAAAAGTAGTTTCTCTCTTTTTTCCGAGAACAATTTCACCATATAAATTTGGAGTAATTACTTTCTGTTCTTCTTTTGTTAGAAATTCATCAAACTTAAAATACCACTCATAAATTATTTCGTCTCTAAACTTTTTTGAGAAGGAAGGGCTTTCTATACTTTCATCATTAACATATAATTCTACTCCCATTAATTTATATTTTAATTACTGTCAAGTCCATGTTTACTGTAGTGAGCGAATGCGAGCTATTGCCGTTGCAGTCATTTTTTGGAGTAGTTTTTTATTCTTTTAAAGAAGTAAACAACATAGTCCAATTGGTTTCCCATTCATTATTTATATCATTATAATAAGCCTGTTCCCATAGTGCCGTATCTACGGAAGGCTTGTTCCAAATGAACCTTAATTTTACTTCTTTACCCTTGTACATTTCTTTGCCAAAAAATTCTCCAATTCCATTTTTAAATTCTCCTATGACCTGTTCTTTTAATCCAATTTCTGGATTAGCGGTATCTGCCCAATAAATTGTCCATTTATTTGATGCTGGGTTTAACATTCGGATACTAAGTCCAATAAATTCATCTCCGAAATAGGAGGATTTCATTTCGTCCATTAATCCTAATCCGTTCAATATACTCTTTGTTTCCATTTCTGCTTGGAATTCAATCCATTCATCACAGTTTATTAAACGTTCTTTCAATCTTCTATTTAGAACAGACCATTTTCCTATAAGAAAACTGAAATTTTGTATCTCTATCATCATTTAAGGTTATATGTCTTTTAAGGTTTTTTTTATAAAAAATTACAACCTTAACTTTCTATTTTTACTTGTTCTTTTGGCTCTTTCGCTCTGAGGTTTACCGTTCATTTTTTATGAGAAACCCCATTTTACAGTGTTGCCAGCAGTTTCTATTCTCATAAATACTATATTATTCCGTGTTTTGCAATCATTTTTTCAATTTGAAGTCGATGTCTTAAAATATGAACGATTGCGTGTTCAGTAATAGCTTCTAAATCGTAAGTTGTCCAAGAAGTTTTGATTATAGTATTCATTAATTCGCGATATGTCAAATGCCATTTGTCTTCAAAGGTTTCAACAGTATATTCAAACATCTTTTCAAGCTCAGATACTCCTTGTTCAGTTGTTTCAATTTCTATTTTTGGAACAACACAATTATTCCCAAACCTTTTTCTAATATAATTCGCATAACCATATCCTGAATTAATCATATGCAAAACGATATTCTTTACTGATTGAAAGTCAACGGCAGTTTTTTCATTATATACTTTTTGGAATTCAGCGTCAGGAATCTGCAAGAGCAAGTCTTTTAATTCGTTCAGAGCTTTTTCGTATTCGTCAGTTAAAGCTCCAATAGCTCCTTTTCTATATGTTTTATTCATTTTGGTTTCTTTTAATTACTGTCAACGTGGACGTCGTATCGCGGAAAACCGAAGCCTAAGACGCGTAAGAAAAGGACTTAGTTGTTCTGTGAACCGCCGTATACGTGGTCCGTACGTACGGTGGTGTGAGAGGGCTGAGATAGTTCTGCGACCTTTGCCATTTGGTAGGTCTAAATCGTGAAACTATCTTTCCCTACTCGATTCTCTGCTGGCTTTTTTTCATTCTAAGAGTTCAATTGCTCTTTCCAAAATATAATCTCTATTATCTGAAATTGAATTGTCGAAATTGATATATTCATCAGGAGGAATTCCTATTCCTGCATAGTTCAGCCCATTTGGAGATAAGCATTTTTCAAATGTCAAGGTATATTTCCAACCATTTAACATCTCCCTACCCATTACTGAACCCTGAGTATTAGCTGTGGTGTCTCCTATAACTGTTAAATTATCTAATAATTTTGCTCCGATTGCAAACCTTTCTCCGGCACTTATAGTAAACCTACCATTAAGAACTATTACTTTATTTGGATAGAAAATATCCGGGTCTGGTTCTATAAACCATTCAAATTTGTCATCAAACCCATTTAAAGTTCGGTTTTGTGTTATATGCCACAAAACCCTTTCGTTTGATAGCTTATTCAATAGATTTTGGGCATTATAGACGCTTCCACCGTCATTTATTCTCAAATCGATAATCAAACCTTTCGTATCAGAAAACCTGTTAAGTACCGATGTATATGCTTCATCATTTAGTTCTTCATCGCCTTTGAAGTCAGCGCAAAATAGATAACCTATACTGTCATTAATAAAAGCCGATTTTATATTAGAATTATGGACTTCTAAACCTGATAAGTAAATATTGGTAATAGCTT
>CALDUB010000293.1 GCA_937923465.1 uncultured Saprospiraceae bacterium
TTCAAAAAAAGCAGACTTTAAAGGCAAAAAAGTATTAATTACTGCAGGTCCAACACACGAACCTATTGACCCTGTTCGTTTTATTGGCAATCGCTCAACAGGAAAAATGGGCGTCGCCATAGCGGAAGAATTAGCAGAACGTGGTGCACTAGTTGAGTTAGTATTGGGACCTTCAATATTAAAACCCAAACACGCCAATATCAATACTATCCGAGTTCAAACGGCACAGGAAATGTACGAGGCGTCTATTTCCTTTTTTCCACAAGCAGATGCTGCGATTATGTCTGCAGCGGTGGCAGATTTTCGCCCTAAAAATGCAGCAGACCAAAAAATAAAGAAAAAACCTGGTCAGGAAGAAATGAGTGTTCTCTTAGAAAAAACACCAGACATTGCCGCCTCTTTAGGTAAAAATAAGCAAGATTGGCAGGTACTAGTTGGTTTTGCACTCGAAACTAACAATGGGAAGGAACATGCGGCAGGCAAATTGCGTAGAAAAAACCTAGATTTCATTGTTTTAAACTCACTCACTGATAAAGGTGCTGGATTTGGACATGACACAAATAAAATAACAATTATTCGCTCAGACAATAAGAGTCGCGAATTTGAGTTAAAGAGTAAGACGGCTGTTGCCGTGGATATTGCAGATGAATTAACGACTTTTTTTAAGTTAGAAGAATAATTGGACTTTAGACAGAAGATATTAGACCTTAGACTCAAACACATGTAAAATAAAACCAATCGTATTACTTTAAAAATCAAACATTTAAGCAATTGACTTTTACTACATTTCGATTGTTTTTTCTAAAATCTAACGTCTTTCATCCAAAGTCCAAAAGAATAAATACTTTGTAAAAAAGTCACGCGTACAAGTAAAAGCAGCCTGACAACTGCCAACAAACAACTGTCAACTAATAAATATGAAAAAACTATTTTTACTTTCAACTATACTTTTCTTGAGTTTCAAAGGATTTGCACAAGAGTTTCGTGCGAATGTAACCATTCAGACGCCTGTTCTCCAGAATGTAGACCCGAAAGTATTTCAGACTTTAGAGAGTCAGATTACGGAGTTTTACAATAATACGAAGTTTACGGACGAAGACGAATACGAAGAGCACGAACGCATCCAGATAGAAATCAACATGACGATTTCATCAGAGGCTAGCCAGACTCGTTTTGGAGCTGACTTTGCTGTTCAATCTACGCGTCCAGTTTATGGTTCTAATTACAAAACACCTCTTTTGACACATGTCGATAAAGAGTTTGTTTTTGATTACGAACAATATGCCCCTATTGATTTCTCTGCGACTACCTTTACTTCGAATCTATCTTCGCTTTTGACCTATTATGCATATATGGCTCTAGGAATAGATGCCGATAGCTTTGCCCCTTACGGAGGTGAGCCCTATTATCAACAAGCACTACAAGTCGTTAATACTATTCCTCAAAGTCTTAATGACTCTATGAAAAAAGGCTGGCGCTCTATTGACGGAACCCGTAATCGTTACTGGCTATTGGACAATTTATTAGCACCACGTGTTCGTGATTTTCGTCAGGGTTGGTATGACTATCACCGCCAAGGATTGGATATTATGTCTACTAATGTAGAAGCAGGTCGCGCTATTATCGCAGAGACTATAAAAACAGTAGGTCTCGTTAATCGTAACATTCCCAACACTATGGTTTTGCAGGTATTTTCAAATACAAAAGCAGGTGAATTAGTCGAAATATTTAAACAAGGTGCTTCTGATGAACAAAATTTACTCATTCAGACAATGACAAAAGTTGACCCCGCAAATGCTGCGAAGTATCGTAAGGTGAAGTGATTTACGAAGTACGACTGCTCTGACTTGTACGAATACTATCTGATTTATGATGTTCGACTGCTCTGACTTGTGCGAATACTATCTGATTTACGAAGTACGACGGCTCTGACTTTTGTGGATGAAATTTGATTTATGAAGTACAATTTAAGAGCTAATGACTACTAAATTTTTCTGTTAAAAAATACGACTTATTTCCATGTGAAGTAAGTCGTATTTTTTTTTACTCGAAAGAGAATAAAATACTTGTCCTTTGTTATTTTTAAGTATACATTTGATGAGAATTACACGTTGACTAACTTAAAGATATTTTAAAATACACACATGAACCAATACGGTCTTATTGGATATCCTCTTACACATTCTTTTTCAAAAAAGTATTTTAGTGATAAATTTGAAGCCGAAGGCATCGAAAATCATGACTATCATTTGTTTCCAATAGAGCGAATTGACGATTTGCCTCATTTGTTGTCATCCTTTGACAATCTAAAGGGGCTAAATGTAACTATTCCTTACAAAGAGTATGTCTTAGATTTTTTGGATGAAATAGACGAGTCAGCAGCAGATATTGGGGCTGTGAATACAATAAAGATTGTTGACGGTAAATTAAAAGGCTATAATACGGATGTGTATGGCTTCGAAATCGCCTTATTAAATCTTTTAGGTGATGCTAAAATTGATAATGCTCTTATTCTCGGAACGGGTGGCGCAGCAAAGGCATGTGCTTATGTTTTAGGTAGGCTAGACATTCCATTTAAGTATGTGTCTCGTACTAAAAAACCTGACCAATTTACATATGAGGAACTATCTAAAGAAGTGATTGAAAATCATCACCTTATCATCAATACAACACCTCTTGGTACTTATCCAAAAGTGGAGACTTACCCCAATATTCCTTATAATAATTTAAGTCCTGAACATTATCTTTATGACTTGGTTTATAACCCTGAAGAACCCGAATTTTTGAGGAGAGGAAAAGCGCAAGGAGCTTCAATAAAAAACGGTTTGGAAATGCTACATTTGCAAGCAGAGAAAGCATGGGAAATTTGGAGTACACCATAGTCTAATCTTATCTAAAAAAATTAACGCTCTTTGACAAATCTTGTGATATGTCAGATAACAAAGATTAATAAAATCACTTTCATTTATTTCTTTGATGTAAAGAAACGATTTATCAAAGAAACATATACACTGTATCATGAAGAAAGTAAGAACACCACAAAAGTCAAAACAACAAGAAAATATGTCTGGAATAGACAATACCAATACGAAAGTAAATGGTAAGTTTAAAGAAATTGACTTTTCAGATACGCAAACAGCCTTTGCACATAAGTCAGACAAAGAACTGAAAAATGCACAGTGGCTATTTCGTATGATGAGCCAGCCAGCATTGGTTAATGTGGGTTCTCAATTGGGCTTAGTAGCTCTCAAGTTACGTTTACCTTTTGTCAAGACGATAGTTAAAAATACTATTTTTGAGCAATTTGTAGGCGGTAGAACGCTTTTAGAAAGTCAGAAAGCAATAGACGCATTGTATAAACAAAAAGTCTATACAATGCTTGATTATAGCGCTGAAGCTAAGGTAACAGAGGAAGATTACAATAAAACGATGAATGAAGTCATACGCGCCATAGAATTTGCGGATAACAACGACTCCACTCCCATTGTCGTCACGAAAATAACAGGAATGGCGCGCTTTGAACTATTGGAGGATGTTTCACGCTCCAAGCCATTCACGAAGGAAAGTAGAGCAGAATATAAGATTGTATTAAAGCGACTAGATAGTATCTGTCATGTAGCACGCGAACGCGGTGTGGGTATCTTTTTCGACGGAGAGGAGACATGGATTCAAGATGCCATCGACCACTTGGTCAATGTCATGATGCGCCGTTATAATCGCGACAAAGCAGTTGTTTACAATACTTTTCAAATGTATCGTAAAGACCGTCTGTCCTTTTTGCTACATAGTTTTGACCAAGCGAAAGCACATGGTTACATCTTAGGAGCAAAATTGGTGCGTGGCGCATACATGGAAAAAGAACGCAAACGTGCGGAAGAGATGGGCTATCCCTCTCCTATCCATGACACAAAGGCTGCGACAGATGATGCATACAATCAAGCGGTGAGATTTTGCCTTGACAACTACGAAAGGCTAGCATCTTGTAATGCCTCTCACAATGCAGATTCGGCTCAATTGCAAGCTAGAATAATCACTGAAAAAAATCTACCTCAAAATCATCCACACCTCAATTTTTGCCAACTATATGGCATGAGTGACCACTTGACTTTTAACTTAGCAAGTGCAGGTTATAATGTCGCGAAATATCTTCCTTATGGCAGTGTCCAAGAGGTAACGCCTTATTTGATTCGCCGTGCGCAAGAAAATACTGCCGTAGCTGGAGACATGGGACGAGAATTGAAGTTAATTAGTGACGAGGTTAAGAGAAGGAAATTATAAATGAGAGATTTTAGACGTTAGATATTAGATGTTAGACCCTACAAGTCTAACATCTAATATCCAACGTCTAGAATCTAAAGTATAAAATATAATGCAAAACTATAAAAACCGCCTGCGTGCTGTCCTCAATCCAAATATGTATCATGGTTGGGGCAAATCAAAAAACTACTTTGAGGGCTGGTATTTTAAGTTTGTTGACCCAACAGAGCGTTATGCTTTTGCGGTTATTCCAGGCATTTCATTTGACAAAGACGGTAAGAAACACGCCTTCATTCAAGTCATGGACGGCAAGAAAAAAGTAGCAAGTTATCATAACTTTAAGGCAGATGAATTTATCCCTGCCACGGACACCTTCCGACTACAACTAGCTGACAATCAATTTTCTGAACAAAATTTACAATTAAATCTTCCAGAATTAAAAGGCGAACTTTCCTTTCAAAACACAACACCTTGGCCAAAAATGCTAGGTGCACCAGGTGTAATGGGCTGGTATTCTTTTGTGCCTTTTATGGAATGCTATCACGGTGTCGTTAGTCTTTTTCATCGCCTGTCAGGCAGCATGGAAATCAATGGTGAACTGGTTGACTTTACAGGAGGTATCGGTTATGTTGAGAAAGACTGGGGACAGTCCTTTCCTTCTTCTTGGATATGGATGCAGACCAATCATTTCACACACAAAACACCTGTTTCGCTTATGGTGAGTGTTGCAAGAATTCCTTGGTTAGGAACGTCTTTTGTGGGCTATTTAGTAGGTTTTTATTTTGAAGAAGTGCTCTATAAATTTGCGACCTACACAGGCGCAAAACGAAAGACTAGCTTAGAAGGAAACAAGGTGATTCTTAGTTTTAAAGATAGGCAATATAGACTCGAACTCATCGCACATCAGGCAGAAGGTACGGATTTAGTTTCGCCAATATCGGGAGACATGGCTGGTAAGGTCAACGAAAGTATGGAAGCCGAAATAGAAGTCCAATTCTATAAAAATAATAAACTTATCTTTGAAGATAAAGGGCGAAATATGGGCATGGAGATAGCTGGGGCTTATGAGGAATTATTGACGGATAAATGGATGAGGTAGATAGGAAGTATTACTTTGGATAAGATTAGGAGGTTACTGATATAAAAACGCAAATGGAAGAATATATAGGGATAGCCAAAATATTTGTTGATAATCTGAATAACAAAAAACCAATACGAGGAGATTATAAATATAATTTTTCGGAAAATCCAAATGAGTTTTTTGAACATTGGTATTTCGATTTAATAGTAATTTCAAAAACTACTCAAAAAAACGAATCTTTAGACATTGGAGGGGCACCTGGGTTTATAATATCTAAAGAAAGTAAAAAAGCAAAAATTATAGCCTGGTGGGAAAAATACGAATTTGAAGAACAGCAAAGAAAAAGAAGTGAACTAAATGAGATTATTATTAAAATCAAGCTTAAAGGTTGGAATGCAGCACAAATAAGGGAACTAACAGGAATAAAACCACGAGAAGCATTAAATATAAAAAATAAATACAAATCACTTGATTTTTCGCAAGAAGACAATAGATTAATCGTAATTAAAGAACTAGAAAAATTAAAAAAAGAAAACAAATAACGTTCTTTGACAAATAATAACAATTCGCACATACATGTAGGACTATGCGCCCTCTCTTAGTGGGGACATTGATTTGACACTTCACTTTCCCAGCCCCATTACCATATGGACTAAATTTTGTCTTGTTACTTATCTATCTTTGCGAAGTATTTTTAAATACAGCAAAATTTAAACATCACGAACAGATTACATTTCATGACAAAATTATCTCTTACTCTCAGTCTCTTTGCCTGCTTATTTTTAGCTTCTTGTAGCAATTTCGGTACTCCCGAACAGCTAAAATCTGCCAATGTTAAAAGCATTTCTGCCAATAAAATCATACTTTCCAATGGTGAAACCTTTGATATTCCTCATGCTGGTGATGATGATTATCACGCTCTAGTCTTGACGCGTCATGCAGAAAAAGAAAGTTCGAAGAAAGACCCAAAACTAACAACGGCAGGTCAAGCAAGAGCTAATAAATTAAAAGACATTCTACTTCCGATGCAACCTGAGCGCTGCTATACGACGAGTGTCTCGCGTTCTGTTTTGACGACAATGCCTTTAGCAAAAGCTATCAAGAGTCCTAATGCACACTACCAACCAACGGATTATTATTCTCTTTTTGATAGGATAATCAAAGAACATAAGACAAAAAAAGCGCTTATCGTTGGACACTCTAATACCATTCCCGAAATGTTGAATTTACTAGCTGGAGAAAAAAGGTATGAGGAATTTGATGAGAGTGAATACTCGCGTTTGTTTTTGGTCATGACGCGTGGACTTGGAGATAGTGAAATTTTAGAGCTTACTTATTAGATTGGACGCAGAGTTTTTCCGAACGCAATTTCCATTCAAAAAAGCATCTTTTCCTATTCATTTCGCGTAAATCATATCTCAAACAAATCTAATTTTAAAAAACATTCTACTACCTTTGCAGCCCTTTTTAGATTGGAGGAACTTTTCGCAGAAAAAGTAGATTAACTTAGAGACAAAGGTGTCTGACACTTTTACGACTATTAGACAATAATCATTATACATTTCAAATGTCCGCAACAAAGTACAACGCACAAACAATAGAGTCCAAATGGTACGACCATTGGATGAAAGAAAATTATTTCCACTCTGAACCAGATGAGCGCGAAGCGTTTTCTATCGTCATTCCTCCGCCGAATGTCACGGGTGTGTTGCACATGGGGCATATGTTGAACAATACGATTCAAGATATCCTTATCAGAAAAGCACGTTTGGATGGTAAAAATGCCTGTTGGGTTCCTGGAACTGACCATGCGAGTATTGCGACGCAGGCGAAGGTAATGAAGAAGCTAAATGCTCAAGGGATTAAGAAATCTGACTTGACGCGTGAGGAGTTCATCGAACATGCGTTTGCATGGAAAGAAGAATATGGCGGTATCATTTTGGACCAATTAAAACGTCTGGGCGCGAGCTGTGACTGGGAGCGTACGCGCTTTACCATGGAGCCAAAATTGTCTGATGCAGTTATCAAATCTTTCGTTGATTTACACAAAAAAGGTAAGATTTATCGTGGATTGCGGATGACCAATTGGGACCCTGCGGCACAGACCGTTTTGTCTAATGAGGAAGTTATTCACAAAGACGAAAATAGTAAATTGTACTACGTTCGCTACCAAATCGAAGGAACAGAAGAGTTTGTAACCATTGCAACGGTTCGTCCAGAGACTATCTTGGGGGACTCTGCGATTGCAGTTAATCCAAAAGATGAGCGTTTCCAACATTTGAAAGGAAAACGTGCGATTGTTCCTATGGTTGGTCGTTCTATTCCTATTATTTTTGACCGTTATGTTGAGATTGAATTTGGTACGGGTTGCTTAAAAGTAACGCCAGCACACGACATGAATGACTACGAAATTGGGCAACGCCACAAGCTCGAAGTTATTGATGTATTGAATGGTGACGGTACAATGAGTGAAGTAGGTGGTCACTACATTGGCGAAGATAGATTTAAAGCCCGCAAGCTGATTGTCAAAGACTTAGAGGCTGCTGGACACATCGTAAAGATTGAAGATTACCGCAATTCTGTAGGTCGTAGTGAGCGTACGGATGCTATCGTTGAGCCGCGTTTGACGGAGCAATGGTTCTTAGGAATGAAAGAATTTGCGGCAACAGCATTGAAAGCCGTTGAAGATAAAGAAGTAACATTCTACCCAGAGCATTTCTGGAATATGTACTACCAATGGTTGCGGGAAGATAATGTACGCGATTGGTGTATTTCGCGTCAGTTGTGGTGGGGACAACGTATTCCTGCTTGGTATTATGGCGAACAGATATTCGTTGCAGAGACAGCGGAAGAAGCTTTAAAAGAAGCTCAAGAGAAAACGGGTAAAGCAGATTTGACGATTGATGATTTACGTCAAGACGAAGATGCTTTGGATACTTGGTTTAGCTCTTGGTTGTGGCCGATATCCGTTTTTGACGGATTTGAAACGCAAGAAGAATTGGCTTACTACTACCCTACTTCTGTTCTCGTGACGGGTTGGGACATTATGTTCTTTTGGGTAGCGCGTATGATTATGGCGGGTTATGAGTTTGCTCCAGATTTATTGGGAGAAGCATTCATCAAAGCGAATGGCGCACAGCCATTTAAAGATGTTTACTTTACGGGCATGGTACGTGATGCGAAGAAGCGTAAAATGTCAAAATCATTGGGTAATTCACCTGATGCTTTGGCATTGATTGATACTTACGGTGCAGACGGCGTTCGTTTCGGTATGATGTTGTCAGGCTCAGCGGGTAATGATATTATCTTTGATGCACCAATCGACCCTAAAACTAAGAAGGCTTTAAATGAGTCTCAATTGTGCGACCAAGGGAAGAAATTCTGCAATAAAATGTGGAATGGATTAGCTTTTCTACAAGCAAAAGAACTATTTGATGCGCCACAAAGCGAATCAGATAAACTTGCTTTAGAATGGTTTCATGCAAGAATGAATATTGTTTTAGAGAGTATGAATTCAAATATGGAAGCTTACCGCTTAGGTGATGCTTTGATGAGTTTGTATAAGCTGATTTGGAATGATTTCTTTTCGTGGTATTTGGAGTTGGTAAAACCTGAGTATAAGAAACCAATGAATCGGGCGACTTATGATGCTACAATGGAACTTTACAGTCAATTAATGACAATGTTACATCCATTTATGCCGTTCATTACGGAAGAAATCTGGCATCAATTGAAAGACCGTGAAAAAGGCGATGATTGTATCGTTTCTTCTTGGCCAACGGTTAAGGCATATGATGCTTCTTTAGTTGCTAAAATGGATAAAATCCAGAATATCGTTACTAAAACGAAGAAGACACGTTCTGAAAAAGGTGTTTCTTCTAATGATAAGTTACGTTTGTTTGTTGAAGACGGTGCAGGTGCGCAAGAAATCTTTGCACTGGCAGGTTTGAAAGAAGCTGCTGCTAAAATGGGTAACTTGTCTGAATTTAGCATTACGAAAGGTGAAGTTGAAAATGGTTTTGCCATTGTTAGCGATACGGAGAAATACTTCTTAGAGTTGAACATAGAAATCGACGTAGAAGCGGAACGCACAAAACTCGAAGCGGACTTGAAACAAGCAAAAGGTTTCTTGATTGGTGTGAATAAAAAGCTTGGAAATGAGCGTTTTGTTCAGAATGCGCCTGCCGCTGCGGTAGATAAAGAGAAGCAGAAATTGGCAGACGGGGAAGCTCGTGTTGCTGCGATACAAGCAGCTTTGGATAATCTTTAAATCCTGCTTTAGAGACGAAAAAAAGCCACGCCTATCGGCGTGGCTTTTCTTTTTTTATCAAGAAATTCCTTTAGGAATTTTCTTGTCATACCGAGTCCAGCGAGGTATCTGAGTAGAATTATCTTTGCTCCCTTTTCACACAGATACCTCGCTGCGCTCGGTATGACAAAACCGTTGGTTTTGTTTAGTAAACCTACTTCCGTATCTCACTAATAGGAATCAAAATCTCCACACGCGTCCCTTCTTTCACCTCACGCTCCCCTGGGTCATAAGTCCGCACAAAGTCCCCAGTCTTCACACCATGCGCGATACGCAAACGCTCCTCCGTAATAGCAGTTCCACGAGATTGATGATTCAAAAAACGAGGGTCTTGTGCCTGTTGTTCGCGACGTTTCGGGCGACCAATACCATTATCTTGTATAATGCAACGAATGATATCTTCCTCATCCTGAAGAATGAAAGTAATCGTTACTTTACCATCTTTTTTACCACGTAAGCCGTGCTCTATTGCATTCTCGATGTAAGGTTGTACGACCATAGTGGGTACGCCCATGATATCTTCTTCGATTTCCTCATCGACGATGACCTCATAAGTCAAACGGTCTTCAAAACGCAATTCTGCATTAATTTCTAAATATTGCTTCAAGAAAATTAATTCTTCCTCTAAAGAAATGTATTGCTTTTCAGAATACTCCAAACTCTTGCGCATCAAACTCGAAAAACTAGCTAAAAATCGAACAGCACTGTCCGCACCTTCGACCTCACTCCCACTGATGAAGTTTTGAATAGAATTCAAGGCATTAAAAAGGAAATGAGGATTCATCTGCGCACGCAAGGCTTTTGCTTGTAGCTCGACCGTCTGTAATCGCATCAATTCTCGCTCTCTCCGCGCACGCTCTGCTTCATTTCGAAGCTCCAATTCGTTAATCTTTTGTTTACGGACTTGCTCTTCTGCTTTTTTACTCAGACCATCATGGATGCACTGATACTCGTAAGCATTAGCATAATCTTTTAATGCTGCATAGCATTCTGCCATATCATTATAAATCGTCGCTAGTTGACGATAATTTTCGACTTCGTTCGCCAACTCATAGGCAGCATGATAAAACCGAATGGCTTTTTTATATTTTCCTAATTGCTTGTAAAGATTTCCGCGCAAACGTTCAATGTTCGCAAGATTAGACTGCGACTCTCCTTTCTTTTCAAGGTATAGTTTTTCTGCACGGTCATATAATTCAAGTGTACGCTCAAATTGACCACGACGCGCATATATCATCCCCAGACTCGCATAAGAACCCGCCCGTGATTGTTGACTAATATCATCCTCTATACTAATCGCTTTCAAAAAATATTGCTCAGCAGCCTCTACATCATCTAAAGACAAATGCCCTGTACCCACCGCCTGATAAAACCAAGAAAGACGCGTGCGCATTCCCATTGTTTCACAGATATTGGCAGCTTGCAAGTGTGCTTTCACTCCTTTTTTGTGTTTACCAACACGGGTATAAACAGAACCTAATCCATTATAAATCAAAGACTTAAGATAGTAATCTGGATAACCTAAATCTTCTGATAAGCTTTGAAAAAGTTGAATTGAATCTAAAAAACATTTAATGGCATCGGCATCCTCTCCATAGTGCAAATGCAAATATCCGCGACGACACAGTAGACCTATTCGTGATTTTTCATTAGGATAGGCTGTTAGAAGTTTTTCTGCTTTTTCTAAATATTCTTCTGCTCGGAGGTAACGCTTGTTATTAATTCCCAGACCTGCATAGTCAATATAAACACTAATTTGTTGTTGAAAATCTCCACGTTCTTCGGTCAGTTCTACCGCATCCTTGTAATGCATTTCTGCAAGGCGAAAATTATAGAGTTGATTTTCAATGAAACCCGTCTGTAAGTGATACGTCAGACGAAAATCTGGCAAATCATGACGGCGGATTATTTCTTTTTGAACGGAAAGTAGTTTTTGAGCACGACGCACATCAGTATAAGCATAGTGTGCTGTCAACTTTTCAATAATGGCAAGCTGTTGCAAATCATCCGTCTGTTTGACGAATTGTTTTTCTAAGACTAATATTTCAGGTGGTAGAGGTAATGTAGTTATCAACGGATGTTTATTATTGGTTATTTTGTTATTAGTTACTAATTATTGGTTATTGCGTTTTTACTAATAACCAATAATTAGTAACCAATAACCAGTCCCAAGATAAATAAAAAAAAGGAACAACCTTTACCCATGGGCAAATATTATTCCTTTCTAAAATATCTCAGAATGTAATGTGTCGAATTCTCAGGATATTTTGAAGGTCAGACAAGATTTAACTTGAAAGACTTGAATGTTGTTTATACTTTATCGTGTTATTTTTCTTTACGAAAGCGGTCAGCAATTATGTACAATCCTACAATGGCATAATGTCCGTAAAACCAATTATGATTCTACGCAATTTGCTCATCTTTTCACGACCTCCTAAAATCTTTTTCATGTCGTTGTCTTCGACTTTCTCGATTTTGTCGTTTTTTATTAGATTGTCTATGCCTTTTTTTGTCTTACCCATAGCATCAGCTTTTGTGGCAAAAAACATTTATGTTTCTCGTTATAATTTGAAATTGAAAACATTGTGTAGTTATAGATAATCTTTAACTGTGTGTTTCCTGTGCGACAAAATTAGGGAATTATTTGTTACCATGCCAAATCTGTGACAGACTTTATGCCCTAACGAAAACACATTTTTTTATTTTACATGAGATTTAAGTCATATTAAATAAATAAAAATAAAATATAATCTACTGACTTTCAAAGTTTTAAGAGGCAAATATCAAAAAAGAGAAGGCATTATTAAAACACATTACAACTATATAAATATGTGACAATTTTCTTTTTTGTCGTCCAGAAGTCGTTCAAAAAACCGCTTCCTGACCTAATCTAACCGTTTTCTCTCTAAGAATGACCGTTCCCCTGCTGCATACGACGCAGCTCTTCCATGAATGCTGAACGACGTCGACGTGAGACTTCGATGCGCATATCATCGTCCATTACAAGATAACCTCCGTCTCCTTTTACAAATTTCTTCATGTAATTCATGTTTATCACATGACGCTTGTGTACACGATAAAAATTCATATCTCCCAACATATCTTCATAAGATTTGATGGTCTTTGAGGCGGTAATTTTGTTGCCGTCATTTAATAAAATATGGGTATAATTATCTTCTGCTTCAAAACGTACAATATCTCTAATATTTACAAAGTAAATACCGTCCAATGCCGCGATGCTCATTTTCTCAAAGATATTTGGATGCTGATATGCATTTCTAAACAAGTCTAGTCGCTCGTTAATATCCTTTTTGTCGCGCACGCGTACACGACTAACCGCTTCTTTTAGTTCCTCAGGATTCAGAGGTTTCATGATGTAGTCAATACTACTAAACTTACAAGCTTGCTTTGTAAACTCATCGAATGCGGTCACAAAAATCACATCAAACTCCACGGGTCTTAATTGCTCTAATAAATTAAAAATCAATCCATCGGGAAGATTAATATCTAAAAAAGCCACATCGGGTTTCATATTGGGGTCATCAAAAAGGTCTTCTGCCTCAGAAATCGTTCCAGCCATGCCTATGATTTCAATATCAGGGCAATGTTTTGTTAAAATATTCCGTAGATTATTTAAACTCCGGATTTCATCTTCTACGATTATAGCTTTTTTCACGGTATTGGATATTTGTTAAAATATGAATGATAGGTCTGTTTAGAGGCTATGTTTTCCCTCCTACTCCTGCTTCGGACCCCTTTTCATAATTATAGAAATAGTGTTTCAAAATTTGGACTTTGTACCTTAGATTTTAGACACAACAACCGAATTGCAATAAAATTATCTATTTATTTTTTGCATATATTTGAGTCTAACGTCTAATATCTTCTGTCTTAAGTCTAATTAAAAATTCCGAATTCAGTTAAATTGTCATGTAAAAAGGTCTAATAGTTACAATTTGTTAATAGAAACGCTGATTCGAGAACGTGCAAAAATAAACAATAAGGTACGGATAATTAAAAAAAACGATATGTTTAAAAAAAATAATATAACGCTTTTTAGTAAAAAAACACAATCGTTTCATAAACAACAAAATACATATTTAATTTAATAAAAATCATTAATTAATAAGAAGCCAATTCAATAAAATTTCCTAAATTCCCCTCTTCAAATATAGACTTAATGCAATCCTGCGTTAGAAAAGGAGGATTTTAGTACCATATAAATCAAAACACACCAAAATCAAAACAATGAGAATAAATAAACTTTTACTTCTTTGCTTTCTCCTATTTTTCACTTTGCCATCCTTTCTGCATGCTCAGTTTATTAGTAAAGACATTATCATAGGTGACACGACACAAGTTCACGTACTTAATACTGAAAATGGTGATAGATTCGTGGGGCGTGTGACTAAAATTGTAAATACTACGGTGTTTCTTCTTTTCAAAGATACAAAAGAATTAGAATTCGCATTGTCAGAGATTAGTTCCCTTGTTCTTTTCAAAGAACAAAAATCAGGAGGAACTTCTCGTGGACCAGTTCGCAATGCTGATTACCTGCGCGCCAAAGCTGAATACGAAGCTCGCAACACAGGTAAAGACCAAAGTGCCATCTTAAATGGAGAAGAACACTTATTTTTTTCGCCGACGGCTTACACCCTCGGAAAGGGCAAGAATGAATTCCGTAATATAATGGTCTTTTACAATCGTATTGATTTTGGCTTATCGGATAATATTGACATTGGCTTTGATTTGATGCCTTTGATTGGAGTTAATGTTTTTGCGACACGTATAAAGGCAGGGGTGCCCTTGAGTGATTTTGTTAATATTGGTTTTGGAGGTTCTGTTTTTTTCGTCATTCAACCTAATAATTTTCGTAGACGAGACGTGACGGGTACGACACATACTTATGGTACTGCCACTTTTGGCAGTAAAGATAAGTTTATCAATGTTGGATATGGTTATGCATTTCCATTTGCCTCTGAGACATCTGAGGGCTCAACGCTTTTAACTTTTGGAGGTGCCTTACGAATAGGAAAACGGTGGAAATTAATGGCTGATTTTGTCTTGTTAGGAATTGATGATGAACCAGACTCATATAGTCTCGGTGCTTCGTGGTTTGATGACAAAAATAGATTTGACTTTGGGATAAATACATTTGCGATGCCTGACGACGATTTTTCTGCGCCTTTTATTCCTATTCCTTTCATTTCTTATTCTCTTACTTTTGGAAAAAAATAAAGGTGCTCTGACAAACAAGTAAACGTGACACTTTACGTAATCCTATTTATCCAAGAAGCTGTTTGAATTTAGTTAAACTCAAATAGCTTCTAATAAAATTAGATTTCTACCTTATCAACCGTCTGATTTGTTGTTATCCTGACCAAAATGGAGAAAAAGAAGCCTTCTCTGCAAATATTTGATTAGTTCTTATTTTGATATGATAATTATCCTTATTTTTATCGCTCAGAATAGATTATATGACAATGATAAAAAATACTACACTCCATTTTGGTGTAGTATTCTTTAGTTATTGACTATTAAAATTTTGAATAGTTGCTTCAATTTTGAATGTTTCTATAAAAATCCTTGATTTTTTGTTTAATGAAACTTAAAATTTAGGTTACTTTGCACTGAACTTTTAAAGATGTTTTCTTTTTATAGTTCTAGAAAGGTCGAAAGACCACGCAAAAACTCTCAATTGATTTTTTTAATAAAACTGAATAATTTAGTTATGAAGAGAACATTTACTCAAATGTTGAGCTTAGCAATCGTACTTTTCGGATTGCAATCAATGTCAGCTCAAGACCAAACTTTTACAATTACTGCTCCTGAAGACCTTGTAGGTACTTACGAATTCGGTCAAGCAGACTGGACGGGTACTTTAGCTGTTGGTGAAAACCTTACTGGAGACTTGGTATTAGTAGAATCTAACGCAGATATGGATGATACTTACCCAGACGATGTGCCTACAGATGCTTGTGTAGAATTACTTAACGGAGATGAGATTGCTGGTAATCTTGCATTGGTTGACCGTGGTTCTTGTTTTTTCTCTGATAAGGTATGGTATGCTCAAGAAGCAGGTGCTATTGCTGTTATCATTTGTAACAACCAACCAGGTGCTGGTGTTATCAATTTAGGAGAAGGTGGTGATTTCGCTGGTTTGGATACTATCCCTGTAGGAATGTTGAACTTTGAAGATTGTGCTGCAATCAAAGAATTCTTAGCTACTGGTGGTACTGTATCAAGTGAAATCTCTGTTCAAGAGTTTATCGATGTTACAACTGCTAACAACTACCAAACTCCACAGAGACACATTCTTCCAATTAGCGACTTTACAGCTACTATCTTCAACAATACTGAAGATTCAGTTGACGTTTCTTTGTCTTGGGAAATTACTAACCCAGCGGGTGAATCAGTGACTCTTTCTACAACTGGACAAGTAGACAATACTGGACTTATCTTCGGTGTTGATGAGCCTTACACTCCAGAAGCTATCGGTGATTACACTGTTGTAGCAACTAACTCATTAACTGAAGACACTTTGACTACTGGTTTCACTATCACTGCAGATGTATTCTCTCACGATACAGGTGGAGACCTTTACGGTTTCGGTCCTTCGAATACTGCATTCGTTGATACTTACGGTGAGCGTGCTGATATCGGTATGTTGTTTTACACTGCTGACGTTGAGTCAATGGTTACAGATTTCGAATTTGGTTTAAGTAACTGGACAGAAATCAATACAGATGCAGCTGCTTCTGTTGATTTCACTATCGTTCTTTATGAAGCACCATTGGATGAAAACGGTGACGTACCTGCTATCGCAAATGGTGATACTTATGAGCTATACGGTGACCCAGTTTTATTCAACATCTACTCTGTAGACGGTACTGAAGTTGACGGTGAAACAGTAAAAGTTCCATTCCCAGCACCATATGACCTTGCACCAAACACAGCTTACTACATTTTCTTGCAGTACAGTGGTGTAGATGTAGCTAACGGCGTAGGTCCTCAATACTTAGCTTCAGGTAATCCTCGTCACGCTAACGGTAACGAAACTCCATTAATCTTGGATGATTTCTACTCTGGTTGGACTAGTAGCCCAGGTTACGTTTTACGTACTTACCTTAATAGCTTAAATACTTCAGTTCAGGATGAAACAGTGTCTAACGCAGTTTCTATTTCTCCTAACCCTGCTACTTCTTTCTTGAATGTTGACTTGAACTTAGAAAATGCTTCTAAATCAGTTACTGCTCAAATCATTGATGTTACAGGAAGAACTGTTTCTTACACTTCTTACGAAAACCTAAGCACTGCTACTATGTCTATCGACGTAGCTGACTTTGCTGCTGGTACTTACTTTATCCAAGTAACTACTGATGCAGGTTTCACTGTGAAAAAATTCGTTAAGAACTAGTTAGTTTCTTACTGATGTAAAAAAGTCCCTCACGACAGTGTCGTGAGGGACTTTTTTCATGCTTTTTTCTAAAAATATTAGACTGGCAAATCTTCTTCATCCAAAATGCGTCCATTGTGACAACGCACAATCCGCGCAGGAAAATTCTCCAAAATGCGATAATCATGCGTCGCGAAAAGTACTGCGGTATTATGCTCGGATGCTAGTTTGCGTAAAAGTAACATGATGTCATCACCTGTCTCTGGGTCTAAATTACCTGTCGGCTCATCTGCTATAATAAGACGAGGAGTATTCAATAGAGCACGCGCAATAGCTACGCGTTGGCGCTCTCCTCCTGATAATTCATGTGGCATAGATAGATTTTTACCGACTAAATCTACCATGCGCAAGACCTCGTTAATGCGTGCTTGTTTTTTCTTCTTGCCTGACCAATTCGTTGCGCGCAGTACAAAATCTAAATTACTCTCCACATTTCTATCTTCCAATAAATTAAAATCTTGGAAAACCATCCCCAATTGACGACGTAACAAAGGAATCGTCTTTCGATTTAATAAATGCAAATCATAATCAGCTACCATTCCCTTTCCCGATGCTAGTGGTAAGGCAGCATATAGCGTCTTAAGTAGAGACGATTTACCACTCCCCGTCCGTCCGATAAGGTAGATAAACTCGCCAGGCGCAATGTTAAAATTCACATTTTGCAAGAC
>CALDUB010000294.1 GCA_937923465.1 uncultured Saprospiraceae bacterium
TGCTTAATCTTGCGTTCTTGCGTTACTTTCAAATCTACGGGTAATCTTACCGACTGCGATTTTAATTTCTTTGCAATCTTTTTACGGGCTTTGACGACTTTCTTAAAATTATTACCAATGATAGCCTTTGCCGTTTCTGTAGAAATGAAAATGTTGTTGGCATAATTCATTTCTGGTTGTTCGCCACGTCCAATGCGCATGCGAGGAGAAAGAAGAAAACGACGATTTTCGTTGATATTTTTCTGCAATTTATCATCGATAATCAATACTGACTTTGCACCATACTTTTTTGCCGCACGCAATTTTTTGCGGAAGTCTGTTGACCAATCTGAAGGAGTTTCTGTTCCAGTCAAACGACTGACACCATTCTTTTTAACAGGCTCGCCATAGTAGATTAGAAGTGTCTTTCCTTTAACATCTACGCCTTTGTAGTCGCTATATTTCTCATCATCAATACCATAACCTAAAAATAAAATCTCATCTACGTCCAGCATCATGTCGCTGTTCGTATTTGGGAAGGCATAGAATTGGCGCATGTTTTTTTGCTCTACTCCATTAACGCTCAACTTCATTTTCAACCAACTTTCTGCAGTATAAGCAATCTCTTGAAAGTAGCTATTATTTTCTCCCTTCTTTGGCAAACCTAAGTCACTAAGCTTTTGTGCAATAAAATCTGCTGCTTTTCGCTGCCCTTCGGTCCCTGTTTCTCGTCCTTGCATTTCGTCAGAAGCAATGACTGTTAAGAGAGATTTTAAATCTTCCGCAGTTATGCGTTCCGCAAATTGAGTTGGAATATCCTTTACTGTTTCGCCTTGGTCTTTGGCAAATTCGAGAGAAGTCTGTGCGTTTATTCCTGATAGAATAAATAGCGCAAGAAGAGTAGGAAGTATCTTTTTCATGTTATTTTCGAATTATGATAAGTAAGGCTATAATTAAATTACTTTGTAGAAGTATTAAACACAAGCAATTTTATCTACACGACGCTCATGGCGACCACCTTCGAAGGCTGTACTAATGAATGCACGAACCATTTTCAAAGCCATGCGTTTGCTGACAAATCTTGCAGGAATTGACATCATGTTTGCATTATTGTGTTGGCGTGCCAGTTCAGCTAATTCGCCATTCCAACATAAGGCACAACGAATGTTTTGATGCTTGTTTGCAGTCATTGCAGCGCCATTTCCACTACCACACAAGATAATACCGAGGTCGGCTTTTCCTTCTTCTACATCCGTCGCTGTCGGGTGTACAAAATCTGGATAATCGACAGATGCATCCGAATGTGTTCCAAAATCATGTACTTCTATTCCTTCTTTTTTCAGAAGACGAATAATTGCATCTTTATAAGCAAATCCGCCATGGTCACAGCCAATAGCAATAGTTTTTACTTGCATTCTAATAGTAAATTTAGAGTATTCTCAAACTTTGTTTGAGTAAATATTGAGCAAAAATAAGTCACTCAAATAGAATTCGAGTGTATCGCGCCGCGAAGATAAGAGTTTTCTATTAGACTTAAGACAGGAATTAAAAAACGTGATATTCGGCACTTTTTTTGTTATGAAAAGTGTATTCTTTACTATTTTATATTTCTCTGAAAATTTTATCAGAGAAAGAGAATTGTGAGAATCAAACAAATTTTCGGACAAGGTATTAGACACACAAAACCCTGATGACTCTTGAAGTCAACAGGGTTTTTCTTTTTCTTCTTTCTAATTTGTATTTTCACTGCATCCAATCTTGAATACCTTCTCCACTTGACCAAATAAAAAATGCTGCAATAATTAATGGTACAAGAACCGAAATCGCCACCCACCAAAAATAAGCGCGCGTTATTTTCGTCTTTTCAATCAATTCTGCAATCAAAGAAACTACCAAAACAAAAAAGGAAATTCCAACAAAAAACAGCGTCAGCATAAATCCGATATAAGGATTCCATAGCCATAAGAGTAAAAAAACAACGGTTTCTGTCAATGCAACTTCAAGGATGTAATTCTTCTTCATGAAAAAATAGATGTTGGATATTAGACTTTAGATATTAGATTTCTAATCTGTTGCAAAACTATACTTTTCTAAGCACCTCATTACCAAAACATCTACTGAAAGCCTAAAAGTCTATACAAAGTGCCAAAATTCATATTTCATATTTCATATTTCATATTTACCTTGGTATCTCCTTCATTCGCTTCTCATGATATGCCAAAGCCCAGCGAATTTTATCGTAACTAATCTTTTCGCCTAATGCCTCATACACTGGTCTCATTTTCTTCTCCTCTTTGATGTATAAAGGTAGTTTGTCTATTACTGCTTGAATTTCTTCTTTTGACACAAAACGATGTACATCTATATTGCCGCCTTCGGTGTAGAATTTCACCAAATGCCCCGCAATTGTTACAGGACTCATGTTGCGCTGCTCCGCAATTTCCTTTACATTTTTACCTTGATTGTAATATTTCAAAGTGCGTTCAAAAGTGCTTAGTCCCGCATCTTCGGGAGGAATATTTTCCTTCGGTCTTGATAACGTAGGTTTACCTTCTGGTACAATGACTTCCCTTGCTTGTCGATTTTTGAATGTCGATAGCGGAATATTATTTATTTTCGCATAACCCAAAATAGACTTGATGAACGCTTGTCCATACTTCTCCATTTTTTGCTCTCCTACCCCACTCACATCTAACATTTCATGGTCTTCGGTTGGACGCATAGCAGCCATTTCTTCTAGTGTTTTATCACTAAAAATTTGATAAGGAGGAATGCCTGCTTTCCTAGCCATTTTTGTTCTCAAAGTACGTAAATGGTCGAATAATCCGTCGCGTACACGTTCGCGTTCTGACTTTGGTTTTGTCTTTGCCTTCTTTCCTTCTTCCTCTCTTTTTTTATAACTTTCGTAGCTAATGATATCTACTTTTCGACCGTCAAAGAGCACTTCTTTACTAGCTGCATTTAGCTTCAATTTATTATTTTCATCATGGGCAATATCCAAATAACCCAAGTGGATAAATTGCTCTACGATGTGACGCCATTCTTCATAGCTTGTATCTGCGCCAGCGCCATAAGTTTTGATATTATGATAGCCGCCAGAGATGACTGCATAGGCACGTGAACCCCGTAGAATATTTACTAAAAGGTTTAGACCTACAGTTTCTTTAGTTCGTGCGACGGCGGAAAGTGCTTTCTGAGCATTCAATGTGCCGTCGATGAGTTTAGGAGGATTGCGACAGATATCGCAGTTGCCACAGTCTTCGCGGAGGTGTTCGTTGAAGTAGTTGAGTAGTATTTTTCGACGACAAACTTGGGCAGTAGAATATTGGTACATTCTATCCAATTTTGCCAATTTGAGTGCGGTCTGTTCGCCTGGTTCATTTTCATACATGCGACGATAGCTCATCACATCTGCAAAACTGTAAAAGAGTACGGTTTCAGAGTCAACACCGTCTCGACCAGCACGTCCGATTTCTTGATAATAACCCTCCATATTTCGAGGCAAATTATAATGAATAACGTAACGTACATTCGACTTGTCAATCCCCATTCCAAAGGCTATCGTCGCACAAACTACGGGCGTGACATCGTTGATAAAATCTTCTTGTACCTTGCTTCGTTCTCCTGAAGACATCCGTCCGTGATAGAAATCTGCCTTGACACCTTTTGATAATAATTTGGCAGCGACGTCCTCACAACTTTTACGACTAAGGCAATAAATAATACCTGATTGCCCTTGTCTATCTTTGACAAAGCGAACAATCTGCTCCATTCGCTTCAACCCCGGGCGTACTTCTAAACTCAAATTTGGGCGGTCAAAAGAAGAAATGAAAACTTCTGCGTTTTCCATTCCCATTTGCTTCAAAATATCGCGGCGTGTCACCTTATCGGCCGTTGCAGTTAATGCGATAATTGGAACATCAGGATTTAATGTTTTGAGAAATTGTAGTTGTGAATATTCTGGACGAAAATCATGTCCCCAACCAGAGATACAATGCGCTTCATCTATGGCAAAAAGATTGACATTTACTTTTTTCAATAGCGGTAAAAACTCACGCGAAACTATCTTTTCAGGAGAGACATAAAGCAAATCCAAATGACCATTAAAAAGGTCATCTTCTACCTGTCTCAATTCATCAAATGGTAAAGAGCTATTGATAAATGCGGCACGAATACCATTCGCACGCAGACCTTCTACTTGGTCTTTCATCAAAGAAATCAAGGGAGAAACAACTATCGCAGTACCAGGTAGGGTAACAGCAGGAATTTGAAAACAAACTGATTTACCACCACCTGTTGGCATCAAAACAAGCGTATCTTTTTTATCAAAAACAGACTGGATAATCTCGTCTTGCATCGGACGAAAGGAATCGTAGCCAAAGTATTTTTTGAGCGCTTCTCTTGCAGTTGGTAGATTCATGTTTTCTCTTGTATGGCTCGGAATTTAGACCCGAATTAAGTGTGTGTTTATTATAAATTCAAAAGGTTTGTAAACCTAAAATGCACTAAACGCTAAGTTAACAAAAAATACTATTTTTTGCGGTATTAGATACCTCTCAATAACTTCCCGGCTGCCGCTAAAGTTTCTTCCGTCTTCGCAAAACATAAACGAATAACTTTATCATCGTGTCCGTTTGCATAAAAAACAGAAACAGGAATAGCTGCTACGCCAAATTCAGTGGTCATTCGCTTTGCGAAATCCGTGTCTTTCTCTTGGCTGATTGCGGAGTAATCAAACATCTGAAAATAAGTGCCAGTACAGGGGATTGGTTGCAAACTTGAACCTTGCATTTCTGATGCAAAGAAGTC
>CALDUB010000295.1 GCA_937923465.1 uncultured Saprospiraceae bacterium
AGATGCTGTGAAGCATCACTCAAAACCGTTAATGCTAAATGGTTGGGGTGCTTGAAACGATGATATGTGTAAAATATTTGAACTGCTTTAATCTTCGTAACACGAGACAAGTGAAACAGCATTGATACACTTGAACCAAAATGGTAAGGGGTATGGATATTCTCTTTAGAGTTGAGAATACGCAATCTACAATTCCCTCGGAGAATTAGGCAGACACTAAGTCATCAATTTGTATATCAAGGGAAACTTGGTAAGCCCGTATCGTTCCTTATTTATAAGGGAAATAATGTGCAAATATTATCTTCAAGATGCGGGTAAGCGATGACGGAGAAAGCAAATGCTTTGCTGTAATGGCAGAGATAGCGGCTCAGTGCCGCACTCGAAAGAGGGCAGACTTCCGTCGGGTATTCTGTCACAAGAAACTTGTGAGTAAACTTTTAAGCTCGGGAAAAGTGGAAGATATGTTCAATTGTATTCCAGTATTAAACTTTATGATTGGAGGTAACGCGCCCGAGACTATACTTTCGCTGAAAAGCGGGGATAAATGGCAATTGATAAATTGGAACAAAGTCATCCGTATAGTAAAGAGCTTGCAGGCACGTATTGTGAAGGCAGTCAAAGCACAGAAATGGAACAGAGTCAGAGATTTGCAAAGATTACTGACTAATTCCACTTGTGCTAAATTATTAGCAGTCCGAAAAGTTACAGAAAACAAAGGTAAACGAACTGTTGGAATAGACAAGGAAATCTGGGATAGTGCTGAAAAGAAGTACAATGCCGCTGAAAATCTTAGTAATAAAGGCTACAAAGCCTTAGCCGTCAGGCGTATTAAGATACCAAAATCAAATGGCAAACTACGACCTTTGGGCATCCCCACGATGCGTGACCGAGCAATGCAAGCACTTCATTTATTAGGATTAGACCCAGTGTCAGAAACCTTAGCGGATACGACATCTTACGGTTTTCGTCCTTATCGAAGTTGTGCAGATGCCATGAATAAATGCCATAAAATGTTAGCAAAAAAGGTTAGCCCAACATGGATATTAGAAGGCGATATAAAAGGCTGTTTTGATAATATATCTCACGAATGGTTGTTAGAAAATATCCCGATGAATAAGCGGGTATTAAAACAATGGCTAAAGTCAGGGTATTTAGAAAAGCAGCAATTATTTCCAACTAAAGACGGCACACCGCAAGGTTCTGTTATCTCTCCGACGCTTGCCAATATGGTTTTAGACGGCATGGTAAGTGCAATTGATACGGCACTTAATATCAAAAGAATGCACCGTGACGGGTCAAATAAGAACCCTCACAAAATTCATTTGATAAGATATGCCGACGACTTTGTAGTAACAGCGAGTAATAAAGAAGTATTAGAAGAAAAAGTAAAACCTGCGATAGTAGAATTTCTTGCCAAGCGAGGATTAGAATTGTCCAAAGAAAAGACATTCATTACTCAGATTGACCAAGGCTTTGATTTTTGGGCAAAACCGTTAGAAAATATAAGGGCAAACTCAATATCAGACCAAGCAAGAAGAACATTGCGACCTTTTTACAGAAAATACAGAAGACTATTCACGAAAATAGGACAGTTAAAACAGTTAAACTACTGTATCTTTTAAACAACCAGATAAGAGGTTGGGCGATGTATCACCGCATGGATAACTCCAAAACCACTTTTAGTTACATTGACCACAAAATATGGCAAATGACATGGAAGTGGGCGCGTCGTCGTCACGGTACACGTAAAAACAAATATTGGGTCGCTGACAAATATTACCGTCGTCATGAAGGTAATAAGTGGACAATGTTTGATTACGACACGAATGGCAACCTTATCACACTGATGTCAGCAAGTAAGGTTAAAATTAAGTACCACACTCATATCAGAGGAAGTGCCAACCCTTATGACCCTATCGATGAAATGTATTTTGAACAAAGAGGCGATAGGAAAATGGTGCAACAAATAGCGGGCAGAAAGATGCTCACATTTTTGTATAGAAATCAGAAGGGAATTTGTCCAATCTGCTGCCTCAACATAACGAAGGAAACAGGTTGGGAGACACACCACATTGTTGAAAAGCACAAAGGAGGAAAATTTATTTATGAAAACTTGGTGATGCTTCACCCCGTTTGCCATAAACAAGTTCATTCTAAGTACAATACAGTAGCTAAAAAGATTGCTGCGCTTGCTAAATCTGATAAGCGTTAAGAATGCTTGAGCTGTATGCGGTGAAAGTCGCTCGTACAGTTCTTAGGAGAGGGAAAGGGAGTAATCCCTTTTCTCTTATCCGAGAAAATCGCCAACGCATCGGCTTCTGGACTTAGTCTGGTTTGACAAAAAAGAGAACAACACGGTACAACCGTTGTTACCACCTCTTCCCCATGTTCGTGCGATTTTTAAAATCGCCAACGCATCGGCTTCCGGACTTAGTCCGGTTTAACAACAAAGAAGTAAACAATGCACAGAAAAACAACGTCGATAGTAAAAACATAGCATTACCAACTTAATACAATTCCGCCAGACTAAGTCCGGAAACCAATGCGTACGCGACTCTTACAGTCGCACGAACGTATCAAGGAAGTGAAGTTCAACAAAAAAGGAAAAAGACAGAAAATAAACTTAGACTAATACATTCCCACCTACCGCACCAAAGTCAAATCCCCTCGCCTTTCTATTCTCTCCCCGTCCAAAAAAACCACCCGCAGCACCCAAGCATAAACATCCGCCACACTATCCGCGCCGTCCCATACAACACCAGTGTCAGTAGTTTGAAAAACAGATGCTCCCCAACGGTTATAGACTTCCAAATTGTAATCGCTGACTTCATCGCAGAAAAAAACAGGTGAGAAGGTATCGTTGACATCGTCATTATTTGGAGTGAAGACATTAGGTACCTCGACATTATTGGCAGCCGAAGCGGTCAGCTCTACAGACTCACTTAAAATATAGCAGCCGTCTGTTGTTTGGACTGTATAACTGCCTGGCTCTGTGAAAAAAGTTGGATTATTTGTATTGGTGCTATCTCCAATATTCCAAAAAAAACTTGACCCATTAGTCTCTACTGTTACGCCAATCTCTCCCCCACAATCGAGCGTGCCCTCTATATCAAATGCGACAAAAAGTTCGTTAATCAAGGCAGTAATTTCTGTTTCTGCCGTCACTACATCACCGCAGACATCCGTTGCTGTGACCCCGTAAATACCCGCTTCGCTTACTGTTATTTCAGACGTATTTTCTCCCGTTGTCCATTCAATGTCAGTAAACATTGGCACACTCAAAGATAACAACTCTCCTGGGCAGATGTCCGTTTCTCCCGTAATTTCAAACACCGTTTCTCCTCCTCCTACTATCTCAAAGGTAGCCGTACCTTCTGCACAGGCTCCGTCTGTTACAGTGACGGTATAAGTTCCAGGTGTCGTCACCTCAATACTTTCAGTAGTCGCGCCATTGCTCCAGGTATATGTCTCCGCAAAATAATGAGTGGCGCTTAATGTCTGACTTTCTCCCGCTTCGCAGATAGTAGTACCGCTGCTCTCTGCGCAAAGTTCCAAGTCTGTATTGAGATTTTCATCTATAAAAAAATTGTCCGTAAAATTGGTTAGTCCTATCCAAACTAGCGGGTTTTCTGGATAATTCCTAAGAAAATCACGTAGACTCGGCGTGTCGGTATTAGGACAGCTTAACGCATGAATATCCGTCGAAAGATTGAGTGGGTTAATCGTAACAAACCAAATATTACCGTCTGGCCCTACCTGCATTTGTCCTCCAACAGTGTTATTTATACTTGCTACCGTTTCTATAGACTCGTTGGGATTAATTGCTTCAGTATCCACTCGATTTATCTTTGTCTCAAGGGTATTTAGCGTTTCTAAAGTATAGAGCCAACGACTATCAGGAGAAAAAGTAGCGCCCAGTCCTATTCCTTGAATAAACAGTGGATTAGTCAACTCGCCACTCGTACTGTCAAAATCATAAAGGATACTACCCCCGAAAAAACGAGTACCGTCGGGAGATACACGAAAAGTACTATTACCCGCAGAATTTGGCGGTAAAACGGAAGCGTAATCATATTCTTCTGCCAAAATTACTCCCTCAGCAGTCACTGACCAAATCTGTAATGCTTGAGTTGAACCCAAATCACAAAATACCCAATAGCCTGCTCCGTCTGCTCGTGGATAAGCTGTCAAGGTCTCAAAAGCATCTGGAGAAATAGTCTCGACGACTTCCGTTACTTCACCCAAACCGCCATTGAGTGTCATGTCTATTGTAAAATAAGACAAGCCCGCCGGGGTAAAGTCCTGCGCTTCAACTTCTTCAACGGTAAACATGTAATATTTGTCCGCATCATCTGGTACAGGAAAAATAATAGCAGACTGCGTAGAGGAAATGCCACCGCCCTGCCCTACGGGTATTTCGTACATGACATCGCCATTACGATTCCAAATCCGTCCAGGGAAACCCTCTCGACCACCTCCATTACTGTAAAATAATAACTCACCATCGGCATTACTGATTGACGCTCCTGTCTCGAAAGTAAGCATTTCAGTTTCAATAAAAGGTAATTCGCAAGTATTGTTAAAGTCTAAACCGCCATTATTACCAAATGCCCATACATTGCCTTCTTTTTGAGCGGTGAGCGACATCGATAAAAACAGAAAGAGGAAGAGTATGATATTTTTCATCTGATTGTCTTTTTAGGTTTTCAATTTGGACTATAGCAAGCAAGGTAGCTGCTCATGAAAACTTCTAACATCAACATCGATAAAATGTTGCAGATACTTCTTGTTGCCACCTCTACATTCTATTATTACGCTTTAAAAAATAGCCAATGTATTTGCAGTTCGGACTTTGTACAGTTTAACCAAAAAAACAACGCACAGAAAATAACTTGAGAATCAAAAAACATTGTACTTTTATCTTAAAATAACTACAGTCGTATAAACGTATCACAAGAACGAAATTCAACAAAAATATGTTCCTAATAGACAAACCATACGTCTCACCCTTCCTCATAAAAACAATAAAAACCAACAACTACAAAATCGTAGCCACCAACGCAGCCAAAACGCTAATAAAAGACGATTCCCTAAACTGGATAACAGAAGAAAAAGCAATAGCAACAATCAAAAATAAGCCACAAACCCCATTGTATTCCAACTCCGAAAACGCCTTAGCTTGGATAGAAGAACACTTAGGAGACAGCGAATTGGCGCAGCAAATCAAGATACTGAAAGACAAAGTACAGTTCAGAGAATTGATAAAAAATTTGTTTCCAGACTTCGGATTTAAGAAGATAAAATTAGAGGACATTCACAAATTATCGGCTCAAGATGTCTCCTACCCTTTCGTCATAAAACCAGCGGTCGGATTTTTCAGCATTGGCGTCCATATAGTGCAGAATGCCGCAGATTGGGAACAGGCTAAAAGTGAATTGAAGCCAGAAAAACTGAAGAGTATATTCCCGAAAAATGTGTTGGATACCACGCATTTTATCATCGAGGAATTTATCGAAGGAGAAGAGTTTGCCATAGATTATTACTACGATAGTGAGGGAAATGTTGTCGTGTTGAATGTTTTGCATCACATCTTTTCGTCGGGAAAAGATACGAGTGATAGAGTGTATTCGACTTCAAAGGCAATTATTGCACAGTATAAAACGGAGCTGGAAGTCTTTTTGACTAAAATCGGAAAGCCTTTAAATTTAAGGAGTTTCCCTGCTCATGCGGAAGTCAGAATTGATGCACAA
Organism: uncultured Saprospiraceae bacterium; assembly: GCA_937923465.1. GTDB lineage: Bacteria > Bacteroidota > Bacteroidia > Chitinophagales > Saprospiraceae > JAHDCG01. Next base: position 5,751 of record CALDUB010000295.1, read on the forward strand.
GGAACAATTGTCCCTATCGAAATCAACCCGATGCGGTTTGGCGGATTTTGTACGACAGGTGATTCATTGGGCGTGACTTTAGGTTTTAATTCTTACCAATGCTTTTTTGAAAATAGAAAACCAGATTGGGATAGGCTATTTAAAGGCAAAGAAGACAAGACCTTTAGCATCGTTATTTTGGATAATAGTTCGGGGATTGCAGCGGAGGATGTTTTGAGTTTTGATTATGATGCGCTGACGGCTGATTTTGAAAAGCCTGTCTTGGTGCGGAAATTGGATATTATGGAGTATCCTGTTTTTGGTTTTGTTTTTACGGAAAGTAGTCCTGCTAATCGGGGAGAATTGGATGAAGTTTTGGTTTCTGATTTGAGGGAATATATAATTGAACGCTAAGAAAAACACGAATATTATGAAATGGAATTCAGATTTATATACAAAAAAACACGCCTTCGTTTTCAATTATGGAGAGTCTTTAGTAGAACTTTTAGCTCCTGAAAAAGAAGAAAGAATATTGGACTTAGGCTGTGGGACGGGTGAATTAACGCAGCAGATAAGTCAGCTATGCAAAGATGTAGTAGGAATGGATAAGTCGGCGGAAATGGTTAAAAAAGCGAAGCGAGAATTCCCCGAGGTAGAGTTTTTAGTTGGAAATGCAGCAGATTTCAAATTTTCCGAAAAATTTGATGCCATATTTTCAAATGCAACCTTACATTGGGTGACAGATTATCAATCGGCAGTAAAATGTATGTATGATAATTTATTGCCAGCGGGAAGAATAGTCATTGAATTTGGAGGAAAAGGCAATGTGCAGTCAATAGTAAATAAACTTAAGGAAGCGTTGCAAAAGAGAGGCTATGAAAATGAAGCGAAAATGAATCCTTGGTATTTTCCTTCCATAGGAGAATACAGCACGGAATTGGAAAAAATCGGTTTTAAAGTTAGCTATGCAGAACATTATGACCGTCCAACGAAATTAGCAGATAAGGAAACGGGAATAAAGGATTGGATAATGATGTTTGGAAAGGTTTTCTTTGCTGATGTAAGTAAAGATGACATCGAAGAAATAGCACAAGAAGTCCAAACTGATTTGCAGTCAAAACTATTCTATGACGATAATTGGTTCGCTGATTACAAACGAATTAGAATAATTGCGAAGAAAGAGTAGTGAAGTAGTAGGAAATTACCCATTCGGTAAAATTTGTAATTTTACGCATAAAGTCTTCGCCAATTTGTAAATGACATCCGCAGCACATGCCAATTACAAATTTGACAATACTTCGTATAGTATTGCAAATCTTAACGAACACATAGAACAAGTAGATTTGGGCAGTAAAACATCTTACTCTGAAATTCGTAAAATTTATCTAAACGAGTCAAAACGAGTAGTCAAAGTTTATCCTAATCGACATTCAAATATACTATTATTATACTTTGAAAGCTTTGATAAGATGAAAGTATTGAAGGTTTATGATAGTTCAGGTCAGCTGATATTGACCAAGAAAGTAAGTAATCATACTCGTTCGACTGACATGAGCTAATTGGCTATCGGATTTTACTACATTTCTTATAATGGTTAGAATTTGAAGTTTAGAAAGAATTGGTTAGACTTGTTGGTGCAAAAAAATGTTGGCATGATGTTCTAATTCCTGTCGTACACTAAACAGCCTCTGGCAGCAAGAAATACGAAAATGAAAATACGCCAGAAGCGAAAAATAAACACACGCGGCTCAGTTTCGCGCGAACGATAAAAGTGAGAAATACTTTAAAATTTCAAGCAATGAAAAATACCACAACTAAGCAAAAAAACACCACTAAAGAAAAGATAGCAGTGGAGTCCATGAACGGTTCTCACGCAGTGATGCGCTGTTTATTGGAAGAAGGTGTAGAATACATTTTCGGTTATCCGGGTGGTGCGATTATGCCGATTTATGACGCGATGTTGGACTATGAAGACCGCATTACGCATATTTTGCCGCGTCATGAGCAAGGAGCAATTCATGCAGCAGAAGGTTATGCGCGGGTGACGCGTAAAACAGGTGTTTGTATGGCGACGAGTGGTCCGGGTGCGACGAACTTGGTGACAGGTCTAGGAGATGCACTCTTGGATAGTACGCCTTTGGTTGCGATTACGGGTCAGGTGTGGAATCACCTTTTGGGAACTGACGCTTTTCAGGAATTAGATGTGATTGGGACAACTATGCCATTGACAAAATGGGCAATCCAAGTCACTAAGGCATCGGAAATTCCTGCGGCACTAGCAAAGGCATTTTACATTGCAAACTCGGGAAGACCAGGACCAGTCTTGGTTGATATTACGAAGACTGCACAGTTGGAAATGATGGATTTCTCCTATCACAAAAATCCACGCATTCGTTCTTATCATCCGACTCCAAAAACGGATATGACTGCGCTACAGGCCGCAGCAGACTTGATAAATGGAGCGAAAAAACCTTTTATTCTTGCAGGTCATGGTATTCAAATTGCCCATGCACAGGAAGCATTTAAGAATTTTGTGGAGAAGGCGGGTATTCCATTGGGGTGTACGATTCATGGTTTGTCGAGCATTCCAAATTCACACCCGTTACATCGTGGGATGTTGGGGATGCACGGAAATTACGCCCCCAACATCATGACCAACGAGTGTGATGTTTTGATTGCTATCGGAATGCGTTTTGATGACCGGGTAACTGGGAATTTAGAGAAATACGCCAAACAAGCCAAGGTCATTCACATCGAAATTGACCCGTCTGAAATTAATAAAAACGTACCTGCGGAGGTTGCCGTTTTAGCAGATGCAAAAGATGCTTTAGAGAAATTATTGCCATTAGTAGAAAAGAAAAGCTATCCAAAATGGTACGCAAAATTTGACAAAGCAGACAAAAAAGAATATAACAAAGTCATTAAAAAAGACTTAAAATCTTCGTCTGATAAGAGTTTAAAAATGGCAATGGTTGTTCACGAGATTTCGGAACAATCTAAGGGTCAAGCTATCGTAGCAACGGATGTTGGTCAACACCAAATGGTCGCTGCACGCTATTTCAAATACGAAAGTACAAACCAATGGGTTAGTAGTGGCGGCGCAGGAACAATGGGATATGGTTTGCCTGCTGCCTTTGGTGCAAAAATAGCTGCTCCTGACCGTCAGGTTGTTGCCTTTATCGGTGACGGTGGTTTTCAGATGACGATACAAGAGTTGGGCATGTGTGCGCAGTGGAATGTCGGGGTAAAAATTGTTCTTTTAGATAATAACTACCTCGGAATGGTGCGCCAATGGCAACAACTTTTTCATAAAAAACGCTACTCTTCGGTTGAATTGCAAAATCCTGATTTCTTAAAAATTGCAGAAGGTTTTGGAGTGCCAGGTAAGCATATTTCTCGTCCTGATGAACTGGAGGATGCGGTAGCGGAGATGTTAGCACACGAAGGTCCGTACCTTTTGCATGTGACAGTAGAGAAAGAAGGAAATGTATTTCCGATGATAACTGGAGGAAATAGTGTTGGGGAGATAATCTTGGATGAAAGTGAACTTTAATAATTGATTATTGTCGATTGATTATTGTTTATTAACGCGGCTTGGGTAACAATTTCTTCCAGCCAACAATTAAAAAAATGACTACAGAATATACTATAACAGTTTTTACTGAAAACCATTCAGGACTCTTGCAGCGTGTTGTTTCTATCTTCACACGTCGCAATTTGAATATTGATAGCTTGACTACTTCTGAGTCTTCTATGGACGGCATTCACCGTTTTACTATCGTGACGCGAGTTACAGAAGATATGGTGATTAAACTAGTTGCTCAATTGGAGAAACAAGTAGATGTCATGAAGGCATTTCACTATACGAATGACGAAATTGTGCAACAAGAAATTGCACTTTACAAAGTTCCAACGGCGGCATTTATGGACGGCGATACCGTAGAGTCTTTAGTGCGCTCACATAATGCGCGTATTTTGTCGATTGAGAAGGAATATGTAGTGATTGAAAAAACGGGACATACGCATGAAACGGAGGCCTTATTAGCAGATTTAAAGCAGATTGGTATTTATGAATTTGTGCGTTCTGGACGAGTGGCAGTTGTCAAGCCTATGGAACGTTTGAATAAGTATTTGCAGGGACTAGAGGGACAAATGGCGGAGAAGAATTAAGCGAAGTACGACGTACGATTTACGAAGTACGACTGCTTTGACTTGAGAATAGAGTCTCTCTACAAAAGCTGATTTGAATTATATCAAAAAAGGCGCAAATCTTACGATTTGCGCCTTTTTTCGTCTTGGCAGCTAAAGCTACCGACACCTTTATTTTGCGTAAGCTACAGACTTAACCGCATCGATAATCTTCTTAGGATTTGGTAAAAACTCGTCTACAAAAGTAGGCGCGTAACCCAAAGAAACATCCTTACTATTCACACGAATAACAGGTGCATCTAAGTAATCGAAAGCGTATTTTTGAGCATTGTAAGCTACCTCAGCACTTACACCAGCGAATGGCCATGCTTCATCTACCACAACCAAACGGTTTGTTTTCTTAACAGAGTCAATGATAGTTTTGTGGTCCATTGGACGAATAGTACGCAAGTCAATAACTTCCGCGCTGATACCGTCTTTAGCCAACTCTTCAGCAGCTTTCAAACATTCCAAAACCATTTTATTGTAACTGACGATAGTCACATCTGTACCTTCACGACGAATAGCAGCTTTCCCGATTGGTACTAAGTACTCCCCTTCTGGCACTTCACCTGTCATACCATAAAGCATCTCGCTTTCCATGACACAAACTGGATTTTCATCACGAATGGCAGATTTCAAAAGACCTTTTGCATCCGCAGGGTCAATACAAGAAATCACTTTCAAACCTGGCGTGTTTGCCATCCAAGACTCAAAAGTCTGACTATGCTGTTGTGCTAATTGTCCAGCAGAACCAGACGGTCCACGAAATACAATCGGACAACCAAAGTGCCCTGCCGACTGAGACAAAGTCTTCGCTGCATTATTAACGATTTGGTCAAATGCCAAAACAGCAAAGTTCCAAGTCATGAACTCAATAATCGGACGCAAGCCATTCATAGCTGCCCCAACACCGATACCCGTGAAACCTAATTCCGCAATCGGTGTATCAATTACACGCTTTGCACCAAACTCATCCAACATCCCCTTACTCACTTTGTACGCACCGTTATATTGCGCAACTTCCTCGCCCATCAAAAATACATTCTCATCTCTTCTCATTTCCTCGCTCATTGCATCACGCAAGGCATCTCTCAATGTTGTTATTGCCATTTCTTTAGTTGTTAGTTGTTAGTTGTCGGTTGACAGTCAGCTTAGTCCAAATCCAACCGTATTTTAGCGAATTTTCGCTGTAAAAACCTTGATTTCATTCGATTTTCACAACAATTTCGCTCATTTCTTACAATACTGCAAAAGTAAGAAATTACAGTCTTTTAAACTACCGAATACAACAAAAGTTTATGTGTAAGTTGTTTACAAGGAAAAATTGTATTTTTGTGCGACCTTTGGGT
>CALDUB010000296.1 GCA_937923465.1 uncultured Saprospiraceae bacterium
ATGAAAAGATAGATTACGCACGGCATATTTCTCACTGTTCGGATATTTGAAACTGACATTCTCAAAAGTAAATCCGTCTTGTATCTTTTTGGGTACTTTTTCTGCACCACTATTATTTGTAATCGTAGGTTGAATGGCGAAAAAATCAAACAAATCTTGGAGATATAAAGCCTGCTCTGCGATACCAGAAAAGCGATTCATAATGGCTTGCAACATCCCACGCATCCGTTGAAACGAACCTGCCAAGAATGTTAGTGTTCCTACTGTGATTATAGCCGACACCGTTTGTATCAGAATAAAAACATAAGCGCCATAATAAGCCGCCGTTCCGACTAGCGATAAAACACTTCCCCAGATAGCACGCTTGCTTGCTATTTTGCGATTAGCGATATAATAATTGTGTGAAATGGTCTTAAAGCGTTCCGCTAAGAAATTCGCCAAATTGAAAATTTTCACCTCTTTTGCCGTCTCATCACTCGCACCAATATAGCGCAGGTAGTCCAACTCGCGACGCTCAGGTGTCCATGAACGCGTTAGAGAATAACTACGTTGATTGAAATGTGTTTCCCCCAAAAAGGAAGGAATAACTGCCACAACCAAAATAATAATCAACCAAGGACTGAACGCAATCAGACCCGCAGCTAAAAATAGAACAGTGATAATATCTTGAAATTGAGACAAAACCTGCGACATTAATACTGTGCGTCCCGTTGTTTGGCGGCGCGCACGTTCTAGTTTGTCGTAAAATTCAGAGTTTTCGAATTGATATAAATCCAAGCGGGCTGCATGCCGAATCAATTGCTCTGAAGTTTCATTAGATAACAAATCACCTAACAAACTATCCAAAAGTGTAATGGCGCGATTGATTAAATCGGAGACAACCGCTAAGCCTAATTCTATTCCAACTAAGGTCCAAAGATAAGTACGGTCGCCATCCGTTATTTCAATTAAACGGAGAACTTCATCAATAATCTCCTTACCAATCCAGAGCATGATTAATGGCAATGCAGATTTTACCAAGCGCATGAGCACATTGGCAATGGTCATTGGCTTACTAGTTTGCCAGATGAGTTTGAAGAAACGCGGCAGGTTTTTTAGTGCGGAGAATTGTTCTTTGAAGGTAGTGGGAGACTTTGGTTTTGCCATATTTTTTTACGGTTGACGATAGACGGTTGACGGTCGCTTTGCTTGACGGAACTTCGTCATTAGTTAATTTACATTGTAAACCATTTTGAGAGGAGATTGGTTGCAGTATGAGTATTTTAGCATTAACTAACGCGCCAAATAAGCCCGAAAAAACGCACACTCCTCAATTAATTGCGCATAAAATTGCGTCTCTCCAAAGCCCTCTTTCAGCAACTTAAATTCTTTTGAATATTCCTCTGGAACATCGGGGATACAATTTCGGCAAGAGGCAGGTTTGTACAACTTGCTGGTGTAATATTCTGCTAATTCGCACTTGGCAGCCATGAAGGTCGCTTGGGCGGATAACTCTGGATTGTCAGATAAAATGCGGCATTTATCTAAGTAATATTTTGCGCGGCTTACATTAATTATTTCTTTATTTCCATAGGGATAAAGTTCGCCAGCTATCTTAAAAACGCCGTCTTCTGAGCCTCGTAATTGACGCCAAGTACTACCACTCCGAAAATAATCCATAGCTTTCCAAGAGTGTCCAAAATAACTAATATTATAGAAAGCTATTCCGATTTTGAAATAATTCAATGCCGCTTTTTCTGGTTTTCCTTTGGCTTCTGCTTCTAAGTCTAAGAGCTTTTCTATGAGCATGCCTCGATTGAATAAGTCAATACTGTCCTTACTATGCGGACAACTCATGCAGTCTTTTATCGTCGGGCGAAAAGGGTCAAACCTGCCATAATTATCCCACTCTGTACGTGGAATCTTTTTCATGGCGAGTAGGGCAGCTTCTAGTTGATATTCCTCCAAGGCCATGACCGCTTTCATATCCCATAATTCATTGGTTATCAAACCGTCATCAGGATTTTGAACAAGAAGACGTTCAAATTTATTACGCTCATTATCTTGGCAAATTTTCATCAAGTCATTGACGATTTCCTCTTGTGGATTTGTACGTAACTCGGTCATGCTATGCTGCGTCCGAAAAGCTTTTCCAGGGCGTTTGCGCTTGATATAGAGACGTGTCATTCTATCACGGAGATAAGCTGGGAAGCTTTCGTATTTTTCGTACAACTCATCATCTTTTAAAATCTCGTAAGCTGCCAACTCTGTTTCATCATCAACTTGATTAAAAGCCGCAATTTTCAAAGCCAGTTCAAAAGCCGCCAATTGTTCTTGCAATTTTTCATCTTCTACCTCATCTCTTACTTCATTAAAAGTCTTTGATGCGGCATAGTTATCTCCTGCTAACATCTCTAAATAACCCTCGGCGATATACCACAATTCGGGGCGAGCGACCTTTTTTTCAATACGACACTTACGCGCAAATTTTTGTAGCTCAATCACATAGTCACCTGCTACTGCACGTGGAATATTGTGATACCGTTTGTTTCTTCTCTTCTTTTTATTCCATTCGAGACCTAATAAATCCCGTTCTAACTCTTTAATCTCTTTTACCAAAAGTACTTCCAAATGATGACTATGTGGATACAAGTCATAAATCGTTTCCATATCATAAATCGCCTGACTATCCGCACCATTCGCTCGCAATGCAAAAATAACCGAGCGTTCTTCGTCACTTTCACAGCGTTTCAAGACTTCATCCCAATCTTGCTGAAATTTGATACTAAAACTCCTAAAAGCACTCTCGCGCTTACTCGGACATTCTGCAAAAATGCGAGAATATAAATAAGCCGCTTCTGTTCTATCTCCCAATTTTAGAAGCGCACCCGCCTTGTGTCCCACTATCCAATAATAGACCAAACTCCTTAGTTCATTTATCTTTACTTCATCAATTTTCGGCATCAAAAAAGCATGTAATTCCATGACCCGCGAAAATTCTTTTTTGTAATGCGCCAAGCGAATAATTTGATAAGCATAGCGCAATTTGAGAAAATGAGAATTGGTTTTCTTAAAGCGTTTCAAACCTTCGTTCAACATATCTTCCATTGCGGCGTAATCATGAGTGTCCTCATTCCATGCATCCAAAGCAACGACATGCGGCTCACAACTCTTTGCATAAATCAGATAATCAATCGTCTCTAGACAGCCATTTTTCTTTAAGTATTGGGCAAAAGAGTTACTTTTTAGACGTCCGCTGATATTTTGTTTATCTGATTTTATCGCCTTTCTCAGCAGATTTAATTCTAGAGGTGTACTTTTATAAATGACCAAGCCAATCTCAGCAGGAGTGGCATATTCGCATACCTTTTTTTGCCATTCTTCTAGGTTGTCAGTTTGTTTTACTTCTTGTACTTCCTTATAATAATCGTACATATCCGAGAAGTCTAAGAAGTAAGGCGCATATTCAGAACCGTCGGCGACGATTTTAGAATCCAAAAAAGAGTATTCATAAAGTGAATTATCATAAGGACCGCAGGCTTCCGAGACCTTGATAGGTAAGAAGAAAAGAAGGCTGAAAAATATGATTAGGAATAATTTCATTTGTTTTGGATAAGTTCATCGAATACCACAATATTAACCAAATTTCAGTTCTCCTCAAACTGTAAGAGAGATTAGTTGTTTGTAATGGCGAATGAAATCTAATATCTTTATCAGCGAGTTTAAATACTTGAAAAACTGGATGATGGTTTTGCATTCAAAATTCAAAATTATTCATTCAAAATTAGACTAAATGAAAGTACACATTCTAACTATAGGTGACGAAATCCTCATCGGACAAATCATAGATACCAATTCTGCGTGGATGGGGCAACAACTGAATCTACAAGGTGCAGAAGTTATTGAAATTACAACCTTAAGCGATACACGCGAAAGCATCTTGGAAGGTTTTAAGAAGGCAGAAAAGAACGCTGATGTTATCTTGATAACGGGCGGATTGGGACCAACTAAAGATGATATTACTAAGAAGGTCATGGCGGAGCACTTCGGGGCAGGAATGGTCTTTCACGACGAAACGTGGGAGCGAATTGCTAGGATGTTTGAGAAGTGGGGGCGCAGCACAACTGAAGCGCATAAAAACCAATGTTTTATGCCGCAAAATGCTGAAATTCTGTTAAATAAAATGGGAACAGCACCAGGCATGTGGTTTCAAGAAAACGGAAAGGTTTATGTCTCGATGCCAGGCGTGCCTTATGAGATGAAATATCTCATGGAGCATGAAGTTTTGCCGCGTTTGAAGGAAAGTTTTCCAGCGGAGCCGATTTCTCACCGTACTATTTTGACGATAGGAGAAGGGGAGTCACGTATCGCAAGTCGCATTGAAAAATTTGAAGAGTCTTTACCAGAGAATATAAAATTAGCATTCTTGCCAGGTATGGGGGCTGTGCGTTTGCGTTTGACGGGAAGAGGAGGTAATGCCGCTGACTTAGAAACTGTTTTGGATGCGAAGAAGGCGGAACTAGAGACTTTAATCCCAGAGTTGATATTTGGGCATGGGACAGAAACTCTAGAGGAAAGAATTGGTGTTCTATTGAAAGAGCGGAGTTTGACTTTTGCTACTGCCGAAAGTTGTACGGGTGGTCACATTGCGCATAAACTGACAACAGTACCAGGTTCTTCAGCCTACTTTTTAGGAGGTATTGTTTCTTATTCAAATGAAATGAAAATGCGTCAATTGGGTGTGCAAGCCTCGACTTTAGAAGCGAATGGCGCAGTTAGTGAACCCGTCGTGCAAGAAATGGCTAAGGGCGTGATTGCTAATATCGGCGCGGACATTAGTTTGTCTATTTCGGGAATAATGGGACCTGGAGGTGGTTCAGAAGAAAAACCTGTTGGAACTGTTTGGATGGCGGTTGCGGATAAAGATAGAGTCGTGACGGAAAAATTGACAATTGGAAAAAATCGGATAACTAATATTCAGTATGCTTCGGTGAAGGCTTTGGATTTGGTAAGGCGATTTTTGTTGAAGCATGTTTAAATAGAAAATGCAAATTCAAGATTTGAGTTTGAATCTTGAATTTGCATTTAATTTTTTATTTGAAGAATCCGAAACGGGAGTTTCGGGATACGGTACTTTTACTTCACCATAACCTTCCCGCTCGTCCAGTTCAAATCCAAAAACGTACCGTCAGTCTGCATAATTTCCGTTATCGTTGGATAATCAGTAAACTGGAAAAAAGCTTTTGAGCCGCTTTCACCAATCACATCAAAGCAAACTTGGTATAGAGAAGTACCTGCGTTTAAGGTAATTCCGCGTACATTCGGGTCATACCAAGAGAAAGTTAATTTTCCGTCTGCGGCAGTTCTCGGTCCAAAATTCGCGGCACTCATCGCTGGTACGTTGAAGTTTTGTACACCTTTATATTTTAGTACTTTTTTGTCCCATTGCATTGTATATTGCATGGAAACGATTTGATTGAAATCTGGAGAGATGACATCTAAACAAACAGCTTCTCCTTTTTGAGCAGTCTTTTTTGTTACGCTTAGAGTCAATACAGAGCTATCGTCTGTCGTTGGTATCGTATCGCTAGTATTGAAAATGCCTAAGAATAAAAAAGGCAATAAAAGCAATTGAGTCTTTAATATGTTCATGTTCTGAATTCTGTTTGTAATCGAAGGAATATTGGTTAATAATAAGGCAAAACTTATACCGCTTTAATTATTAACTGGGCAAAGATACGGGGAAAGTTAGATTG
>CALDUB010000297.1 GCA_937923465.1 uncultured Saprospiraceae bacterium
GTAGATAACGGTAATGTAATAAGTATTGTAGAAGAAGGGGATGGATATATTTTAATAATAGAGCCCATTTTAGAAGGGGATTTAGTAGTTTCTTTACCGACAGGTAGTGTGATAGACATTGCTGGTAATGTTAATGAAAGCTCTAATGAAATTTCTATTTTAATAGAGTTTATAGATAATATTCCACCGAATTGTACTTTGTCTTTTTCAGGGATAAACAGCGACGGAAATCTAGTTGTCAATGTTCTATTTAGTGAAGCTGTAACGGGTTTAGAAAGCTCAGATTTTGCTATCATGAATGGTGAAATAGTAGATTTGACGGGGAGCAATAATGCATATGTTTTGCTTGTGATGCCATTGGCTTCAGGAGATGTAATCGTTTCTTTGCCTAATAATAGTGCAGTAGATACGGCTGCAAATGGTAACTTGGCTTCTAACGAAGTAAGTGTTTTCGTAAATATCACTTCTACTGCTAACACAATTACAAGCCATGTAGATATTTATCCCAATCCTGCTTATTCTGTCTTCTATTTAACCTTAGAAAAATACATAGGAAAATCTGCGAAAGTGAGAATTTATAACGAACTTGGACAATTGTACAAAAGTATCCAACTCAATCATATCTCTAATGAGCCTTTTGCAATGAAAACAGATGGTATGTTAGCAGGTGTTTATTTTATTACAATCGAATTACCTGAGGGCGTATTGGTAACAAGAAAAATTGTTATTATCTGATTAATTTTAAGTAAAATAAAATGGCACAATACACAACACTAAACGAAATAGAAGTACAAGATATAGCTAACAGTTACTCTTTAGGTAAAGTGCTGTCATTCAAAGTGTTGAGTGGAGGTTCAGAGAATACAAACTACTGCGTCACGACAGGAAAAGGTAAATTCGTCTTTACTATTTGCGAGCAAAAAACGCTACAAGGAGCAGAAGAATTAGCGCAGTCTTTAGCTCATTTAGCGACACATAATTTTGCTACATCTGAGATAATTCAGACCGCAAAAGGGGAGAATGTACATCTAAAAAATGGCAAACCTGTCTTGGTCAAGTCTTATTTAGAAGGTAAAATATTAGAAGATTTTTCGCCGCAACTTTTGCAGTATTTAGGAGCGGAATTAGGCAAATTGCACAAGATACCCGCTCCCGATTATTTGCCCAAAATCATTAATTATGGCATGGAGTATTTTGAGGAAGTAAAAGACTATGCGCCTGACTCTGCCTTTTATCAATGGCTGTTAGAGACGAAGGTTTATATACAAGAATTTCTTTCAGAAGACTTACCCCGAGCGCTCATTCATAGCGATGTTTTTTATAGCAATGTGATTGTTGCAGCCGATGAACAGACTGCGGTTATCATGGATTTTGAGGAAGCGACGGATTATTATCGTGTCTTTGATATTGGGATGATGATAGTTGGTTTGTGTACTGAAAATCGGACAGTGAATTTTACAAAAGCGAATAATATTTTAGAGGGATATCAGCGCGTAAATCCACTTTCTGACTTGGAGCTAAAAGCATTGCCCGCAGCGACTATTTATGCGGCGACTGCGACGGCTTTTTGGAGGCACCGTCAGTTTAATCATGTTTTTCCTGATGTGGCGCAGATGAAACGCTATGAGGAGATGCGGGATGTGGCGGATTTTGTGAGAGGGGCGAATATTAAGGGCTCTCAATTTTTTTACTCTTAATAACACTCAAAATAAACACTCCCCAAGATAAAATTACCAATAACAAGAACAAATCAAAAAAATAAGAAGGAGTTAACATAGTTAAAGAGATAACAAATAGATAAAGTATTAAAAATAGGGTTTTAGTATCTCTTTTATCAATAAATAAAGCAGCATATCCAATGGCAAAGATAGGAAGGGAGTTATGTGAAATTATTCCCATCATGTTAGCATATTTCACAAAGTTAAGCTCCTCCATATCAATGAGACTGCCTCCACCCCAGCCAATAGTTCTATTCATATTCACTGTGCCAAATGAGTTATCCCAAATCTGAAATAAGGTTATAATGGCAGTAAACAAAGCCATCCAAAACGTATTCATCTTAAATAAACTCTTCATAAATTTATCTTTTTAATTTACCAATTCCTTCCGTCAAAAAACTATAAACCCCCTCATACCCAGACCCCTCCAAAAAGTCCAAATGCCTAACAATAGTAGCCTCATCCCCCCGCACCGCAGGACCCGTCTGCATATCCCTCGGCGCATTCTCCCGTATCTTCTCCGCCGTCTCCGCAATCAAGGGTTTCAATAAATCAAAAGGAACACCCCCTTTTTCTGTAATGTCAGCACCAACCGTATAAAGGTAATTCGTAAAGTTATTCACAAAAACAGCCGCGACGTGTAAGACCGCTCGTTGCGCATCATCAATCCGTGCTGTACGCGTAGAAAGTTGCTGTGCCAAATTTTCCAATAACAAGAAATCCTTTTCATTTACGGCATCCAAACAGAAGGGAATCGTCTTAAAGTTGGGCTCTTTTTGAATCGAAAATGTCTGTAAAGGGTAAAAAATGCCAATACGCGACAAGTATGGCGAAAGTACTGTCGAAGGCGTTGCGCCCGAAGTATGCACTACTAGTTTTTCTTGCAAATAGGGTAGAGTACTCAGTGCCTCTGCGACCGTCCCAATCGCTGCGTCGTTTACAGCTATAATGTAGAGGTCTGCATCCGTTTTGATGTTTTTTATTTTTGTAGTATATTGACAATCAATATTTTGTGCAGAGTTTTGTGCTTTCTTTTTGGTGCGACTATAGACCTGTATAATATCTGCATTAGGCAAAAGAGACAATGCTTTTCCCAGATGAAAACCCACATTTCCAGCTCCAATCATCACTATTTTTACCATAAAATAAAGAGTAGTTTTATCAAGAAATAAATAGAAAATCGTGTTCTTTTGCTTTTACATTCATTAAGACATCGAACACTCACCTCAAAGTAAGACTAATTTTACTTAAAACCAATCTATAAATCGCAGTTTTATTATTACCTTTGCGGTCACATTCCTATTAGAGAACAATTCCTACTTTGATTAAATAATCATGCACCTCATCAGGTGCAAAATTAACCAAAATCTCCACTGATGAAAAAATTGCTATTTGCAGCTTTATTTCTTTTTACATTAAGTGTAATTATTCCGTCTTGTGTTAAGACGGATTTTGATGAGCCGCCAACGACAGGTTCTTCTGTTGATATTGCCGACTCAGACGTTGTTACTATTAAATCATTGAAAGATTTGCATGTTTCTCAAGCTATTGAGACGATTGCGGACTTAGAAAATGGTGCATTTAAGGGGAAATACTTAAAGGGAGTTGTTGCCGCAGACGATGAAACGGGTAACTTCTACAAAAACTTTATCCTACAAGACGCAACAGGTGGTATCAACATACTTGTTACACGCTCAGATTCTTATCCTTTTTACTCTGAAGGTCGTGTTATTTACATCAAGTTGGAAGGTTTACTCATGGGTGACTACCGTGGTGTAACTCAATTAGGTGGATTTTTGAGCAGTCTTGGTGAGTTGGGAGATATCGTTGATTTGGAAGAATTCGTACTAACAGGTGAACGTGGTCAAGCAGTAGAACCACAGGTAAGAACTATCGGCGAGTTAGGTCGTGATGATATTTCTACTTTAATCAAGTTAGAAGATGTAGAGTTTGCAAGTGGAGATATCAACAGAACTTATGCAGACGCTGTCAACTTGAACACTGAAAACCGCGATGTTGTTGACTGTGACGGTAACGTAATCGTGGTACGTACGAGTGGATTTGCAGATTTTGCGGGTACAGACATTCCTGACGGTGGAGGTTCTATCGTTGGTATTTATAGTGTTTTTGAGTCGGGTGCTAATGTGACACAGCAATTATTATTGCGTCGTGCATCAGATGTAGAAATGGAAGGAGAGCGTTGTGACGGTACTGGAGACCCAGGAGAGTGTGAAGACCCAATTACTGAATTTTTTGAAGACTTTAATACAGGTGTTGACGGTGCTACCGTTTCATTATCATGTTGGTCAAACTTTGCAGTACAAGAGTCACGTCAGTGGTTAGTTGGACAATTTCAAGGAGCATCTTATGCAGACATTGGCGCATTTAACGCGAGTGGTCCTGTAGAAGCTTGGTTGATTTCTCCTGCTATTGATTTAACAGGTACACGTTTATTGAGTTTTACGAGTGCTTATGCATTTTATGCGCACCAAGGATTAGAAGTTTTGATTTCGACTGATTTTGTAGCTGGAGGTATTCCTGCTGATGCAACATGGACGAATTTAGATTTTGATATGCCTGACGGTAGCCAAGATTGGAATGTATTTATCCCAAGTGGAGATATTGATATTTCTTCTTTCGGTGACCAAGGACACATTGCATTTAAGTATACTGGTGACGGTAACACTGCTGAAACAACAACTTGGATTATAGATGATATTTGTATCAGTTCTACTTCTTGTGCTGGTGGATGTCCTGATAATGATGAAGACGGTGTATGTGCAGCAGACGACTGTGATGATAATGACCCTGCTTTTCCAATGGCTCCAGGTACAACTTGTGATGACGGAAACGCAGATACAGACGGTGATGTTATTCAAGCTGACGGATGTACTTGTGCAGGTAACGGAGGAGCATTGGATGAATTGATTACAGACTTAGAGTCTTTATCATTAGCAGATAATGAAGATTTTGTATCACCAGGTTGGACTAATGTTGCAACGGTAGGAGTACGTAAATGGCAATTCAACCTTTTTGATGACAACGCAGAAATTCGCGCATCAGCATTTGGTGACAGTGAGCCAAATATGGAAGCTTGGTTGGTTACACCAATGATTGATTTCAATACGCCTAAGAAGATTTCATTCTTGAATGGACACGCATTTTGGGCACATAATGGTTTGACAACTTGGTTCTCTGATGACTTTACAGGTGACCCAACGACTGCAACTTGGACAGAAGTTACTATTAATTACGCAAACTCTGCGGCAGCTAATTATGAAGTTTTCTCAACAGGAGACATCAGCTTATCTCAATTTTCTGGTACTGGTGTTATTGGCTTCAAATATGTTGGAGACTCATCTAATAATACAACGACATGGATTATTGATGAGTTAAGAATTGAAGATGAATAAGATGTAATTTTATTCATTTTGAAATGCCCCGATATTGCAGTGCGATGTCGGGGCGTTTTTATTACAACTCAACAACTACAGAGTAGTTGAACACAAATAACCCCGTATGAAATGCGGAGAAGAAGAAAGAAAAAAACATGCCAATACCGACTACAAAAGAAGAACTAAAAGCAGACATACTAAACACCTACACCAAACTCCAAAAAGACCTAGAAACAGTCCCCAAATCCGCAGTAAACGATAAAGAACTCCCAGGACACGCCAAAGACACAACAATGAGTGTATCCAACCTAGTCGCCTATCTCATCGGCTGGGGCGAACTCGTCCTAAAGTGGCACAAAAAGCACGAAAAAGAAGAGGAAATAGACTATCCTGAAACGGGGTTCCAATGGAATGAATTAGGACCATTGGCTCAAAAATTCTACACGGATTATTCGGATAAAAGCTATCCTGAACTTTTGATTTTACTCGAAGGAACTAAAGACAAAATTTTAGAGTTGATAGAAAGTAAAAGCAATACGGAACTATACGAAACGCCCTTTTACGAAAAACATCCATTAGGAAGAATGATACAATGGAACACTTCTTCTCCCTATAAAAATGCGCGTATTCGAGTTCGGAAATATTTGAAAAGTAAAAATAATCAGATATGAATTTTATACTCAGACCTTTGACTATCAATGATTTAGATAGCTTAATGAAATACGCAGACAATCCCAAAATAGCGGATAATCTCACCAATGTTTTTCCCAATCCTTATACAGAAGAAAGTGGACGCGGCTTCATTAAATTTGCCGGTTCACATGACCCCAAGCACATCATGGCGATAGATGTCGCGGGCGAATTTGTCGGTGCCATTGGTATTCATCCCAAAGAGGATATCATGGTCAAGAATGCAGAATTAGGCTATTGGATTGGCGAACCATTTTGGGGTAAAGGCATTATGACCAAAGCTATTCAAGAGATAGTGAAGTATGGTTTTGCAAATTTTGAGATTAATCGCATTTATGCCATTCCATTTGGTTCTAATCTTGGTTCTCAGAAGGCATTGGAAAAGGCTGGATTTAAGTTAGAAGGACGCTTTGAAAAAACTATTTTTAAGAATGGGAGATATGAGGATGAGTTAATTTATGCGGTGCGGTCTTAGCTTTATTTTCCGTTCCAATCATCAGCTCTCTGTAAGCCACTCTTTCAACAACTTAATATTTTTTTTCAACCAGAGTAGGGGTACTTTCAATTCCATGCATCATTAAGTCAGAAACACACAAATAAACATTTTTCAATAATCAATCAACTGATTTTCAAAGGATTGTACTGCTTGTCCAGTACCAGTCACCCGACTGCCTATCTGGAAATTCACCAACTTTAAAAAAAAATAATAAAGATGAAAAAGAGAACATTCCTCTTATTCCTGTTCATAGCAGGGACAGTCACTTTTATGTCCGCACAAATCACTCAAACAGTGCGCGGTACAGTCATCGACAAAGACAGTCAAACGCCTTTAATCGGTGCAACCATTGCCGTCCTAACTGCTGAACCTGTCAAAGGTACAACTACCGACTTTGACGGAAGCTTCAAGATAGAGGCAGTCACCGCAGGTCGACACAACATTGAGGTTACTTACTTAGGCTATGAGCCTGTCATGATGAGCAGCATGTTTATTAAATCAGGAAAAGAGACCGTTTTAAACATAGAAATGATAGAGTCGGCGGAGCAATTATCTGAAGTCGTCGTCAGTGCCGCGTCTCAAGCCGACAAGACCAAACCTTTGAATGAATTTGCGGTAGTGAGTGCGCGTACTTTCTCGGTAGAGGAGACATCGCGTTACGCTGCCAGTAATTTTGACCCTTCTCGCATGGCGCAAAATTATGCTGGCGTGAGTGTGGGAAGTGGTAGTGATTTGTACAATGAAATCGTTATTCGAGGCAACTCGCCAGCAGGTGTTATGTGGCGATTAGAAGGCATTCAAATTCCTAATCCGAATCACTTTGGCGCAATGGGAAACTCGGGCGGCGCGATTAGCATGTTGAGTAGTAGTACACTGTCTAATTCTGATTTTTATACAGGTGCATTTCCGTCAGAATTTGGCTCGGCGCTCTCAGGAGTCTTTGACTTAAATATGCGGAATGGAAACAACGAAAAACAAGAACATTC
>CALDUB010000298.1 GCA_937923465.1 uncultured Saprospiraceae bacterium
GCAATATTTTCTATCTTTTTTATTTCCTCGGCAGGTGATGTTTGAGGCGTTTTTTCTTCTGTCAATGTAACTGAATTGGTAGAAACTGTGGTTTCATGAGAAGAGGAAAAAACCGCAAAAGCTACTATTGCAATGCTCGCAAAGGAGACAATCAACCAAGATTTTATTCCCATAAAAGAAACTGTAGGTGAAGCAGGCGCGGGAGACTTCAATGCTTCTTGTAGTGCGGAAGGTAGATTTCCTTGAGGAGGTAAAGTATTCTTACCCAATCGCTCCTTAAACATATCATCCAAATACTCTCCTTCTTTTTTGCTACCCAAAAGGAATGGAATAATACCTGCTCGCTTATTCTTTTTCTTCATTTCTACTGCTTTTTCCGCTAATGTTTTTTGAATTTTCTTGCGCGCACGCGCCAAGTGAGATTTGGAAGTACCTGAGCTGATATTTAATTTTTGCCCAACTTCTTTGTGTGTGAAATCTTCAAAAACATAAAGGTTAAACACAATTTTGTGATGTGCAGGTAACGCATCAATTGCTGCGAGCAAATCCGAATTTTCAAAGTCAGCTGCTAAAATCAAGCTTTTTATATCCTGTGGTTCATCTTTTTCAAAAATGGATATTTGACCTCCTGTATCTTTGTCAAGCAATTCTAACACGCCCTTTTCTTTCCGCAAATACATCAAAACAGTATTCACCGTCACACGTCGTAACCATGCTCCAAGCGCACCTTTACCCGCATATTGGTCTTGCTTTTTGATAGCCGTCAAAAAGGCATCGTGCATTAAGTCCTCCGCCTTTTGCAAGTCTTTAACGTATCGACGACAGACTGCTAGCAGCTTTGGAGCTTCTTTTATGTATATAGATTCCCAGTTCATATTGGTTCAACTTATTGAATTGCTTTTACTTTTGGACTTTGGAGGTTAGGTGTTGGACGTTAGATTTTAGACAAAATAAATAAGATGTAGTAAAATTACATATTCAAATCTTGGCTATCAACACAAGACGATTACTGTTATTTTACATGTGCCAGAGTCTAACGTCTAATATCTTCTGTCCAAAGTCCAACTTTACTTACTGATGCAAAAAATGAAAAGGGTGGCAGTTATAAAATATTTTTTTTTGAAAAAAATCCCCGTTTGTTGTCAAACGAGGATTTTCTTTTTCACCAATGTACTCAATTCGAACGTTACTCAGCCAAAGCTAAGCCTGCTAAATATCCACCAGTCCAAGCCGCTTGAAAGTTAAATCCGCCCGTCACCGCGTCAATATTTAAAACCTCACCAGCAAAAAATAAGTTATCATGGATTTTACTCTCAAATCGTTGGAAATCTATTTCATTTAATTCTACGCCACCAGCGGTTACAAATTCTTCTTTGAAGGTACTTTTTCCATTGACTTGAAAAGTGCAATGCGCAATTTGAGCGGCTAATTTTCCACGCATTTTTTTACCAATTTCTCCCCAACGACGCTCTGCTGGAATATCTGCTGCATCAACTAATCGGTGCCACAGTCGCTGCGGAAAACCAAATTGAGGATTAGAACGTACTAGCTTTTTAGAAATCTCAGTACCCAACTCCTCCAAGTCTTCTGTCGTCTCATTTACGCTGTATCCATAACGCCAGTTGACAGAAATTTCGAAACGATATTTCTTTTCATTTAACTCTCTAGCTGCTATTGCGGAGAGTTTTAGAATGGCAGGTCCGCTTAGTCCCCAATGCGTAATGAGAAGAGGTCCATGCGCTGTCCGCGACTTTTTAGGCAAGTCAATTCCATTAATTTTCACTTCCGCATTAGGCATGGAAATACCTAATAAATCCTTGATACGAGTGTCTTTGATATTGAAAGTAAAAAGGGAAGGAACAGGAGGAACAATCGCATGTCCTAAATGCTTTAGCACATCCCACATTTTTGGATTAGAACCAGATGCCATCATGATTTTATCAGGATAGAGTGCATTGTCTCCATTGTTAATCATTACTTTCCACGGCTGCCCTTTTTGTTCTGGTGGATATATATTTTCGACACGCGAAGAATTATAAATTTTCACGCCAGCACGTTTGGCAGATTTCCAAAGGCAATCAACAATAGATTGTGAAGAGTCAGAAACAGGAAACATACGACCGTCGTCCTCGATTTTTGTCTCTACATCTCTTTTCGCAAACCAATCAACTGTATCGCCTGTGCAAAATTTAGAAAACGGACCCATTAGTTCTCGAGCGCCACGCGGATAGTTTTTGACCAATTCTCTTGGCGTCCATATTGCATGCGTTACATTACAACGACCGCCACCAGAAATTTTCACTTTATTCAAAACATCTTTTCCGCGCTCAACGATAATTACTTCTGCATTCTTGTTTGTTTCCGCGCAAGTAATTGCCGCAAAAAAGCCCGCAGCTCCGCCTCCAATAATTACTATTTTCTGTTTTTTTGCCATAAAAAAGGAACTCTTTAATCTAAAATCAGGTTTTATCCGTAACTCAGCTTTCTAAGCTGAGTAGCCCGTTCAATAGCTTTTTAAGCTGTTGAAAACCAATAATTAAACACAAAGATGAGAAACAATCTCCTCAAAAAAGAACCTTTATAAACACAATAACAAAATGAAAGACCAAATCAAAAAACACAGTAAATTCCTCAGTCTCCTCCTCCGACACAAACCCGAAACAGTCGGTCTAAAACTAGATGAACAAGGATGGGCAGACACCAATGAACTTCTCCTGAAAATCAATCAAACAGGAAGACAGGTTTCTTTTGAATTACTAGATAAAATTGTCGAAGAAAATGACAAAAAGCGTTTTGTTTTTAACGAAGATAAAAGTCGAATTCGCGCCGCACAAGGACATAGTTTGAACGTTAATTTAGATTATAAACCAATCACACCTCCAGATATTCTCTATCACGGGACTATTGCTAAAACTGCCGAACTCATCCAAATATCAGGCATTAAGAAAATGCAACGTCACCAAGTTCATCTTTCAGCTGATACCGAAACAGCTAAAATAGTGGGAGCAAGACGCGGTAAGCCTGTTATCTTAACTGTCGATGCGCAGAGAATGCACAAAGATGGTTACAAATTTTTCCAGTCAGATAATGGTGTTTGGCTGACTGATTTTGTACCAAGCGAATATGTCCAACATCTGTAGTTTCGTTTTGCATTTTCTAGCTTTCAGTGACTCTTTTTTGCCCTTCTGCTATGTCAACCGCATAATATTCCTAATTTAGCATTAATAATCCGACGATTATACATCTTGAAAAAATTTAATTTTGAACAAGAATTGTAAATCATCGTAATACGATAGAATAATTTGCGA
>CALDUB010000299.1 GCA_937923465.1 uncultured Saprospiraceae bacterium
CCATTTGGGGGAACTTTTTTCAAAGGGAAGTTTGCTGTATTTCTTTGATTTCTACTTATAGCTGTATGACGTTTTTAGAAGTCTAGAACCAAAAGTTAAAAGAAAATTCAAGAACTATAAAAAGCCTAAGTTCAATGAAAGTTCCCCCAAATGGGCAGGGGTGATTGGTTCTATTTCTCAAAGCGTAAATGTCGGACACTTTACCTCAGCAAATAGATGTAATGTAATTTTTAGTCGATAAATTTACCAACAGTGAGTGTCTGACATTTGTAACAAGCTATTGAAAATCAGTATGTTGCGTGTTACAGGTGTCAGACACTCTTCGTAGGAAATTTCAATTCTAATAAAAAAAACAAATTTTCATAGCCATAAAAGTGTCCGACACCAGCAAAAAATCAGAACCAATCACCCCTGCCAAATGGGGGTTAGGGGGTCGAACAACACTCCAAAAAAACGCTCGCTGAAAACTAAATCTTCAGCGAGCGTTCAAGTCAGATTAAAAATCCAATCTAAGATATTTCCATCGGAACATCCATAAGTAAAATCTCCGCATCCTCCGAAGCCGTCACACATATTTTATCCGTGTCCCAAACCCCGAAACCGTCCCGTTTACCCAAATCCTGTCCATCAATCGAAACTGTTCCTTCCAAAATAAAAGCATAAACACCATTACCTTTTCGAGCAATCTGATAATCCAAAGACTTCCCTTTTTCCAAGTTAGTCATACTGAAATAAGCATCTTGATTAATCGTCACACTGCCGTCGGACTCTGGCGATACTACGCGCTGCCATTTATTGATACGGTCATCTGCATTATAAGCAATTTGGTCGTAGCGCGGCTCGATGTTGCGCTCTTTTGGGAAGACCCAAATCTGCAAAAACTTAACATCCTCGTCCCCACTCCTATTTTTTTCTGAGTGATAAATGCCTGTACCCGCGCTCATCACCTGCACATCACCTTTTTTGATGACGTGCTGATTGCCCATACTATCTTGATGCTCCAAGGCACCTTCCAATGGAATACTGATGATTTCCATGTTGTCATGCGGATGCTTTCCAAAACCACGTTGAGCGGCGACGCTGTCGTCATTTAAGACGCGCAACACCCCAAAATTCATGCGTTCTGGATTGCGGTAATTAGCAAAGCTAAAAGAATGGTGCGTGTTTAACCAACCATGGTCGGCATGTCCACGTGTATTGGCACGGTGTAATACAGTTTTCATAGTTCGTTCTTCCTTATTTGGCATATGATTGAAGCCAACTTGAGCTAACTCCGTTGCTTTTTCTTTGGTGTCCTCGTTGGTTTTAGCCTTGATGACTTGCGGTGCTATCGTTGTGGCTGCCAGTCCCATGAGGGAATTCTTAATGAATTTTTTGCGGTCCATTTTTTAATAATTTTGACTGTTTGACAAATTTACTAAACTTATTTGATGTATATACATCTATTTTTAGATATTGTTCACTTATGACTCGACTGGAACGCGGAAAAACACGGACGTACGCGGATTCGACACGGATTTTTCTATTTTGACTTGTTTCTTCTTTAATAACGGTGATAATAAAAAATCCGTTCTAATCCGTGTTTTTCCGTGTTCCGACCAAGTCATACACAGAAAACGCTCGCTGAAAAATTAATCTCGGCGAGCGTTTTTTACAGCTTGGAAAGCTGAGTTACGGATTAGAGAATAAAACGGTAAGTCCATTTTACCAAAAAGATGTTTCGTCCTTTCTCTTGAAATAGATTTTCATTTAGAGTAGGCACCAATTCATCCATTGGATTACCCGAGTTTGTCGTATTCTGCGACCACACTAAAAACAACTCTGAACCTGGCGTGTATTCCCAACGCGCCACCATATTGGAGCGAAATTGAATGAAGCTAAAATCAGGATTTCCAAAGTCGCAATTATCACAATCCTGCAAACCATCCTTATCTCTATCTAAGTAGTAGTAATCATTTTCAGTATCGTAAACAACCGCATCTCCATACTTTTCAAATCTATCATCATTCTCTGCCAATGGGTCTATGATGTTTTTAAAATCACTGTAAACACCATGTGTAATAAATGGCGCACCGTAATATTGAACTGTTAAGTTAGGCGTGATATTGTAATTTAAACGCAGGGTCAAATCGAGTGTCTGCTGATTCAAACTACCACCGACATAACGCGTGCCGTCATTG
Organism: uncultured Saprospiraceae bacterium; assembly: GCA_937923465.1. Lineage (GTDB taxonomy): Bacteria > Bacteroidota > Bacteroidia > Chitinophagales > Saprospiraceae > JAHDCG01. The sequence continues at coordinate 2,181 of CALDUB010000299.1, forward strand.
ATATTTTCATAAGGGATATACTGAAATCTACGGAAAAATTTACTGTAACTCGGTGCTATCGAAAAGCTAAAAGCATTCGTCGGTTGTACTTTCATAAACATTCCAACTTCCTCTGAGCGCAAAGAACCTTGTCCTGCAAATCCCTGTCCTGTCCACACATTGAAAGATACTTTTTTACGCTGGTCAGTATTTAGATTTATATTCATAAATCTACCTCTTGGGCGATTAAGAGCTGGTCCGCCAAATAAAGCACGGCGCGAAATGTCCCTAGTTTCAAAGTGCACATTAGCATTTACGCTCCAAAAATTCTTGAATTGGAGAAAACCATTTGTATTAAAAAACTGCGCTAAAAATCTTCCTGAAAAATCAAATGTATTTCTGTTATTGATATTTAAGCCCGCTGAGTTAAACACTTTTGTTGGCTTAAGCAGACGATATCCGCCCCAAAAAACGTGATTAATTTCGTCTGTATTGGACATAAATCCGATGTCATTCAAATCTAACTTTGGTGAGCGCCAAGTCACTCCTGTAGAAAAACGCCATTTACCTCCATACTTAGCTATCTTAGCAGACCCTGCATGACCAAACATAGAAGTAGCCGTGCTGTCTATTTCTAAATGTTCCGCATCTGGACGGTCAAAAGCATGTAGAAAGTCCGTTTGTTTGTTTAGAATAGCAGACTGCGTCCCCATGACCTGACTGGCAGACAATGAGCCCTGAAATTGCCACTCTTGGTCTTTCCATTTATGCAAAATATCCAATCCGCCCGTATAAGCTTGGTCCGTCAACCAATCGCGCATATCTGAGTCTCCTAATTGGCGATTAACAGCATTAAAACTACCACCGATAGTCGTGTTGTTATTATTATAATCTTGCTTCACACGTCCTACAAAATAACTCGTCAATGGCTCTACCATTTCTTCGCGGCGTTCTCCATTCTTATCAATAATGGCGTGCTCTTTCTGTGTAACGCTTTCCAATATTCCTATCGAAAGCCCTTTTTGAGTCCGTCCACTTAATTTTGCCGCACCCAAAATTGTTGAATTTTCTGGAATATCTGCATATTCATTGTCATCGGTATCTGGGTAACCTTTGGGATTACTACCAATGCGTCGCGAGTAAAACAAACGGTCGCTATTAAATCCTCCCCACACATCCATGTTAGACAAACGGAAGTTAAAATTTTGATTTCCTTCAACAAAAAACGGACGTTGTTCTTCAAAAAACTGCTCAAAACCATCCAAGCGCAATTGGGAAGGGTCTGCCTCTACTTGTCCAAAATCTGGATTAATCGTAAAGTCTAAAATCATATTATTCGTGATACCAATCTTGCCATCTACACCTGCACTGAGCTGTGTGTCGCTACCGTCGGCAAATGGATTTCCATCTTCACTTGGGTAAGACTCTGCTTTTGCCACTACATACGGCTGGATTTCTCTCTGTTTTTGTGGTTTAATGCCTCGTATCCCGTGTAATTCTGCAAAACCACGTACCCAATATGACACTCCATTTGGAATTGGCTGAAAAGTCGAGCGACTGCCATCCCGAAAATGACGGCGGTTGACTTGAATACCCCAAACCTGTTCATCTGCAGCCGAAAATCTAAGTTGAGAAAATGGTATTTTTACCTCAGCCTTCCAGCCTTCTTCATCTATTTTAGTCTTTAAATACCAAATGGGATTCCAACTACCGTCCCAGTTAAATTGATTGGTGATACTCTCATCTCCTTTTACTCCTGAAACAGAAGTTGTAAATGAGAACCCAGATTGCAAATCATGATAAGAATCAATGTTTATCTCTACCCAATCTCCCTCAAAACCATCTCGACGACTCATGCGACTAACAATACTATCTGGTTCTGTATCAAAACATTGATAAGCGATGTACAAAAATTTATCATCATACAATATCTTAAAAGCCGTTTCTTGAGTTGCTTTAACACCATTATCCGGTTCGTTTTCGTGGAAATCTGTCGCCCATTCAACTTGATTCCAGGCTGGCTCATCAAACATACCATCGAGCACAGGCGACTCGCCAATAATGCGAGCAGTCGTCACTATACGGCGATTAATAGTGTCTTGGGTTTCTTGTGAAAAGGCTGTAAATACGGTGCACAGTAAAAGTGCGATGATTAAAGTTGGTGATAATTTCATTAAATTAGTCGGTGTTGGTGAATGGAATTAATTTTGAATTTTGAGTAAAAACCAATTAAAACTAATCCTTTAGTTTACTAAATCAGATTGAAAAAAATGACATTATTATTTTTAGAAAGTTGCACTAGTATGCTTCTGTAGGGCAAAAATCAGGGTATTTTCATTCAGAAAGCCCTTATCAATTTCTTTAGTGATGAAAAAATGCTAAACCGTTGAATTCTTACTCTAAATCTATTCCCCAGAAAAAAAAGCTTAAATAATCTAAACTTTAACATAAAAACTGAACCAAAAACACCTCATATTCAGTTAATAAAACATTAGAGCAAAATCACATTTGACATTTTGTTATATTTTACGCAAAATTGTAGCTTGTGTTTTACTTATTGGAAATAAATAACCTCCCCCCTTTAAGTAACCAGACACTATTATTTATTATCAATAAATTGCTCGAAAACACTATCGACACATTAATAATTTAGCTAAACCTAAATTAAATCCTTGGACAACATGAATAAGACACTCGCTATCATTATCGCTTCGGTTATTGCCGTTTCCTTAACAACAGTTACAATTGCTTCTTACAACCAAAGCAAAAGCCTCCAACAAGAAGTCGTTGAGTATAAATCTACGATTGGCAAGTTGGAAGAAGACAATACGGTCAAAGATGAGCAGATTGAAGATTTACGAATTGAGGTTTCAGAACTCAAATCACGTATTGAGGAATATGAAAACACGATTGCGCGCTTAGAGAAACAAGTCAAAAGCCAAGCTTCTGACATTCGTGCTTACAAAAGCAAAATTGCTAAACGTAATAAAGCAATTGATGAATTAAAAAGAGAAATCACACGCTTGTCTCGTAGCCGCAAAGATAATTCTGCAAAAATTGCAGAATTGGAAGCACAGAAACAAAATTTGCTCGGAAGAATCAAAAAGTATGACGGCAAACTAGGCAGTGCACTCGTCAAAAAAGAAGAAGTAACGGATGAAATTCGTCTTGCTAAAATAGAAAAAATGCGCCAAGAACGCATTGCTGACATCGTTACAAATACTAATATTGCTTTTGTTGGTGTGGAAGCGCGCGAACGTAAGGACTCTAAAGATATGCGTAAAATTAAGCCTAAAAAATGGCGTTATACTAATCTTCAGTTTCACTTACAACACAAAGAAGGTCCGCGCGCTATCATGGACGAAGAATTCGCGGTTATTATCCGTGATTTGGATACAGGAAAAGTATTGCCTTTTAATGAAGGTAATCCAGTATCTCCAGGCGATAAAATTGAAACAGGATTTCCTATCACTTACAATGGCAATATGTTTATGGTGGATTACTTTAACAGCGAATTGAAAGAAAGTAAGAATTATGCTGTAGAGATTTACTATGTATTGGGAGGTAAGCACTATGCAATGCCTGGTGGAACTAAAAAGATAATCAGCAAGGGTAAAGTTGTAAAAATATAACTACCAACAAACTTCCTGATAGGACAAACATGAGTCATCCCGAATTTTCATCTTGAAAATTTGGGATGACTTTTTTTGTTTAAACTTCAATTTTTCAGTGCTTATTTACTTCGTGCCGCCGCGATGCGACTTAAAGAACATCATAAATCAATAGGCTACCAAGCGT
>CALDUB010000300.1 GCA_937923465.1 uncultured Saprospiraceae bacterium
GTCATCGGTTGACCAACCTGCGATTGATACACAGTATCATTTTGCACCAAATTATTTTGCCAGCCACGGTTTTGCTAATCCAACGAAAGGCAATGGTTATTCTATTGGAGGAAAAATTTTGAACCCTTCGAGTAAAGGAACGGTTACATTGGCTTCTTCTGACTTTAGAGTTGCGCCAGTGATTGACCACAATTATATGAGCACAGATGATGACGTCAAGCGTTCTATCTGGGGCTATAAATTGGCAGAAAAAATCGGTGCAACAAAAGCATTTCAACCTTACTTTAAGAGTTTCCATATTCCCGATGGTCCAATGAAAGACGATGCCGCAATTGAAGACCTCATCCGCGCGACGGGCGAAACGCTTTATCATCCAACGAGTACTTGTAAAATGGGAAATGATGATATGGCGGTTGTGGATAGTGAATTGCGCGTGCATGGCATCCAATCTCTACGCGTTGTCGATGCGTCTGTGATGCCTAATGTGACGCGCGGGAATACGAATGCGCCGACGATTATGATTGCGGAGAAGGCGGCGGATATGATATTGAAATAAGAGGAGTCAGGAAAGCGTCACGCTCGGCTGACTCCTGACTCCTGATAGCTGACACCTATTCTTCCCCAAAAAGCAGCAACTCCACCTCCCCTTGCAAAGTATTCCGATTTCCAATTAAAGCACTCCAAGTCAACTCCGTCAAAGGACCATTCAAAAAGTCTCCAAAATTGCTACAAATCACGATGTAGGTATCTTTTTCGACATAGTAAAAGACATTGTTGGAGGCGCCCAAAGAACCGCCATTATGCCCTATTCGTGTGAGGTCATTTAGAGCAGTTTTTGTTATTTCTAATCCAAGACCTTCCCCCGTGATTAAGCTGGCAGGATAAGATGTAACATCTGTCATTTGTTCCAAACTACTTTCTGATACCAATTCTCCTGAAAATAATGCTTGGAGAAATAGGAAGTAATCATGCGTCGAAGCCATCATCCCGTCATGACCAATATTCATTTGTGCAAAATTGCGCTCTATTTCGGTGCTGTTTATCATTTTTCCATCTTCTCTAAAATCTACATAAGTATTGACTGCACCTTCTGGTGCTGGATAACCTGTTTCGTTTTTATAAAACGTTTGCTTTAATCCTAGTTTATTAATGATTTTTTCGCTGATGACATCGGCATGACTGCCAGCGATTTCGTCCATGATTAAAGCTAATAAAACTGTATTTGTATTGGAGTAAGTTACTTTTTCGCCTGGTGTAAAAAGAGCCTCGTCACCGCAGACATAGTCCAGGTATTCTTCCGTTGTAAACGTGCCCATTAAGTCATTGAAGTAATCTAAAACGTGGTCAATGTCCTCGATAAAATCAGGAATTCCCGAAGTATGACTCATTAATTGACGGACGGTTGCCGTATTCTTATTCGCTAAATCATCACAAATCCATGAAGGCAAATAAGTATCAATCGTCTTGTCTAAATCCAATTTCCCTTCTTCTACCAAAGTCATGGCAGCTACCGCGTGATAGGTTTTCGCTACACTGGCAGAGTGATAAACATTGCAATTTTTCATGGGCTCTTGTGTTTCAATGCGAGAGACACCTGACGAACCAATCCACTTCCCGTTTTCGGGCGTTTGTACGACCATCGTTATTCCAGGGAAACCTTTTGCGACGTATTTGTCTAATAAAGCTTGAAATTCTGCGGCTTGTGGATGATTGGGATTTATGTTTTCTATTTGTGTTTCGCAAGTTGAAATAGGAATCATTATTTCGCGACTGCAACTTGATAGTAAAATTGAGATAATGAATAAGGAAAGTTTTAATATTTTCATTGAAGGTTGTTTTTGAATTTTGGAAAGAAAAATGGATGCCTATATCGAGAGTACAAGTCCGAATTATGCTTATTCTAAGAATTGAAATCGAGTACCAACACTCAGTAAATTATGCGGAAAAACGGGTAAGAGGTTACCATAAGGCAATTGCAGCATTGATTGATAATTGACAAAGGGGGTCAATCCGATTTTTTCTTCATTGAGTAAAAAACGATAACCCGCACCAAATCCTGCACCAACAAGGAATCCTCCTTTTTGATTTTTGCCTGCTTGATACGTTCCGTTTTCTGTTAATTCATAAACTTGTTTTTCGCTAAAATCAAGTATATAACCAAGTCCTGCTTGTAAGTCTGCTACAAATCCTTTTTCAGTTTGAAATCTGCGGACATAATCGCTTTTGACCCACAATGCGGTATTTAAATTAGAATGGTGATACCAACCTAATTCCAATTTTTGAAAATTTTTCTCATTGTAGCTAAAATCTGCTGCCAGCGAGACACCAAAATTGAATGGCTTTTTAAAATAATCTTTGAATGGAATACCAACAGAATGATTAATGAAACTGATGGAAAAAACGGGTTGCTCGAAAAATGTAGACTGCCCAGTGAGGGAGAAACTAATCGAGAAGAGAAAGATGAGAGAAGCTAAGTATTTTTTCATTTGCATTGATTTGGATTCTATGATAAGAAGTTTATCAAAGAAAGATTTACTGCAAAGAAAGGGAGAAAGGCAATGCTTACATTGTAAAAATTGGACAGTTAGAACAACAGGTATTCAAGTTGCAACGCAACGGCACTACTTAGCTTCGTACTTTAGCACTAAGATTATTAGACTTGTTACCCTTATAAAATACTCTTCTGAAAATGTCTTTTTCCTCTACTTTCCTCCAAAAAATAATTCAATAGAGGGACTTCCGAGCAAAGCGTCGGAACACGGTATTCAAGGATTTTTTGAAGAAAATTAGAGA
>CALDUB010000301.1 GCA_937923465.1 uncultured Saprospiraceae bacterium
CCTGTCTTCACGCCAATAATTTCAACCGTCATACCTACAAAAAAAGCAAAGCACCAAAGTGCTAAGGTTTTGGCGTTGTTTATTGGAAAATTGAGGAACAGTAAAACAGCCCCAAGAACTAAGTTCAGAGGTGTTTTTGGGATAAACCAATTGACGTATCCCATACTGATGCCAATTAAAGCAGACAAAACGAATAACCAAACCAGAAAAACTGAAAAGGGTCGTTTGTATAGATTCATTGCTTCTTGCATAATTTTTTGATAAAAAATTAAACTATGAACAGGTTAACTATAAACTATGAACCTCGTCTCATCAATGACACTTTAGGGAGACGAAGTTCATCGTTAACCCGTTTATAGTTCATCGTTAATTATTATTTCTGACACTATTTTCGCTGATAATAAACACAAAGGAATACCACCGCCCGGATGTACCGAACCACCGCAGAAGTATAGATTTTTGATTTTCTTAGTAAAATTTGGATGACGTAAAAAGGCTGCAAATTTTGAATTACTAGCCGCTCCGTATAAAGCCCCACGATAAGAACTCGTCTTTGACTCAATACTGCGTGGGTCTAAAATGGCTTCTGTCGCAATTAAACTCTCTAAATCAACACCTAATGTGTTTTTAATTTTCTTTAAGATATTTTCGCGAGCAGCGCTTATCATTGCCTCCCAGTCTTGTCCATAATTCCCAGGTGCATTTATCATCACAAACCAGTTTTCACAGTTTTCAGGGGCATCTGTTGTTTCTTCCTTTGAACTGATATTGATGTAAACTGTCGGGTCGTTTGAGAGACTTTTCTTTTCAAAGATATAATCAAACTCTTCTTTATATTTTTTGCTAAAAAGTATATTATGGAGGTCTAATTCTGGAAATTTCTTTTTTACTCCCCAGTAAAAAATCAGAGCAGAACTACTGCGTTCCTGCGCTAAAGTTTGTTTGGGATAAGGCTGGTCTACCAACAATTTCTTGTAGGTTGGAAAAATATCCATATTGGAAATAACGACCTCTGCCTCTTTGAGACCTTCCGCCGTTTCTATGCCTTCTGCCTTTCCATTTTTCACAATGATTCTATTCACTTTTTGCGAAAAATGAAACTCTACGCCTTGTTCTTTTGCTAAATCGTACAGACTTTGCGTAATTTTTGCCATTCCTCCTTTTGGAAAAAACGTCCCGTGATGCATTTCTAAATGCGGTATCATCGACATAATACCTGGAGTCTTGTAAGGCGAAGAACCATTATAAGTCGCAAATCGATTAAAAAACTGCACCAAATGTGGTTCTTTAATTTGACTTTCGTTGATGTTATTTAGATTGGTAGTGATGCCCATTGAAGCAGATTGGACAAAAGCCTTTAAGGTCTCCATAGAGAGATAAGTACCCACTTTATGCAGTGACTTTTCTAAAAAAACGGGCGCTGTTAAATCAAATTTCTTTTGACTATCAGCGAGGTATTTTTGCAATTTTTCCGCAGGCACATTAAACTCTTTGCTCGCGCCTTCGACAAATTTTTGCTTATCTGCTGGCACAGAAAATCGTTTGCCGTCTTCCCAAAAGTAATTGCAGACAGTTTCTTTTCGTTTGTATTGAAAATAATCGGAAGCTGGAAGATTGTAGAGTTGGAAAAGTTCATCTACATATTGAGGCATCGTAAAAAGAGAAGGACCTGCATCAAAACGATAGCCATCTTGTTCAAAGGAAGAAAGTTTGCCCCCCGGATAACTGTTGGCTTCATAGACAGACACAGCAAAGCCTTGTTTGCGCAAACGCAAACTAACCGCTAATCCTGCTATTCCTGCACCAATGACGACTGCCTGTTTCATGAGAGAGTAACAGTAGCTGACAGTTTAGGTTTAGGAATTTTGATAAATATGAATTTTTGAGAGAAAATATGAAGTATGAAATGTGAAATTTTAACTATGAACGATTTAACTATAAACTATGAACCCCGTCTCAGTAATAGCCTTTACTGAGACGGAGTTCATAGTTAAACCGTTCATAGTTCATCGTTAAATAAGCTATCTTAATACAGTCACGTCTCCACTTAGCATTTCCGAAGTACCGTCGATGTATTCTACCTCAGCATACCATAAGAAAACCCCATTATCTACAGGTTTTCCTTTGTGTAAACCGTCCCAACCGCGAGAGATATCGTTTGGTGCAACATCTCTATCAGCGTAGATAGCTTCGCCCCAGCGAGACATGATTTTCATTGACTTGACATTGACAACAGCCGTTTCTTTAGCAAAAACAGTCAAACGGTCATTAATTCCATCGTTGTCTGGACTAAAAGCATTTGGCACAAAAACAGGTGTATCTTGACGGTCAACGCGAACGATAGTAGAAGTAGACTTTTTACAGCCTTTGTCTGTTGTAATTGCGATAACGTAAGATGTCGTAGACAAAGGACTAGCAACAGGGTCAAGGCAATCTGTGCAATCTAAGCTTTCTACATTTGTCCATACGACATCAGTGATTTGCCAATTGGGAATACTCGTTTGCACGTCAATTTCGTGCGAGTCACCCAATCCAATAGTTGCTACTGGTTCGACAAATAATTCAATACGTGCTGGTTCTATTATTTCTACTTTGTCGGTCCATTCGCAGCCATTCAAATCTTGTACGACTAAGTTGTATTCGCCCCCGTCTAAACGTTCAAAAACAGGATTTGTAGTGAAAATATTTTCTCCTATGGAATACAAATAATCTGGCGTCCCTCCTTGTACTTCCGTAAAAATAATGCTTCCTTTATCGCCATCACATAGACCTTCTAATTTCTCAGACTCCACAACAATGCGCGACGGCTGGGCAACGAATGCAACGGTTTCAGCTATACAGCCATTGGCGTCGGTCATCGTTACCTGATATTCGCCGGAATATAAATCAGAAGGATTATCGCCTGTTAAATCGAGGTCGTTCCATGTAAAATTGTAAGGTGCAGTACCATTCAAACCTGTTAATTGAATGCTGCCTGTATTTGTATCAGGGCATTCGGCGTCCGTTGCTTCTACTTCTATATCGATGACTGCTGCTGTGATTTCTGCAAATCCCGTTGGACTTCCATCACACAATCCATTCAAATAAGACACGCTTTGTACCTGATAGCTACCGATTGCATTTGCAGGTAAAAAGTAAGGGTTTTCGTTTGTCGTCACGGGTGTTTGTGTAATACCATTGTGGCTGTATGTAATCTCCCAAGGTCCATTGCCTGTGAACTCTACAGGTAAGTAAACATAAGTATCTGATTGTCCAGGGCACAATTCTCCCGTTCCTGATAAAAACGCTGTAGGTGGTACCGTTGGTATTACTTCGGCAGTTCCTGCACTCGTTCCGTCACACAAACCATTGAGATAACTAACTGTCTCGACAGTATATGTTCCTAGTTCATTTACTTCAAAAGTAAATGGGCTTGTATTGGCAGTTAAAACTGCTTGAAAAATACCATTCTTACTGTAAGAAAACTCCCAAGGACCTTCTCCTGTAAATTCGACAGTCAAAGGAATAAATGAGTCCGTATCTTCTTCACAAAAATTACCCGTACCGCTAATAAATGCCGTTGGCAATTCAGATTCCACTATCGCCGCAGCACCAGAAACTGTCCCATCACAATAGCCATTTGCGAAGCTAATATCTTCTAACTCATAATCGCCCAATCCATTTACACTCAAAATATAAGGATTGTCTGTAGTAGAAATCGTTGGTTGTAAAACACCATTTTTTCGGTAAGAAAATTCCCAAGGTCCGCTTCCTGTAAACTCAACTGATAAGTCTATTAAAGTTTGAGTATCTTCTTCACAGTGATTTCCAGTACCACTGATAAATGCCGTTGGCAATGCAGACTCAACAACTTGCGCCAAACCTGATACCGTACCAGGACAATATCCGTCCATGTAACTAACACTCTCCAATGTATAATCCCCCAGTCCATTTACGCTCAAAAAATGCGGATTAGTCATCGCGACTACTGGCGTTTGTAAAATACCATTCTGTCTGTAAGTCAATTCCCATGGTCCCTCTCCTGTCATTTCTACTATCAAATCAACCAAAGTTTGTGTATCCTCTTCACAGTGGTCGGCTTCGCCGCTTATCACCGCTTCAGGTGGCGCTACAGCCGTCACAACACTCGTTGCGTTCGTTTGATTACCACATTCATCAGTCACTGTCACTGAGTAATTTTCACTACCTGTTCCAAATGCAGGAACATCAATCGACGATTGAGTAGAACCTGTACTCCATAAGTATTCATAAGTCCCCATTCCTCCTTGCGTATTGGCATTCAAGTTTACGCTTTCGGTACCGCATATCGTTGGATTTGTAGGTTCGATTTGCATCGGTGCGACATCTAGCAGTGTCATTTCGACCATACTTTCATCACAAGTACAAGATGAAGGAACTTCAATAATTAAAGACTCTGCACCTTCTATCAAGTCATCACTAATAATTTCGACAGGTACTGTCGCAGTCATTTGTCCCGCAGGAATAGTTATCGTAGTCGGAAAAGGAAGGTAATCTTGATTTACTTCAGCCGTTCCTGCTGGGGAAACAAAAAATTCAATATCTAAAGTCTCGTTTACGTCTTGGTCTTCACTTCTTGAGAAGATAAATTCGCCATTTTCACAGCCTTCATAAGCAGAACTTGTGCCCGTGAATGGTGAATTTGCTTCCACAATAGCTCCTCCCGTTGCACTAAAACTATTTGCTTTTAAAAATACAGCAGAATCATAAAGCGCATCACTAACGTCACCGATAACTAAACGAATGTGATAAGTTTCGCAAGGAATAACCTCAGCATAGGCTGTTAAAACGGAAGTAAAACCGTCATACTGAATCGTTTCAGGATTAGTTGGAACATCGTTACAAGTAGAGCTATTTGGAATAAAAAATTCTGAATTTTCTAAATGATTAACGCTATTAATGGCAACATTGTCGGAACTTTCAGGGATGAGTGCAATGTTTTCTCCACCAAATTCAAATTCTCCACTAATACCTGGTCCGCTGATAAAAAATCCAAAAACATCATTGTAAGAAGAGTTAACAAATTCGCAATATTCTTCCGAAGCAAAGACGTATTCAAATTCAATCATTTCAGTCGTTGGCGTAAAGTCAAAACTGATACCTGTCGCATCATTAACAGAACTAGTAGCCATGTCTATCAAATCTTGCAACACGACATCACCTGGTAGATTGCTGCCCGCAGAGTTTGAGTCGTTTGGTCCAGGTGCATTATTTATATTACCTGTCGCGATGATAACGCCACTTTCAATTCCGATAGACTCTGTCCCACTGTAAAAAGAACCTATTCCAGAAGCATTACCGATTTGGCTGACGTTGGTGACATCAAAACAGTCGCCCCCGATAAGTACGTTGCGGATTAATTCGAAAGGAATTAAAGAGTTATCTACTCCAATGTTTGACAACATTTTCGTAGATGTAGTTGGATTTGCTCCACTATTTTTCTTTCCTACGGATAAACCAAAGTCTTTATCTGCGGTGTATGATGCTAAAAAAGGGAGGGTATAGCAATCTTTCTTTGCTTGAAAAGTATTCATTACGCCATCAATCCAATAGTCGTATTTGGCATTTTTTTCCAGACCACAGATATTAATTTCCGAATGAGTAACTCCCTCTGGAATATCAAATCTCATTTGATTATTAGTCATTTGAAAATTAACAGGATACTGGCTTTGTGCGGATAATTGTGTAAAAAAACAAGTTGTTAAAATAAATAGTGTGAAGTAAAATTTAATCATCTTTTTGTGTTTGAGATGTACTTTTATTAGAAAGTACGGTTTCTTAGCAATGCGGTACAATTAATGAGATTCTTTATCAGAATTTCAAAAGGGGGGTTGTTGTTCCATGGTGAAACAGAACCGATTGGGATGTTCTCAATATTTTAAAGATGAAAATAGATGCAACAGGTCAATTGTGACAATTGAAACAGATGTACGATTTTTTATCTTTTGAATGTAGTGTGTGTGGTGTAAAATATGTACGCATAAAGATGAAATTTCATCTTTGACGTAAAAATCTGTGGATTATAATGTGGGTGTGGAAAATAATAGCCAAAAGGCAATTTGACTATCCGTTATCAAGATGTGTGTGAAACAAAAATTGTTCGATGTGGTAGTGCAAATATATTAAATAGAGAGGATATATGGGTAGATTCCATAGAATTAATTCATATTTATTCAGAAAAATTATTATTCTTCTTTTTAAATCCATTCATTTTTTGGTCATCGGGATTACAAGGGTAAGTTAAGTTTGGACAAAAGTGCCGTTTATCTTCTACTTTTGATGTAATATTTTATTTCGCCAAATCTCTAATCATGAAACTCCGTTACCTACCTTTTTTAATTTTGTTATTTCCTACTTCGTTTTTTGCGCAGGATTATATTCCTTTGGTTGTGGAGGATAAGCATTGGATTTTTGAAAAATGTGGTACTCTTGGAGACGAGAGTGCGGAACTCTTTGAACATCTCATTAGAGGAGATACTATGATAGAAGGACAGGCTTACAAAAAAATGTACAAACGTTCTTTTGATATCAGCTGGTCTGGAAATTCTTGTGATTTTATCGACGAAGAAAATCCTCAAACGCCTCCTTATACCATAATTGATACAGATTATATAGGAGCAATAAGAGAAGATGCTAGTAAAAAAGTGTTTTTTAAGCCTGTGTTATATTTTTCTCCTTGTATTCCAGATAATGAAGAACATTTACTCTTCGATTTTGCACCCGAGATTGAAGACACGACTTTAGTTTGTGCAAGCTTTGATTTTATTGGAATTCCAGATACTTTATTCGTAAGTGAATTTACAATAGAAAGTTTTCATGGAGAACGAAACACTATAAAACATCAAAAAGAAGGTGTTAATGGAGAACTATTTTATTCTCTTTATGAAGGAATAGGTTCTCGTCTTGGTATTATTCAACACTGGTCTTTAATCTATCAACTTGAGGACGGCTACTACAGCATACGAGATATTTGCGAAGGCACAGACGAAGAATGCCTTTACACAAACACCGCAGTCAATAATATTCTTCCAACAGCATCCGTCAAAATTTCACCCTCTCCTTCTAATGGCAATTTCATTTTACAATTAGAAAGAGAAATCAGTCAAAATACAAGTTTACAAATCATGAGCAGTCAAGGCAGCTTGATTTTGGAGCAATCAATTAATAATCCAACGGTTAATGTAAATGCCGATTTACCAACTGGGCTTTACTTTCTTTCTATCATAGAAGAAGGCAGACAAATCTGGTCGGGGAAAACGATTGTTAAGGATTAGAGTTTCCGAGTAAAAAAAGTGCCCAAGATAGAAACCTATCTTGAGCACTTGTAATCAAAAATTCAAACTAATCTTAAGGGTTATACCGGTTATCCTTTAATTTTAACTTTGTTCTTTATCAACATTTGAGAAGGAATAACAACCAACTCTCCGTTGTCTTTTTTTAGTGTTACATTAATTGTTGAGACTGCAACAATTTCTCCTTGTTCTCCCTCTACTTCTATGATTTGTCCAGCTTTAAATGTTTTACGAGAGTAAAAAGTAGCTAAGATATTTTCGAGAACTTCGCGAGAAGCAAATCCGTAAGATATAGCGGCAGCTAAAAGCATGGCCCCCAAGATAAGTAGTAGATTGTTTGTGATGATAGTTGTATCCATTCCTCCTTGTCGCAGTGCCGTCAGCGCCACCATGATTAACAAAAGGTAATATACAAACGAACTGACCATGCGCCCCGTAGAAATACCAAAGGAAGCCGTAGCAGCACGTATAAAGTCACGTACAAATCCAGCGATGTAAGTTCCAACTATAAAGAAAATCAATGCTAAGAACAACTTGGGCAAATAGCCGATAAGATTACCGATTTCTTGACTTAGAATATTTAAATTCAAAGTATCTGCCACCATTAATCCTGTCAGCAATAAGATAAGCCACTTCATTATTTTACCCAATATCTGAGCTGGGGTAGATGTAATATTTGCGGTTTCTAAAAATCCATTAACCTCTGCTTTTTCAGCCAAAGAGTTAACTTTCATTTTCTCCGCAAATTTAGTAATCGCTTTACTGACTAAATGTGCAACAAGCCAACCAAATAAAAACAAGAATAATGCACCCAAAACACTCGGAAGTGTGGACATAAACTTCTCGCCAAATGCTCTAAACATTGTTAAAAATAAATCTTTGCTATGCGTTAATTCTTCCATGTTTTATTTTTTATCGCTATCTTTTCCCTTTCCCAACAAATCTATTAATTCAAACTCACTCTGCCCAAATTCTACTGTAAAAAGAGCTGTTAAATCGCCAACCAAAGACAAAGTATCAATAGTATCAAAGACTCTACTTCTTACATCTTCGGGCGCATTATCTTCTGGTAACATTTGTTCAAACAAACATTCCAAATGCTCTTGCAGAGGCGTTTTTTCAGGGGTATTTTTTATACTATCCTTCATTGCTCTGATTTTAAGAGTTCTGCGAGTCTATCACGACTACGCTTTAAACGCATTTTTACTGCACTTTCACTTATATCAAGCATCTCAGCAATCTCTCTGATGCTCAAGCCCTCTTGGTAGCGCATGAGTAACATTCCTTTTTCGTCTGAATCTAAATTTTCAAATATTCGAGCTAGTTGCTCTAAACGCAATTCTTTTAAAATATTATTTTCTTGCTCTATTTCATCTTCTGCTATGGCATCAAATGTATTATAATCCAATATTTCTGTCACATGAGTTTTCTTCTTTTTACGAAGATAGTCCATACAATAGTTATAAGTGATAGAATGTACCCAAAATGAAAAATCAGATGTTCCCTTAAACTGAGACAGATTTGCCAAAATTTTCACCATCACATCATGCATTAAATCTTCCGATAAAACGCGGTCTTTGCTCAAACTTATACACTTGTGATACACCTTATCAGCATAACGGTCATAGATGACATGCATTAACTCCCTTCTGCCCTCTTGTACAATCAATACAATGAGGTCATTATCAGTAATGTCATCTATATTTTCCTCATCAAGAGGCATGTTCATTCTGTTATTTTTAATAGTCTGTCGCTCTAAGCACACTCTTAACCTAAGACGGGTTTAACTGATATTAGAACAATGTTAGTTAATCATTTGGTAATAAGGAAATAATAATCCTCCTTTATCTATCCTCTTATTGGCGAGTCACTAAAAGCGACTCGCAACAAGGACAAAGCGTTACAAAAAAGCAATCAATTTGGAATATGGAATTAGTGCGAGGGTAAGCAATAAAGTATTTCATAATAAAAAATCCCAAAAAATTTAAAAGGCTGTGAGGACTGTATCGTAAAAAATCAAACTACCCGAATAAATTCGGGTAGTCTGCTGTTTCAATGTTAAAAACATATCACTAATCTAATACAAACAAGTAGATTTTTCAATATTTTATCCTTTGTAAGGATATATTTTGTAGAGTAGAAATTACCTAATTCTTCGGAATATCTTTAAATGGTATTAGGGTACTATAAAAAGATAAACTCTAGATATTATTGCATTGAAAAATCACATTTAAATACTAAAAACAAATAGCCTAATCTTATAGAGAATTATAATGGAACAAATTAAAAAATCAGTAATTGATAATAATAATTTCCCTTTTATTTATTTTTTCCAGTCGGTCAAGAAAATAAAGACTCTTTTTACAATATTGGTCACTCAAAAAAAAGTCTTTTTTTTAAATAAAAACAAACAAAAAACATAACACACTGACTATCAACAATTTAAAATATAAATATTTTTTCTTTTTTTCCTTATTATTTCTAAAAAGTTGTTTAATTTTAACTAGTTTTCTGAATGAGCAAGTTTTTTCGTCTGTTTTTTACTTTAAAGATTCTCGTTTTCCGTCAAATCGTGTGACAGGAAAAAAAATTAAAAGCTAAAATCAAGTAATAATTTAGAAGCTATTTGAATTTAAGCATATATATATGAGAGCATATTTCTCGTGTATTTTGGCTTTTAAAACCGCCAACATCCTACGGTATTTCCCTGATAGCTATCGGGGTTCAAAGTAAAAATAGACGGGAAATTGTTTCTAAATCCCGTAATTCAGTCGGGGTCCTCACATATAGAATTAGTAGTTCTTTGACAAATCCCCCCGTTGCACGGGACAAGCGGTGGAATGTGATTGAGAAAAAATAAGAAGCTCAAAGTTAGGTTGAGATTTGAACTCTTATTTTTTTACAATCACTGCTTGTCCCACAACGCGGGAGGATTTGTCAAAGAACGGAATTAGTTAAACTCTACAACAATAATAAAATAAATGTTGACCATTTTAAAGACAAATACAAAGAATAAAGATTTTATAGACTTGGTTAAACAACTAGATGCAAGTCTTAAAATAAGTGACGGGGAGGAGCACGACTTCTACGACCAATACAATGGAATTGACCAAATAAAGTATGCTATCGTAGCGTACTGGAATGAAATACCTGTAGGATGTGGAGCGATAAAAAAGTATGATACAGAGACAATGGAAGTAAAACGTATGTTTACTGATACTCAATATCGTGGTCGCAAGATAGCAACCCAGATTTTGACAAATTTGGAAAATTGGGCGAAAGAATTAGGCTATACAAGATGCATATTAGAAACGGGAAAAAAGCAACCTGAAGCAATACAATTATATCATAAAGCAAACTATCAAGTCATTGAAAATTATGGACAGTATGCTGGCGTAGAAAATAGCGTTTGCTTTGAAAAAAAAATCGAGTCTTAGTAAAAGTAATTCAATAACTTTTACTAAGGAACTGTCGTTAGAGTGGTTTGACCATTTCTGTAAAGCCTTCTTTTAGCAATCAAACCACTCTAACACATCATAAAACCTAAGCTGTCACGGTCACCCAAACGCCACTAAAAGCGGCATTTCCAGTTAACTCATCAATGAATTTATCATCTGTCACATCATTAATACTCACACCTGCATGTGCCGCTGCCACGTCTAATGCAATGCCCTCTCTATCATGTCCCCAGCCGTGAGGTATGCTCACTACACCAGGCATCATTTCTTCTGAGATTTCAGTCTGAATACTTAGTTTTCCCGTTTTCGATTGGACCTCGACTTCTTGATTATTAGAAATATTTAATGCTATTGCATCAGCAGGATTTATCAAAAGAGTACAGCGATTTCCACCTTTGACTAGTCGATGACTATTGTGCATCCAAGAATTATTGGTACGTAAATCACGGCGACCGATGAGTTGAAATTTCTTTTTCGTTGTTTCGTTTTCTTTTGCAAAAAACACCTTTTTCAAACGGTCTAAATCACCTAACAAAGACGCTGGTGCCAACTCAATCATCTTGTCTTCCGTAAACAATCGCTCTGGCAAAACAGGACGTAACGCACCAAAATCAACACCATGTGGCTGGTCTTTCAATTGCTGAATCGAGATACCAGACTTCCCATACTCGCCATAGCGTAGCCCCATATCCACCATTTCCTCTGGGGTTTTAAAGCGTGGCTGATAGTCTGCATTCATACGCTTCGTTAACTCCTGCAATATTTCGTAATCATGTCTTTGCTCTTCTGTTTTTTCAAAAGTTGGCGGCGAATACTTTGCCGTATTTTGAACAGCTAAAACATGGAAAACACTGTCATAATTTGAAGTCTCTAAACCTGTTGTTGGCGGTAGGATAATATTGGCATGTTTCGTCGTCTCATTCAAGTAAATATCTATCGAAACCATGTATTCCAAATCTTCCAAAGCCTTCTCTAATGAAGCTCCATTGGGTGTCGACAAAGCAGGATTTCCTGCTGCGGTCACCAGTGCTTTTATTTGTCCAGTACCTTGAGTTGTGATTTCTTCCAAAAGCACTGACACAGGCAATTCGCCAAATCTTTCTTCTCTTTTACTCACTCGACTTTTCCAACGTCCTATTTTACCCTTATTGCGCTCAAGCACCGTGTCCATAGCTGGCGAAGCAAACATCGCCCCTCCCTCTTTATCAAAATTATTACTAAGAATGTTAACCAAATTTACCAACCAAATACATAGTCCACCAAACTCCTGCGTGGACAATCCCATGCGACCATAACATACCGCACGTTTTGCTACCGCAAATTCTTGTGCCATACGACGCGTCTCCGCTGCTGATATCTGTGTAAATTTCGCTGTCTCTTCTGGTGAAAATCCTTTTGCAAAATCCTCAATTGCTTCATAACCTTTTACGTGCCCTTTCAAATGTCCTAAATCAACCAAATCTTCCGCAAAAAAGACATGAATAATGGACAACAGAAACAAAGCATCCGAACCTGGTTTGATAAAATGATGTTCATCTGCTTTGTCCGCAGTTTCAGATTTTCGCGGGTCTAACACGACTACTTTTCCGCGTTCTTGAATGCCTTTCATGCGATTTCTAAAACCTGGTGCGGTCATCAGACTACCATTAGAAACCAATGGATTAGCGCCCATTATCAACATAAAATCCGTTCTATCCACATCACAAACTGGAATAGCAAAATAATGCCCAAACATCTGATGAGAAACGAAATGATGCGGTAATTGGTCGGCGGAAGTTGCCGAAAACAGATTAGGTGTTTTTAAACTTCTCAGAAAATCGGGCAAGAATAAAATTGACCCGAAATTATGTGCATTTGGATTTCCTAAATAAGACCCAACGGCACTATTTCCATGTTTTTTCTGAATACGTTTTAGATTGCTAGCAACTTCATCAAAAGCCGTCTCCCACGAGATAGTCTCCCAACCATTATCTGTACGACGAATCGGTTGTTTTAAGCGATTCTTGTCTGTATAAATATCTTGCAGGGCTATAGCTTTAGGGCAGAGATAACCTTTGCTAAAAGGGTCTTTCTTGTCGCCTTTAATAGAGACAACTGCTCTTCCTTTCACTTCAATTTCTAAGCCGCAGATAGCTTCACAGAGATTGCAAGCGCGATAGTGTGTGGTGGTATTTTCGGTCATTTATCTTTTTTTTGTGAAGGTAAGAAAATGAATGAGAAAAATTCAAATTCAAGAATCAAATACAAACTCAATACGATGTTAAAATTTGAATTTGCGCTTTGAATTTGAATTTGAATTTAAAAAGTTCCACCTTTGCAGAAACAATACTAAATTATGCAAAACAATCACATTCTTCGCCGTTTACGCTACACATTTGACTACGATGATAATAAAATGATGGAAATCTTCGCCAATGGAGGTTATAAAGCCACACGCGCAGAAGTCAGTGCTTGGCTAAAGAAAGAAGATGACCCCGAGGTTCAAGAGTTGTATGACAAAGATTTAGCCCCATTTCTTAATGGTTTTATCATCGAGCACAGAGGAAAAAGAGATGGTCCGCAGCCAAAACCAGAGAAAAGCCTGAACAATAATCTCATCTTTCGCAAGATAAAAATTGCACTTAATCTACGCGATACTGACCTCATTGAAATCTTTAAGTTGGTGCGGATGAATATCAGTAAACACGAAATTTCAGCTTTTTTGCGTAAACCAGAGCAAAGACAATATCGTGTTTGTCATGACCAGTTTTTACGTAATCTTTTACATGGTTTGCAGAAAAAACACCGTCCTGTTCATGAGGAAAAATAAAATTTCATATAGTTTGTATTGTTAAAATTGTTAGAGTGGTTTGAATAGTAATCGACACATCGTCTCATCATTATTCAAACCACTTTAAGTATTAGACTTTGGACGTTAGATTTTAGACAAAATAATCAAAATGCAATAAAAGTCACTTATTTAACCCTTTGAATTTCAAAGACATACAATTAAATTTATTTTACATGTATTTAAAACCTAAAGTCTAACATCTTCTGTCCAAAGTCCAATTAAGTAACAAACCATTCAAATCTCATAAGGTAAAATGAGCAAAATAACTATTTCAACGGACCACAACAAATTGGATATTCCCTATATCCACAACTTTCTCACCGACAGTTATTGGGGCAAAGGCAGAACAATAGAAGCTGTCCAAAAATCAATTAATCATTCGCGCTGCTATGGCATTTACTTAGATGACAGACAGATAGGTTTCGCTCGCCTTGTCTCAGATATGGTTGTCTTTGCCTATCTTATGGATGTCTTTATCGACAAAGATTACAATGGAAAAGGATATGCTCAGCAGTTAATCAATTTCATCCTCGAAGACCCTGAATTGTCTGATGTAAAAAAATGGGGATTACGTACGAGAGATGCCCATACTCTTTATGAAAAAGTAGGCTTCAAGCCGTTGGCAAACCCCAGCATGTCTATGGAAAAATGGGAAAGTCTCGCCACAAAAATTGTATCATGAAGCCATTTGATTTCAATAATAAAACATTTTACGCGGTTCAAAATTCGGAAAATGGGACAGTTAATTCAGATACTGTATTCGAATACAAACAAGACGGCAATTTAGTCACCGCAGATTATCACGGTGGCACTATTCGTTATGGAAAAATCATAGCAGAACTAAGATATGATAAACTACACATGCTTTATCAATGCTTGACAACAGAGGGAGAATTAAAAGCAGGAAAAGCCATTGCTGAGGTATCTTTGATTAAGGGGAAACTCAATCTAAAATTGAATTGGGAATGGTTGGATACTGAGCAAAAGACAGGTACCTCAGAATATATAGAAATCTAAAAATGCAAATACAACTCGCCACTCTGACTCACATTGCATCGGTTTTTAAAATCTACCAAGATGCTAAAATCACCTTAGATGCTCAAGGTATTTTTCAGTGGACAGATGCTTATCCTAACATTGAAATTGTCCAGAGTGATATTAAAAAAGGAGAAACCTACATTTTAAAAGATGAAAATCAACTCGTCGGAGTCATCATTCTCAATGAAGAACAAGACCCGCAATACAAAGAAATAGATTGGAAATTTGATGACCAAAAAGTATTAGTCGTACATAGACTTGCCATTACTCCTACATTACAAGGCAAAGGTTATGCGCGAAAACTTATGGATTTTGCAGAAAACTATGCATTAGAAAACAACTACACGGTCATCCGTCTAGACGCCTTCATCCCACATGACCGCGTTATCCAATTTTACTTAAAAAGAAACTATCAAATCAGAGGAGAAACTTATTTCCCCGGGCGTACCGAACCCTTCTACTGTATGGAAAAAGCAATCTAGCTTCTTCTTTCCGTGAATAGCTACAATACAAGAAAAAAGTAATCTCTGAGGCATTAGGAGGTAACGCGAAAAAAATCTCTTCTATAAGGTAGGTCTTTCTAAAACTCAACTGTCTTCATTTTAAGTCATCTTTTATTATCAGACTTTGGACGAAAGATGTTGGACCTTAGATTTTAGACAAAACAATTAGAATGTAGTAAGAAACGCTAAAACAATAACTTATTTAAACATTTGATTTTTAAAGTAATACGTTTAATTTTATTTTCTATGTTTTTGAATCTAAGGTCTAATACCTTCTGTCCAAAGTCCAATTTATTAGTAACGCGAAAAAAATAATGAAGCAATTTTTCTTATTTACTTTTCTATTTTTCACCTATAGCATTTGCGCACAGCAAGGCATTTCACAGGTAAAATTTAATGTGACTGTGGATGAAAAACCTCTTGAACTAGGGAAAAGTTACGAGCTATTAGAAAATGAAGACAGTATAACTTTCGATGTTTTACGCTTCTATATCTCAGACTTACAGTTCATTCACAATGAGGAAGTTGTCAATAAATCAAAGAAGAAACACATCTTAATTGACTTAGAAAAACCAGAGTCTTTACAGATTGCAATAAACGAATACGCAGGGAACTTTGATAAAATAAGATTTACCTTTGGCATTGATAGTTTGACAAATGTCTCGGGCGCAATGGGAGGCGATTTGGACCCGACAAATGGCATGTATTGGACATGGCAGAGTGGTTATATCAATTTCAAATTGGAGGGTCGTGCAAAAAAATGTCCTGCACGTAAAAATGAATTCACTTTTCATTTGGGAGGCTATCAAGCCCCTAATTTAGTAGCGCAACAAGTAGAATTAAATATAAATAAAGCGGAAAAAGGCTTCGAAATCACTTTACCGATTGATAAATTATTATCACAAATCAATCTAACCGACACCTATCGAATAATGAGCCCAAATCACGAGGCTGTAGAAATGAGCCATTTGATTTCGAGCATGTTTTTGGTAGAAAATTTATAGGAAAAGGGATAGTATATTCATATAATCTTTGCCTTCTTTCTTTTTTAATTTCTTATGAATAAAAAACTTTACATATTATTTGTAGTAGGCTTTTTTTGCACAGCATTTTATGGTAGCAAGTTTGGGTTTCTTGACTTTCCAGAGCACTTTCCTATCGTAGTTTATAATTTAGAAAAAAATCCGCTGACACAAGAAAAAATAAACTTAGGTAGAGCACTGTTTTACGACCCGATTTTATCAAAAGATGGCACAATTTCTTGTGCGTCTTGTCATTCTCCTTACAATGGCTTTGCACACACAGACCACGAATTAAGTCATGGTATTAATGACCAAATCGGGACGCGTAATGCTCCTCCCCTTTTCAACTTGGCTTGGCAAAAGTCATTTAACTGGGACGGCGCGATTAATCATTTAGACATGCAAGCATTGGCGCCTCTAAATGATGCGCGTGAAATGGGCGAAACAACTGATAGTGTGATAGTTAAGTTACAAAATAGCGCACTTTATCCGTCGCTATTCATGGCAGCTTTTAGAGATAGCATCGTTACGGGTCAGCATTTCCTGCAAGCATTAGCGGCTTTTGAATTAACTTTAATTTCGGCTAATGCAAAATATGACAAGGTAAAAAAAGGCACCGAAGAATTTACAATACAGGAGTTCAACGGATATGATTTATTTCAAAAAAACTGCAATAGTTGTCACACAGAGCCTCTGTTTTCAAGCTATGAATTAGCCAATAACGGATTGCCTATTGATACAACTTTAAATGACTATGGGAAAGGTCAAATCACGGGAGTAAAAGCAGATAGTTTACTTTTTAAAATACCCTCTCTACGCAATTTAAAGTTTACACATCCATACATGCACGACGGGCGTTTTAAACGCCTAAACGAAGTGCTAAATCACTACACAAAAGGCATTCAACACAATAAAACATTGTCCGAAAAATTTAAAAATCCAATTGTCCTTAGTTCAAATGAAAAGACAGATTTAATCGCTTTTCTTTTGACTTTAAATGATTCAGAGTTCGTTTTTAATCCAGATAATAAATATCCGCGCGACATATTAAGTAACGCGAAATAAGGAGTCACTCACTATCTAATTTTCACTCGAATTAAAACTTAAAAAAATGAAAAGAATCATACTTAGCATGAGCCTCTTGGCTTTTACTTTTATGAGTTATGCTCAAGGTCCAGCCATTACTTCTTGGCTACAAAACACAACAGTAACAGGAACTTACTACGTTCAGGGAAATTCTACTGCTATTGACAATAACATTTTAGTTAATTGTCAAAAAGTAGAATACTCGGATGACTTCGTTTATGTGACGGCAACAGGTATTCCTGCTTATCCGACAGGTCCATTTCCTGACGGTAATCCTTCGCAGGCATCTGACCAAGAAGCTATTTATAAAATGCCTCTTAATCCACAGCCAAACACAGGAAATGCAGACAATACTACAGGTGGCAACATCGGGATTTTCATTAATGGTGTCTCTCTATTTGACTACCGTGACGGTGTGGCATGGAATCCTCTGACTGAAGCATTATGCGGAGGTCCAGGCAATCCTACTTGCCCAGGCGGTATGGGAAGTCAACAGGATTGGAACCGTGATGCTATCCCTGCAGAAATGCCTGGCTTCGACTGTTCAAAAGCACACCCTGCGATGGGAAATTATCACCACCACCAAAATCCATCGGCATTTAAGTTAGATATAAATGTTGTTTCAGACATTTGTAACCTTTATGATGCAGAGGGTTTATATGCTATTGATGAGACAGCTCACTCACCATTAATTGGCTTTGCTTATGATGGTTTTCCTATCTATGGTGCTTATGGTTTCAAAAATACAGACGGAACAGGAGAAATTACACGTATCAAATCGGGTTACTCTTTACGTACCGACATGACAGTGCGTGATACACATGCCGACGGTAGCTCTGTTGATATGGGCGCCCCCATCAATGACGACTATCCATTGGGATATTTTCGCGAAGATTATACTTTTACAGCATCTGATGAACCTGATGTATTAGATGAACACAATGGTCGTTTTGCTGTCACTCCTGAGTATCCAGAGGGAACTTATGCTTACTACGCTACAGTTGATGAAAACTGGAATTCTGCTTATCCATATGTAGTCGGTCCTACATTTTATGGAGACAGAGAGAATAGAAAAGTAGACGCGGTAAATGAAACAACAACTATCTATACAGGTTCTGTAGCTATTTCTGAGGCGGAGTTTGACGCAATGAAATTTTCTGTTATTCCTAATCCTGCGACGGATTTAATCGCTGTACAAGTCTCTGGATTGACACAGGATGATTTGGATGTTGAACTAATTGATATGAACGGAAAATCTATTATCCAATCAAGAATTAGTGCAGGAACAACTATTGCATACTTTGATGTTTCTACCGTTTATGCAGGAACTTATTTTGTGCGTATTTCTGGTGACGGAAATAGCACAGTGAGCAAGGTTGTAGTCATGAAGTAAACAGACATAATTACATTTGTCTAACTCTCAGATTATTCAACAAAAAAAAGCGCATAACAGAATTCTGTTATGCGCTTTTTTTATTTGGTTCTATGACAAATCTCGTGAAATGTGATTGAGAAAAAATAAGAAGCTCAAATCTCGTTTGAGTTTTACTCTTATTTTTTCACAATCATGGGATTTGTCAGAGAACGTTTAATTCAAAAACCAAGTGATTTAAAATTAAATTTTACCTGGTTTCTTTTCTTCTTTTTTCTTCCCCTTATCTCCGCCCATTGCTGGTGGAGCTTTTGGTAATTCTTCACCTGCAGCCAAAGCTTTCTCTTCTTTACGTTTTTGGATTTTATTTAAAAGCAGAGCTGCTTTCATAATAAAATCTTGGTGGTGCATTTCGTACTCATTATGTACCATGAGTAAACGAACAGCATCCCAGCCTGCTGTACCTGGAATAATTTGTTTGGCAGCAATCGGGTGCAACCAGTATTCCAAGTTGTTAGAACGCAAGTATGAGCCGTCTAAACGGAAATTAATGACCTTAGAAAGTTTATTCAAAGAGAAAAGATAGTCCGTCTCTTTGTTCAATGCTTTTTGTAAGTCAAAAATATTGGTATTGTAAAATTCAACACCTGCTTTTTCACACAAGAAGATATCACGACGACCGTCAAAAACTACAAGAGTTTGGACACGGTACTTGCGCATAGCTCCCCACATAAAACGCTTGACATTCATGTGTACGGGGCGTAAATTTCTAAACGCCCAACGTAGACCTTGCTCGTCATGTTGGAATTCCTCGTTATATGGACGCGGACGTCCAGTTCTCATATTAACAACTTCACGCTCACGACTAATCGTGTGCCCAAGGTCATCAGTTTTTGAATAAACACTAACGTAGTCTACGTCAGCAGTGTTTATAAAAGTCTCGAGAAATATTTTATTAGTGCGGCGCTCAAATACCAGTAAAGATATTTCGGCGACAGCGAAAAAGTTAGGGAAACCTCCGTAGATGTTTCCGTATTTCAGTTCTAGGATTGCAAAATCTTGATTCACGTGTTCCGGTGATGTTTTTCGTTTAACAATTTAATTTCATTCTCAGAGTAGTTATACCTAAAAAATTAAATTTTTCAATCATTTCTTTTAGGACTCTTTTATCATCTTAATTATATAAATAAGAAAAATGATAATTTTGTTCATTAGAAATTATTCTTAATATGACTGAAATAGTGAAACGCAAATAGCTCGAAAGCTATATTCTATTCAACACTTCTATCCTAAAATTAATTTCTGTACAACTACATAAGTTACAAGTGTTTCGGTTAAATTCGGGTAGTTTTCAGTTTGTAATAATGTCTGACTTCCGCCAAATTAACACCAGAAACAGTTTACGGGTTTAAAATACTTTAGGTGCTTTTCGCAATTGTCCGCCAAAATATAAAAAATGTAAAGAAAACACGCTATAATATATGTGAATTCTTTCAAATCTTATGTTATTCTGCCTAAAATATGTTCAAAATGGTAAAATAACAAGTTATTTTCTGCTAAAAGATAAAATGTCCATCTTGGTAAATCTTCTCTCCATCCGCAAAAATCTCACCACCTTTTGTCATATCTGTTATCATATCCCAATGTACAGAGGATTCGTTTTTTCCGCCACACTGCAAATAGCTTTGTCCTATCGCCATGTGTACCGTCCCTCCTATCTTTTCATCAAAAAGAATATTTTTCGTCATTCGATTGATGTTATAATTCGTACCAACCGCTGCTTCGCCAAAACGACGCGTTCCTTTTCTACTAAAGATTTGGTCTAAAAAATCTTTACCGCGAGACGCTTCCCATTTTTCAATATAACCGTCTTTAACCCAAAGCGTTACGCCCTCTACTTCATGCCCGCCGTACAAGCCTGGATAGCTAAAATGTATCGTGCCATTGACACTATCTTCAACAGGAGAAGTATAGACCTCTCCGCTTGGCATATTGGTTTGTCCATCACTATTTATCCAAGTTCGACCTTTGGTAGAAAAACTAATATCAATACCATCTCCACGGTAACGCACTTTCTCTCGGCCATTTAACAAATCAACAGTTTTTTGTTGGTCTGCTCGACGATTAAGCCAAGATTGAGTTGGGTTTTCGTCAAATAGATTACAAGCTCCAAATACAAAATTTTGATATCCTTCTAAAGACATACCTGCTTGCTGAGCATTGGCTAAGGTTGGAAATTGGCACAAGTTGCGCTTTAATGCGCGTGTCGCTGTACGTGCAAAATAGGTATTATTAGTTTCTTTCATTGCCGCGCCACGTATCTTAGATTTTGCACCAGAGACATTCTGGTCTTCTCTCAAGTTAAAAGGCGCGCGAATGTAAAGGTAACAGTCAAACTCTTCTACTACTTGTTTAAAAAATGGGGAAACGTAAGTTAACTGTAAGTCTTTTGCTTCTTCCATGAAGATACGATTTTGTCCCATAAAGGAAAAATTAGTATGTACATGTGCGCCTTGACGCGTTGCTTCCCGAAAAACTTCTCGGACAAGTGGTTCGGCTAGTGTAGAGGTATTGATATAGAGTTTTTCGCCTTCATTTACTTCTAAGCAATAATTGACGAGTAGTGCCGCGTATTTTTTTAGTATGTCCATTTCGAATTTCTGTTTTACATTAGATTGTAAAGTTAATACTTTTCAGTAAGTTTTATGTTACGATTATTTTTAATTTGAAATTAAAATATTTATCAAGCTTTATTCTCTCCACGTAAAAAAGCGAATAAAAAGACTTTCGCCTCTTTATTCGCTTTGGTATTTTTTCGCTTTAACTTATGCTTCTTTAGTACGACGCTTACGGCGTGTTTTGAATAATTCTACGATTTCTTTTGACTTCAAGAATTTGAAATCTAAGAATGTTACCGCGATAAATTTCTTGATATCTTGGTAATCACGTCCACGTTTGTCAGTGTATACTTTTAATAGTTTTTTCACATAAACCATACACAATTCTTTCAGACGTTGATTGAATTTTTGGTTTAAGAAAATACCCATGTAAACTTTAAAAGTCTTACACATTTCCATGAAGGCAGGATACTGGCTTTCTTCCAAGTTCTCCATAAAACGACGGAAGTAGCTAAAAATCGTCTTACGCACACATTCGTTTATCGCTGATAAACCTTCGTGTCCGTTATAGAAGTTTTTAATAGCTTCCTGTACTTCAGGATTAGTGTATCCGTCTGCGTGAATGATATTTGTTAATTTATAGAACTCAGAAATACTATCATTGTATGTCAAGTCAAATAAATTAGCAATACGTTGGTCAGCCTCTGGATTTAAGTCAAAAGCAGGATTGTTGTGTAATTCTAGTACAAAATCCATCCACTTATCATCAAACTCAGGCATTTCTGAACGAACCTTATCAATAACTTTTTTCAGTTCAGTCGTATCTGCCTCATTCAATTCAAAAAAGAAAGCATACAAACCCGTAAGTTGTAAGTGTTCTTCTGTTCCTTGAAAGATTTTATTGGTGATAAAAGACTTCATGTGTGGTACCAAATTCGCGTTTGGAAAACGAGATTTGACACGGTACATCAAGAAACTTTTGACTGCACGGAAGTGAACTTTCAATTCACTCATTGTCTCTGGAAACTGCGCAGACTGGTAGTTTTCATTAACAAATTGTTTCTTATAGCGAAACAATCCTACTTTACGAGAACGTGGGTCACGGTAACGGTCTAGGCGGTGTCCTTGCAAGTAATAACGAACACGCTTGTTTGTAATTTCAGATATAAGGTTGGTCACCCAGATATCTGAACTATAAGCAAAACCCATTTGAATGGTTTGCCCCATACGTTTTTTCAAAATATCAAAGTTCGCAGAATTACAAACTGCCAACAACATATTTTTGAAATGTTCCTGAGGATGCTGGTACTTATCGCGCTCATTTCCTTCTCCACGTAGCACTGAAAAACCTAATGCTTTGGGCAAGTACAGACCTTCAAACTCTCCACGCATGATTTCTTCCTCAAAAGATACCAATTGCAAAGGGTCAGACTCTGCTACTTTTTCATACAACATCGCAATACGTGGCTCGTATTGTTCTTTCATCGCATTATAGTCATCCTCCTCTTCTGTGTCCAAATACGTCTGTAATTCATCAGACGCTTGAATCTCTTCAGCCAATGCATCTAACTGCTCTTTGTATTCTTTAGCTAATTCGATTTTCATTTCTTTATTGTTTGTTTGGTTCCCTCTCTTCGTCAGAGTGACAAAGTAAAGAAATCAATTAGTCTTAAATCAAAACGAACCTGATAGAGCAATTAAGCTCTATCAGGTTCGTCGGTTTTTCTCTAAAAAACCTAAAAGTGAAGTACTTCTTGACTTCAACGGCAAATATAGAGGAAGGGTTGCGCATTTCAAAAGAGAATGGATATAATGTTTAGTTAAAGCCAATTATTACTCTTTTTTTGTCTGAAATCATTCATTAAAAGAAAAAAGCATTTATTATTTTGTCAGGAATTCTTATTTTACGGTAACAAAGCTATCGGAAGTCCTATTTTGACCTTCCGAGATAACAACCAATCAAAACATTTCACATGAAAAGATTTTTACTCTATACGTTTATTCTTCTAACATTCACAAAACTTTCGGCACAAGAAAATTCGTTTTTCTTTAACGTTTTGAGTCCTTCTTCCATGTATGAGTCTTATGGTTCTGGTGAAATAAACTATGCTCTAGGTTGGGGACCTGGAGTAGAAGCATCTATCGTTGGAGAATTGGCTCTTGCACCTATTGGCGATGGTGAACTTCCAAATACTTTTTGTACTAGTTCAGACGAAGATTTCACTGGTAAATTTGTGTTAGTCAAACGTGGAGAATGTCTTTTTACAGATAAAGTTCATTGGGCTGAACAAAGCGGCGCAGTTGGGGTGGTTATAGCCAATGTAGAGGACGGTGTCTTTCCAATGGGAGGCGGTGGTGATTTTTTAGAATTGGTTAACATCCCTATCGTTATGATTGGTCTTTCGTTGAGTGAAACTTTGATTACAACATTAGAGTCAGAGACCATGATTGTTGAATTTTCGCCTTTCTCTGCACCTATGGCACACACTGTCGGTAATGTAGGTGTTGACTCGAATGGCGATTGTATTTCGGGAGATGATGAGATAAATTTATCAGGTTGGAAAGTCACTGTAACAAATGACGAAGTTTACCGATTAGGATTTACGGATAGCGAAGGAAACTATGATATTCCTTCCAATATTGGCGATTATACAGTCTCGGTTGAAGCTCCGAATGACATTTGGTTTTTTTGCGATAATCAAGTGCCTGTCACCCACTCAGATTTTTCGGGACAAGAAGTTGACTTTGCAGTATCAGCAGCAGCAGGTATTGAGTGTGCTCAATTGAGTGTGGACTTAATTGCTCCTTTTTGGCGTAGATGCTTTGAAAATCAATTGGTTATCGATTACTGCAACATAGGTTCCATAACGGCTGAAAATGCTTATGTCACCTTGAATATCCCTTCTTATTTTGATATTTTACTTACAAATATTCCTTACACGGTCAACGATGAGGGTCTTTATGTTTTTAATGTTGGCAATGATAGCGGAAATGTTAGTGTCGGAGAATGTGGAACGATTAATTTAGTTGTTGAGGTGTCTTGTGATGCTGATTTAAATCAGACTTTGTGTGCCGAGGCTTATGGATATCCTAATGCTCCCTGTATCAGTCCGACATCTGACTGGAGCGGAGCTAGCATTGTAGCGAATAGTAGCTGTGAAGAGAATATTTTGCTTTCGTTAAGCAATACGGGTACAGGTGATATGAGTGCGCCGTCAGAGTATCGTATTTTGAGAAATGGAATACTTATAGACGCAGGAACTTACCAATTGACTGCTGGAGGCTCTCAGGAATTTACTTATCCAACGGATGATGGAACTTATAGAATAGAAGCAAATCCAGAGCTTACGCAACCATTTTTTACTGCTCCGAGTAGTTCCATTGAAGGGTGCATAGAAAGTGAAATCTGGGGTGGTTTTATTACTCAATTTGCTACGGCCAACTATGGTCAGAGTCATGCAGAATTGTGCTTAGAGGTTATTGGTGCTTATGACCCAAATGACAAAAATGCCAACCCTCGAGGCTATGGAGAGGAGCATTACATCGACCAAAATACGGGTATTGAGTACTTTATTCGCTTTCAGAATACAGGAACAGATACTGCATTTAATGTTGTGGTTTTAGATACTTTATCTCCGAGTTTTGATGTAAGTTCCTTGCAACTGGGCGCATCAAGTCATCCTTATGACTTGCGGATTATTGAGAATTACATCTTAGAGTTTACATTTGCAGATATCCAATTGGTAGATAGTTTTACTAATGAACCTGCTTCACATGGTTTCTTTAGTTATGAGTTAAAACAGAATGAAGATGTAGCTTTAGGGACTATGATTGAGAATTCTGCGGCTATTTATTTTGATTTTAATTTGCCTGTGATTACCAATGAGACGTTTCATGAAGTGGGCAAGGATTTCATCAATCCGACGATTATTCAGTGCCCTGTTGCTCCAAATGCAGAAGCAACTTTTGCTCCCTCTCCTATGATTGCTGAAACAACCGTAGTTATTCATGACCAAGTCGATATTAAGACGGGTCTTTTAGAGGTTTTTGATGCAAATGGTAAGATAGTTTTGACGCAAAATTTTGTAAATCCACAGTTTACAATCCAAACGCAAAGTTTGCCGCGTGGTGCTTATTTTTACCGCTACTCTTTGAATGGTGTACTTGCTGGTGGAGGTAAGGTTGTGAAATAGTAAATCTTATTGAAATCTTGGCACTTACGTACCAAGCTGAAGGCTGCCGTGCCGGTGGCACTTGTAAGTTATCCACTTACAAGTGTTACTGGTACGGCAGTTTTAGTTTAGTATAAGAATTTCATACCTTGCCATTATATGGAAACTAATTTCACAAAATCCAGCATCAACAAACGCGTATTCTATCCGCCATTAATTCTCTTAATCGCCACCGTTGCATTTAGTTTAATTGACAATGATTTATTCATTTCAATTATCTCCGCTGCCAATGCGTGGATACTTCAAAGGTTTGGTTGGCTCTTTTCTTGGAGCAGTTTTATCTTCCTAATCATTCTGATAATAACCTACTTCTCCCCTATTGCAAAAACGAAAATTGGTGGTATTGATGCGGTACCTTTGCTAACGAAATGGCGTTGGTTTGCCATTAGTATTTGCACGACTATCGCCACAGGAATACTTTTCTGGGGCTGTGCAGAGCCGCTTTATCACTACGCTAACCCACCTTCGGGGCTTCAAATAGCCAATACGTCTGCGGATTCTATGCAGTTTGCGATGTCTACACTCTACATGCACTGGTCCTTTACACCTTATGGAATTTACTGTATTACGGGATTGGTTTTCGCATTGGTTTATTACAATTT
>CALDUB010000302.1 GCA_937923465.1 uncultured Saprospiraceae bacterium
ACACTCAATTCAAACTTTTAAATATTCCTAAATGTTACCTCAACATCTAGCTTGAATTGCCCGAACATTTCAAGCTACTTTTTCGTAAATTTGTTATTCTAATTCACCAAAATCTTATTTTTAGTATGTCTGCAAAAATGAAAGTTTTAGTCACGGGCGGTTGCGGTTATATCGGCAGCCACACTTTAGTTGATTTAATTGATAATGGATACGAAGTGGTTTCCGCTGACAATCTATCTAACGGAACAGAAGCTGCCTTAGACGGCGTGGAGAAAGTTACTGGCGTCAGAGTCCAAAACTACAAGGTAGATTTGACAGATTTGACAGCAACAAAATCCATTTTTAAAGACCACCCAGACATTCAAGGTATCATTCATTTTGCAGCCTTCAAAAGTGTAGGAGACTCGGTATTTAATCCAATCGGGTATTTCGATAACAACCTTAATAGTTTATTGAATGTCTTGCGTTGTGCCGAAGAATTTGATGCACCTTACTTTATCTTTTCTTCTTCTTGTTCTGTTTATGGGAATACCAAAGCATTGCCTGTAGTAGAAAGTACACCATTTGAAGAGGCAGAAAGTCCTTATGCACGGACGAAGCAAATGGGAGAACAAATCATCCGAGATTTCGCCAAGAAAGAAGGTAATGTGAATTCTGTTTTACTACGTTATTTTAATCCTGCGGGCGCACATGAGTCAGCGGAATTAGGCGAAGCACCAGGAACACTAGCTAATAATCTAGTCCCTGTCATCACGGAAACCGCGATTGGTAAACGTAAAAGCATGACCGTTTTTGGGGATGATTATGATACACGAGACGGTAGTTGTGTCCGCGATTATATCCACGTTATGGATTTGGCGAATGCACATGTGAAGTCTCTAGAATATTTAGCAGAAAGTAGAAATGAAACCAAAGCAGATATTTTCAATCTCGGTATCGGTGAAGGCGTTACAGTCTTAGAAGCTATCAATGCTTTTGAAAAAGTAACAAAGCAAAAATTAAACTATACCTTGGGTGACCGCCGTGGAGGTGACGTCGTATCTATCTATGCCGACCCTAATAATTCAATGAGAGCCTTGCATTGGAAGCCAACTCGTAGCATCGAAGAAATTATGCTGACTGCTTGGAATTGGGAAAAAGCACGGACAAAACCTTCGGAAATCATAGCTTAAACGCTATTTCCGCAACAAGGCGACATAACAAATTGAAAAGAAACGCTTAGATTTTCTTTTCTTTAAGGCGCATTTCAAATTTAAGTTTGGAATGCGCCTTAACTGTATCCCGAAACTCCTCGCTTGCCCGTATGGGTTTCGGAAAAGTTATTGATTTTGTATAAAGCTAAAATCTAAAATTCTAAGCCATGAAAAAAAATTCCATCCTCTTCCTCTTCCTGTTTTTAGCGGGGCAAATCTCCGCGCAAACTAGTGCGACAACCAGTGAGTACAGCGATGCTCTTCCCGAAGAAGCTCGTATTGCCGTCACCAAGTTAGCTTTACAAAAACTAAAAGATAAAAGCACGACACTCATCGTTCGACTTCCTAGTAATTATAAAAAGATGACAGAGTTAGAACGCTTGGCAGAAAGTAAAAATTTAGACCCTCAAAAAGCAATGCGCATGAAAGAAGTCTTGGTGACTACCCGTGCCATGACTCCTGCATTTAATACGCGCCTAATGACTTCCTTTTATGAAAATTATGATTTTTCTGAAGTTCTTTTCATGCATGACACCGCTTCTGTGAGTTTAAAAAATGGTGCGACTTCGGGTATTTTCCTCGACAAACGCGTGCAACCAGATGCCAATATTGAACTAAAAACAGATGAATATCTCATTCTACATATTGACTATGACGGTTTTCCGGAGGCGATGAATATCAATGATTTTGATGTTTTAGATATGCAATTAAAAAAACTACCAAATCCATTTCCGCAAGATGCACGTACGGGTATTCTTCTAAATTTAAGCTTACTTTTCAACAAAGATGCGGGCGAGAAACAGTTTTTGGTTATGAATCAGATGACCGAAAAATTCAATAAGAAATTGAATAAGGTTTATAATAAGTATTTCTAAAAAGATGTTAGACTTTAGATGTTAGGTAACTACTCAGGTCGGTATCGGTCACTTTTGCCTAAAAAAGAGTTGTAAAATCAAGATTTAAGGTAGGAATAGACAAAAATTAGTGCCCGATACCTGTTTTTAAGCTCTGAAAAGATATCGGGCACTAATTTTTGTTGAGGTTTAGTTAAATTCTTCAATTTGAATCTCTAATTTGATTAAAGTGACCGATACCTGAGTAGTTACGATATTAGACTTCCGCTCTAAATTTGACTTTCAATTGGTAAGTCGGTAAAAGAAATTTAACTTTGCTGACGTTCTGATGTTGGGCGCTTTGATTCAAAAAAATCAAAGCGCCTAATTTTACTAACCTCATTACAGAAAACTATGCGATTTTACATTTTCTTCTTTGCCCTTATCGCGCTATCAAGTTGCGCCGAAAACAAACCTCAAGCTGTCACAGTTGCTCAAGAAACTGTAACGAACGCTACGCCAGTACCTGCTTCTACTCCTGCACCAGTGCCAGAGATGCTACTTGATACTACCTTTACCGTAGATTACATCATGGGTAAGTTCGAACCAGCAACACATCCTGATTTTACAGAAATAAACCCGCCTTACTCTGATGAAAAACGTTACCTACGAAAGGACGTTCTAGCGGCATTTATTAAAATGTATGAGGCAGCAAAAGCAGACGGCATTAATTTAAAAGTAGAGTCTGCTACTCGAAATTTCGCAAACCAAAAACGCATCTGGGAAGCAAAATGGACAGGCAAACGCCTCATAGAAGGGGGAAAAGATGCCACCAAAGCTTGGCCAAATCCAAAAGACCGCGCCATGACTATACTGAAATGGAGTTCAATGCCTGGTACATCCCGTCATCACTGGGGGACAGATATTGATATCAATGAGTTTGAGAATGACTATTTTGAGTCAGGAAAAGGATTGAAAGTCTACGAATGGTTATTAGCTAATGGTGCGCAATTTGGCTTTTGTCAAGTCTACACACCTAAAGATGCGACTCGACCAACAGGATATAATGAAGAAAAATGGCACTGGACATACATGCCTATTTCTCAACAAATTACACAACTTGCCAAACAAAACTTGCGAGATGAGATGATATCGGGCTTTGCAGGCTCCGAGGTCGCCACAGAAGTAGGAATGGTGAAGAATTTCATCTTGGGTATTAATCAGGAGTGTCTTTAAAAAAGATATTAGATGTTGGATATTAGACGTTAGATTTTTCCAAAATCAAGCATAGCGTTTTAGAAGTCTAACATCTAATGTCCAATATCTAACGTCTAAAAAAACAGCTATCAATTTAAAGAAACTCGCCAGCGAAACCGTTATTTACGGACTTAGTAGTATCATCGGAAGAACCATAAATGTACTTCTTGTACCACTCTATACTTATAATTTTGCAACGCAAGAATACGGCGTTGTCACTGAAATGTACGCTTGGGTCGCGATGCTCATGGTCTTATTTAGTTATCGTTTGGAAACAGCTTTTTTTCGCTTTGGCACGAATAAAGAAAATCGGGATTCGGCTTTTTCCACTGCATTGATTTCTATACTCAGTTCTACCCTACTTTTTGTGGGTATTATGCTTTTCTTTTCGGAATTTATCACTACCCATATCCTGCGTTATCCCTCAGATGTCAGTATATATGTAAGCATGTTTGCTCTAGTTTTGGGTTTTGACGTACTAGCAGAAATACCCTTTGCCCGTCTCAGACTGGAAGGACGCCCTTTTAAGTTTGCAGGTGTAAAGTTGACAAATATTGGGATTAATGTGAGTTTAAACCTCTTTTTCGTTCTTTTGTGTCCGTGGGTTTTGGCGCAAGGAAGCGATACCTTAGGATACTCTATTATTGAAAAATATTACAATCCAGACTTTGGTATTGGTTATATTTTCGTGTCTAATTTAGTCGCGAGTGCGGCAACTATTTTATTGCTTTCACCAGAATTCTTGCGTACGACGTGGTTATTTGACAAGGTATTATGGAAAAAAATGTTTCTTTATTCCGCTCCTTTAATCTTAGCAGGATTGGCAGGAATTATAAATGAAGTATTAGATAGACAATTACTAAAATATTTCCTCCCTGGTACAATAGACGAGAATATGGCGCAGGTTGGAGTATACGGCGCTTGTTATAAGTTAGCCATGCTTTTAGCACTATTCACGCAAGCGTTCCGCTACGCAGCAGAACCATTTTTCTTTTCTCAAGCAAAAAATAAGGACGCAAAACTACTCTACGCCGAAGTCGGAAAATACTTTGCAATATTTGGACTTTTAGGATTTCTTGTTATCACCTTTTATCTTGAATATTTTCAAATTTTTGTTGATATAGAATATCGTGCTGGCTTGGGAATTGTTCCTATCCTCTTACTAGCCAATCTATTTTTAGGACTCTATTATAATCTTTCAGTCTGGTACAAATTGACAGATAAAACGCTCTATGGTGGTTATATCATGAGCGTTGGCGCTTTTATTACCATTGTTTTGAATGTTTTATTCATTCCGACATATGGTTATATGGCTTCTGCTTATGCGACCTTGATTTGCTATTTTACAGTGACCGCGATTAGCTATTACTATGGTCAAAAATATTATCCTGTTAATTATGACTTGAAGCGAATTTTTGGATATACAGCGATTGCAATTTCTTTATATCTAATTACAGCCTCTGTTGCTAATGTTGTCACAGTTCCTGTTTCATTGGCATTCAATACTATCTTATTGTTGTTTTTTCTCTTCATTTTATATAAGGGAGAGAAAGAATCTTTTCAGAAATTTTTCTTGTCGAAGTCAAGTTAAGGAACGCGACAGAAATAGATTTACATTCTTGGGAAAGAAATTTTATTTCTTCCCGATTGCTTCGGGACAAGCTATTTGGGCTCCCGAGCAAAGCGTCGGGACAAGTTTTAAAAACCGCGTATACCGCGTTCCGAGCATCGGAAGCCGAGCTACATAACTTGTCCCGTATTCCTATCGGGAAGGATTTTTAAAGTGCAAATAGCTTGTCCCGAAGCAATCGGGAAGGGGAAAAAGGTCTTGTCAAGAATGTAGATTTATTTTTGACGCGTTCCTAAACTTGAAAATCCGCGTTTATCCGTGTTCCAATCATATATTCTTTGCATAGCAATTGTTTCTTAAGTAAACATCCAAATCTCATCCGATTTCTCGTCACAAAGAGTCCCTTTATATCAAAAGAATAAACCCTTTTTATCACATTCCCGTTTGTTCTTGTAAAGCTTGTCGAATTCTGCTACCTTTGCACTCGAAATGCAACTTTTTGCTTTGTTATTCTTTGTATAAACAGAGAAACACCACTAACACAAAGAAGCAAAAGGGAATCAAAAAACACTCGACCGAAAACGTTTTTGATTTTAATTGTTGTTTCAAATTAACTCTTTGAAAAATCCCATTAATTGGTGATAGAGAAAAGAGTGTTCAATTTCTAATTAAATCAGATTCTAACCACGAAGAAATCTTATGGCGCAAGTAGAATTAATAATGCCTAAAATGGGCGAAAGTATCACCGAGGCAACTATTTTAGAATGGTTAAAAAAACCAGGTGATACCGTTGAAATGGACGAGAATGTTCTTCTCATTGCAACGGACAAAGTAGACTCTGAAGTTCCGTCTTCAGTAGCGGGGACTATCGTAGAAATCCTCTATGAAGTTGATGCAGTAGTTGAAGTAGGTAAAGCTATCGCTATCATCGCAACAGAAGGAGAAGGCGAAGGCGAAGCGCCTGTAGCTGCAGCACCTGCGGTCAGCGCACCAACAGCGTCAAATGACACACCAACACAAGCTGCACCACAGCACAAACATGAAGTACTTGCAGCAGCTATCACTGGAGGACCAGTGAGCAAGTCTGACGAAAACGGACGTTTCTACTCGCCACTAGTACGCACTATGGCAGAAACTGAAAATATCGGAATGGCTGAATTAGCGACTATCGCTGGTAGTGGAAAAGACGGTCGCGTCACGAAAAAAGATATGTTAGCATACATCGCTAATCGTGAAAATGCACAACAGGTAGCAGTAGCGGCACCAGCACCACAAACGGTGGCGACACCAAAACCTGCAAGTCCTGCCCCTGCCCCACGTCTCAACTCAGGAGGAGATACGGAAATCGTAGAAATGGGCAGAATGCGTCGCTTAATCGCTGACCACATGGTCATGTCTAAGCACACTTCTCCGCACGTAACTTCTTTTATCGAAGCAGACGTGACGAACATGGTCAACTGGCGTAATAAAGTTAAAGGAGAATTTCAGAAAAAACACGGTCAAAAAATTACTTTTACTCCTATCCTTATAGAGGCAGTAACAAAAGCAATTATAGACTTCCCGATGATAAATATTTCTGTAGAAGGAACAAATATCATCGTCCATAAAAATATTAATGTAGGTATGGCTGCGGCTTTACCTTCTGGAAATTTGATTGTCCCTGTCATCAAAAATGCAGACGAGAAAAACCTTTTAGGTTTGACCAAATCTGTCAATGACTTAGCGACGCGTGCGCGGGCTAATCAATTAAAACCAAATGACATCCAAGGAGGCACATTCACTCTGACAAATGTCGGTACTTTTGGCAACGTAATGGGTACGCCGATTATCAACCAACCTCAGGTAGCGATTATGGCAGCAGGTGCCATTCGTAAGAAACCAGCAGTATTAGAAACAGAACATGGTGATGTTATCGCCATTCGTCAAATGATGTTCTTATCTTTGTCTTATGACCATAGAGTTGTAGACGGTTTCTTAGGTGGCTCATTTTTGCGTCGCGTTGGAGACTACTTAGAAGCATTTGATGATAAACAAACTATCTAAGTTTAAACGGTTAGAAAATAGTTAGAATGGTTAGAATTGTTTGTTCAAAACGGTTCCAACCATTCTAACTATTTTCTAACTACACTCCCTATTTTAATTCTCCTAACAACTCAAATTTCACTTTTTTAGTCTTAAAAAAATCCCAAAAAGTCTTTCTCACATACTATTCCTACCAATTTCCCCGTCCAAATGAAATAAAAGCTTTAATAAATCCAGTAAACTTACTATGTTTAGGGTTTAGAAAAACACAAAACGTTAGATGTTGGATATAAATATTTAGTTCTTAGTCATTTCGAAATAACTTAATAAAAGTCGATAATAACTAAGAATCAGTAACAAATAACCAACGTCCATGAAACACTGATATTCCAATCAAATAATTATGATTTTGCAAAGGTTGCTTACATTATGCTTCTGTTTTCTCTGTTTCGCGTTGTCGGCACAGGATGCGAAGACGTACAAAAAATTAGGCGATACTTATTATTCCACGGGGAAATATCGGGAAGCTTTAGACGCATTTCAGCGTTATCATGAAGTCAAGCCTGAAGACTTAATAGTCAAGCAGAAAATTGGTATTTGCTACTATTTTACTAATAATATCCCTGAAGCAAGACGTTTCCTCACCTACGTTATTGAAAATAATAAGAAGCCAGAAGCTGATGTTTATTTCTTCTTGGGTCGGACTTATCAGGCTGAGAATGATTTCAAAAAAGCAATCGCTCAATACAAAGATTTTCTCCGTAATATCGAAAAAGACAATATCAATCGTCCTTTGGTTAAAGATGCGATTCGACGATGTGCTTATGGTTTGCGGATTTCGGGAGGAAAATCACCCGTTATTGTCGAAAATCTAGGAGCAAAAGTAAATTCAATTGGAGACGACTTTCGACCAATATTAAGTCCAAACCACGATAATAAACTATACTTTTCTTCCGCACGTGCAGGAAATTTAGGAGGTCTTAGAACTGATGAAGGTCTTGAAGATGCAGAATTGGGGAAGTATAGTGCAGATATGTTTTCAACAACTGTTATCAATGGTGAATGGACAGCTACTCAGCCTATGAGTTACCTTTTGAATAGTCCAAGACATGACGTATTACTTGATTTTAGTGAGCGTGGTGACCAGATGTTTTTCTTTAAAGGATACACAAGCTTTAGTGGAGATATGCTCGTAGACACCTTTAAACGCATAGAAGAACGGTCTTTGTTTGCTCCTGAATTTAAAGGAGATATTCAAATGTGGAAAGGCGACACAGGTCCACATTTTTTCAATGATAGTATTTTACTGTTTGCCAGTACACGTCCCGGAGGTTATGGAGGATTAGACCTCTACATTTCTCAAAAATCAAATGGAGAATGGCAAAAAGCTGAAAATCTAGGACCTACGATTAACTCTGCTTACGACGAAAATACGCCTTACCTTTCTAATGACGGGCGAACGTTATACTTTAGTTCCAATCGCCCAGACTTGAGTATGGGAGGTTACGATATCTTACAATCCTTTTTCACAGACCGCACGGAAACTTGGAGTCCTCCAAAAAATCTAAAAATGCCTATCAACTCTTCGGGAGATGACAAAGATTTTAGATTGGCGAGTGACGGACTAAAAGCATTCTTTTCTTCTTCTCGGAAAGATGGTTTTGGACAAAATGATTTATTTGTCGCTTATTTCAGAGGAAAACAAAAAGAGACGTTCCGCAATCCTGAGTTAGCTTTGTTTGCCGATGTACTTTATCTAAGCAAAAAAAGAGAAGAAGCAAAACGCTTGGCACAACAGCAAGGAAATGGAGAAGGCACAGAAGAAGGAGAACCAACTTTCACCACAGAGGAAATTACAACCTACGATATTGAGCCTTTGTATTACGAAGAAGATGGCAACGTCATTACGCTCAAAAATCAACCAAAACTAAAACAGTTAGCAAAATTAGCTGCGGAATATCCTCAATTGACGTTCCTATTATCTGCACACTCAGACGGAGCCGACCCAGTCAAGTTTGATTTGTATTTCTCCATTAAGAAAGCAGAAAAAGCGGCAGAATATTTAATTAACCAAGGTGGCGTTGCTCCCGAAAGAATTATTCTAAAAGGCTATGGTTCTGCTTTTCCTATTGCAAAAAACGAGGTCAATGGCATCGAAAATGTTCTTGGGAAACGCTTTAATCGTCGCATAGATGTTAATGTTGAAAATATAGACGGACTCCCAGTTCGCATGAATATCGTAGACCCAGATGTCAGCAAACAGATGAAGACTATAACTGCTAAGTTGATTAAAAACAGCACAAAAGGTCTTTCTTACAAAGTGCAGATTGCTGCGATTACACAGATGTACAAAGGAGATTTGATTTTCAGATATCCAAATGCCATGGTAGAAAGTACGGCAGATAAAAATCTCTATCGCTACACGGTAGGAATGTATAAGACTTTTAGTTCTGCCGAGCAACTCAGAGAAGACTTAAACAAACAAGGCGTCGGCGATGCTTTTGTGGTGCCTTATATGAATGGGGTTCGTTTGACCGAAAATCAAATGTTGATGTATGGAGAGACTTATCCTGATTTGTTGAAATTGGTGAAGACGGAGGAAGTGGAGGATTAGTATTTTATTATACGCGTGAAAAAGCCCTTTCAGTTTATTGACTGAAAGGGCTTTTTTTATCAAATGAAATCCGATAGGGATTTTATTTGTCATTCCGAGGGGAGTGAGGAATCTGAGTAAATGGAGTCTAAAACTTAACCAACTTCCTTGTCATCAAAACTTTACTATTGTTCTTTTGAGACAAGGAAATAAAATATACACCTTTAGGTAAATCTCCTAATCCTTCAGCGTGATAAGGCAGAATAATTTCTTTTTCAAGCATCACTTTCCCTGTATTATCTGTCATTTTCATAATGAAATTTTCCTCCTCAAAAGTAGTATCGGAATTAATTGTAAAAGTTGCTGAAAAAGGATTTGGACTAATACTTATCTCACTAAATTCAACAACTTCCGTTGAACTTTGTATGTGGTTATTCTTAAACCAAATCAATTCTTTATTTAAATGAATAACAATATCAGTTTTACCGTCACCGTCAACATCCTTATCTAAAATTCTATTATCCTCTGCAAAATAAAAGTTCGCTTCCGTAGGCTCAGAATATATTCTTTCTGCTTCTTCTAATAATCCTGTTTCTGAATTCCAGATTACATATACTTCTACTAAGTCCTCATGTTTTACAATGACTGCCACATCTTTCGACCAATCAAAATTAAAATCGCTTACAGAAAACCCTTTAATCTTTGCTGTATCACTAATTGAACTATCTAAGTAATAATGCTGTATCGCTCCAAAATCGCCATTCCCCAGCCCTTTTAGCCAAAATAAATAATTCGTTTTTCCTGTACCGATGATATCCCCAATACCGTCATTATCAATGTCTCCGTATTTTATTGTTGTGTATCTTCTTAAATCATTGGCATCCGTTTGTAGATTTATTGTGTCTATTGCGAAGGTCGAATCTTGCTGATTTACGTAAATTTTCACGAAGAGAGAGTCGTGTAGAGTGGCAAAGTCAGAAAAATTATCGCCATTAAAGTCTTGCACTAAAGAAGAAGTATAAGATTGAAAATCAAAAAAGTCTTGTTCATATTCTGAAAGTCCATTATTCCATCCTATTCCTACCCAATTCTGTTGAGTCGTGTATATTTGTCTAAATAAAACATCTGTCTTGCCATCATTATTAAAATCTCCAGGCTGAAATGTTCCCTCTGGATAGTTATTATGTTTAACATAAGTGCCATCTTCTAAAGCCTCATACCAGTCTAAAAAATAAAATACATCCGTCAATCCATTTCCTGTAAAATCCATAGTTGCCCTCGGCGAACCTCCAATTTCTTCGATTACGAGAGTATCTTGTATTTCTAAATTATCGTCTGTGTAATAAAAAATTGGATACTCATACCCTGTTAGAATATCAATATTTCCATCGCCATTCAAATCATCTAACCAATAATGGGCATTAGTGTTAAAATTAAATTCTGAGTAAAAAAGTGTCGAAGGGTCGTCAAATCCACCTTGACAAAAAAGAAGAGAACTAAACGAAAAAAAACTAAATAGAATAGAAAGGAGAAGTTTCATGATTAAGTATTGTTTTGGATTGTGAGAAGTTATATGTCAAATATAGATAATTGTGCAGATGAAAATT
Source organism: uncultured Saprospiraceae bacterium (assembly GCA_937923465.1). GTDB lineage: Bacteria > Bacteroidota > Bacteroidia > Chitinophagales > Saprospiraceae > JAHDCG01. The sequence continues at coordinate 11,076 of CALDUB010000302.1, forward strand.
ATTGAGATTGTGCTAAATGTAAAGCGGGATACATAAATAGATATGTGGCTTTTCTGGCGAATTGGACGGTAATTTTTTATCAAATAAAATCCGATAGGGGTTTTATTTGTCATTCCGAGAGGAGCGAGGAATCTGGGAAAAGTGCCGTTTATTAGCTTCCTTATGTAAAGAAAACGCGATTTTCTTTACATAAGGAACGGCATCTGTAAAGATTATTGGATTTTCTTTACATAAGGAAGAGCATCTGTAAAGATTTTCCAATTTTCTTTACACACCACACATATAAAAAAAAAACACTATCTTCGCAGCACAAATAATAAAAATGCTCGAACCCCACTTCTCAAATATCAAAGGTGTTATCCTTTCTCAAGTCAGCCAAGCTGAAAAATCCATTTATGCCTGCGTCGCTTGGTTTACTGATGCTGATTTATTGGCGGCACTCTGTCGTCGTGTAGAGTCTGGCGTTTCCGTTGCTTTGATGATTTATGATGATAAAATGAATGGTATTCAAATCACTCAAGTACCTCCTTCACCTTATCAATAAACTCACGCACAGGCAATCGAATACTCGTCACATCTTCTTGAGTAAATTCCGTAAAATCATCATAATCTCCTCTATTTCTCCATTGAAATACCTTCGCAAATAACCTTCCTTCTTCACGCGTAAAAATTCCCGTTTTTACGCATTGTTTGTTGAACTCCGTCATGACTCCTTTATGAGTTCTCACGGGAGTATCATAATGAAGCAACAAAGCAGAAACAGCGTAAAACAACGAATAGTAATATCTATTAACTGCAAAAGTCGGGTGCGCAGCGAGAATTTCGTCGCCCGTCTGAAATGACTCTTCTGCTTTCGCAATTTTGGTCTGAATGAGTCTGATTTTTTCCTCTTCCGTCATAATATAACTCCTTCTTTTCTGATGTTATCATAAAGCGGACTCGGCGAACGTCCTTCTTCCCAACTTGACTTTGGATAAGCGATAACCTGAATCAACTCATCATATTTTAACATCAAATCATAGACAACATCTAATATTTTATTTTCAAATCGACGATAATCTTTCTTAGAGGTAACGACAAAGAAATCCCAGTCCGAGTCTTGTCTGTGGTCTTTGCGCGCTCGGGAACCAAATAAATATATCTGTGCTTTGGGGTCTTCCTTCTGCACGAGAGATTTCACTTCGGAGAGTAACGCTTTATTTTTACTTGCTTCGTTTTCTTGCTTCATATCCTTATTTAAACTGTCTTCTTCTTCCAGAGAATCAGAAGAATAAGCCAAATGAAAATTATCAAAATATTCTCTCACCGTCGGACCTCCAAACTTCATTTTACTGACAGCATCTATCCCCGCTTGAATTTCTTCTGCGGGAGTTTCTTTAAAATATTCCTCTAAAAGTTCTAATGACCTTTGCTGCTGTTTGGTGTACATTTCTCTTGTTTTTAAATAATCGGTATCAATCTATCTTGCAATTTACAAAAAAAACAAGATACATGTAAGATTTAGTTCCGCACTCAAAGGATTTCCATAAATAAAATATCTACAAAAACATATACAAAAAAACACTATCTTCGCAGCACAAACAATAAAAATGCTCGAACCCCACTTCACAAATATAAAAGGTGTTATCCTTTCTCAAGTCAGCCAAGCTGAAAATTCCATTTATGCCTGCGTCGCTTGGTTTACGGATGCTGATTTATTGGCGGCACTCTGTCGTCGAGCAGAGTCTGGCGTTTCCGTTGCTTTGATGATTTATCGCAAAACTTACCCTGATTTATTGAAGTTAGTGAAAAAGGAGGGAGAGGATTAGGATTTTGCGCTATCCGTGAAAAAGCTCTTTCAGTTTATTGACTGAAGGGGCTTTTTTTGTTTACTCTTTTATTATCCAAATAGGGAACTTAGAATAGTCAAATAAGGTTCACTAAATAAGGTTGGATTATGCAACCTTTCAAAAAAATAACCTCTTCATGATTTCGACTAAAAAATCTTTACAGGTTAAGCATTAAGACTATCCGTCAAAATTCTTAGATTATTAAAAAAATATCAAAAAACCAAAATGAATAAAAGTAAAATTTCTCCGAGTCAAATACTAAATGGTTTCACATCAATAACAATTTCAGCATTATCAACAAATGCTC
>CALDUB010000303.1 GCA_937923465.1 uncultured Saprospiraceae bacterium
AGACGCGGCGGTGCCTCGTCTCTACAGTTTACGTCCCTTCATCGCCTCACCAATATTCACATCTAGTGCGCGATGCGCCAATGGCGCGGTATACTCATTCAAGTCCGCCATCGCTTTATTAATGGCATCTTTGTCCTCACCTTCTACTGATTTTTTTAGACTTTCGTTTAATTCAATCGTACGGGATTTTTCGTCATCACTCAGGATAGTCTCATTTTGTTGCAAGAACTTTCCTACCGATAAAATGATGTTTCTCGCTTCGTTTCGTGCCTCTAATAGGGAACGGATTTTCATATCTGCTTCTGCATTTTGGATACTGTCCAAAAGCATTTTCCCCATTTCTTCTTCGCTTAATCCATAGCTAGATTTTATCTCGACAGACGTCTCCACATTAGAACGCAGTTCTTTTGCTTTGACCTTTAATATTCCGTCTGCATTAAGGATAAATTGGATTTCAATCTTAGGAATACCCGCTGGCATTGGCGGAATATCTCTAAGGATAAATTCACCTAATTTACGATTATCCTGTACCAAATCTCGCTCTCCTTGAAAGACTGCAACTTTAAGATTTTTCTGACCATCAACGGATGTTGTATAGTTTCGTCCAACACGTGTTGGCACCTTAGAATTTCTTGGAATTATCGCGTCCATCAAACCACCTACGGTCTCAATACCGAGTGATAATGGCGTAATATCTAGAAGTAAAACGTCCTTTTGTGTTCCTGCCAAAACATCCGCCTGAATAGCTGCACCAATAGCAACAACTTCATCAGGATTAAGAGAATCATTGACTTGTTTCCCAAAGAATTTAGAAACCATTTCTTGTACCAGTGGTACGCGCGTGCTACCGCCGACCATGATTACATGGTCTATCTCATTTTCTGCTAATTCACTATCTTTCAATGCATTACGACAACAATTAATTGTCTTTTGCACCAGTGGCATAATTAAATCTTGAAACTGTTGGCGCGAAATACGACACTCAATCCCGTCCAAATCATTCGCAAATTTCAAATCATAAGTCAATGCTTTCTTTGCTTCTTCCGCACGTAGACGCAAGGCTTGACTTAGACTTTTATTAGTCGTTAAATCTGCTTTTGTCAGGTTATTTTTGCCCATCCAATAATCTACAATCACTCGGTCAAAATCATCACCCCCTAAAAAAGTATCCCCATTAGTAGACAGCACTTCAAAAATGCCGTCTTCTATTTGTAAAACAGAAATATCAAATGTTCCACCCCCCAAATCATAGACCGCAATCTTCTGTGCAACATCACTCTGCTGACCGTTTAAACCATAAGCCAAACTCGCTGCTGTTGGCTCATTTACAATCCGTAAAACATCCAGACCTGCTAGTTTACCAGCATCTCTAGTAGCTTGTCGCTGAGAGTCATTAAAATAAGCAGGAACAGTAATAACGGCTCTCGAAATAGTCGCTTTCAACTCTGCTTCCATTCGCTTTTTAAGCTCTTTCAAAATCTCGGCAGACAACTCAATCGGTGTAAAAAACTTATCTCCTACACGGATTTTGACCAAAGTATTCTCGTCATCATCGTCAATGACCTGATATCCAAGATAGTCCTCTAGACTTTCGACATCACCATAAGATTTACCTAACAGGCGCTTGACAGAGTAAATAGTATTCTGTGGCTCCGTTTCCAGTTTTTCTTTAGCAGCATCACCAACGAGAATACTCCCATCCGCTGCAAAATGCACCACCGAAGGCACTAATGCACTCTTCCCACCATGTTCCTTCACGGTCACAGTCTCTCCGTCTTTTGTATAAGCGACAAGACTATTTGTAGTCCCGAGGTCAATACCGACGATGATATTAGAGGGTTTTACGGCTTTACCGTCTTTAAGATTTATGGAAATTCTTGCCATTTGTTTTTTTAAATTGGAATTTTTAGTTGGAAATTATTCTTAATAGACTTTATGATAAAAGCGAATACAAGCCCTCAATCAGCCCGCCAACTATCAACCAACAACTAAAGAAAAAGAAGGTTGCCTCTAATCATATTAAAACATGACCTAGGTCATATTTGACAAAATTATATAGATGCACCTTTGCATTACAATTGTTACTCCTAGTATCGTGTAACAGAAATAGGCTATTTGTTTCATTATTAATGTCCCCTTACACTTGTTGTATAGAAACACTACTACTGCTTTACACTATAACTTATCCGTTTGACAGTATTATTTATTATTAGCCCCAAGAAATCAAAATTTTAAAAGTAAATAATTCATGTCGTAAATTTCACACTTATTATGAAAGCACTAAAACTTCTTGGCGTTGGTAGCATTAAAGACAATGAGTTACACAAAAATTTACTACTTGCTTTAGTCTCCATAAAAAAAGACTTCAAAGTAAAAGTAGTACGTAACATTAACGAAATTGTCAATCACAATATCCGAAGTACTCCTGCCTTAATCTTTGGTAATCAAATACTTACACAAGGAAAGATTTGCACATCAGAAGAGCTTATTGAGTTACTGAATAAGATTTAAAGAGCTTCTGACATCTTCCTCAATACAGTTGGTACTTGAAATCGAGGTCCGTGTTTTTTCTCATATTCATCACATTTTGCGATGAATATTTCGCTCCCATAGTCTTCAACATATTGAAAAACGCCTCCTTTAAATGCAGGAAATCCCCAGCCAAATACTGACCCTAAATTTCCTTCAGGCACACTATTAATTACCTTTTCTTGATAACACCAAGCAGCTTCCAAAACTTGCGCAAATAATAATCTTTCGATGATTTCTTTTCGATTGTACTCCTTTATAGTCGTCGGATAATGCGTCGTTAATTCTTGCCAGATTCTCTTTTCTGTACCTTCATACTCATAAAACCCCGCACGTTTCCTCGCTCCTGAACGCTCTAATTCCGTCAACATTTTATCTAAAATATCTGTTGCCGGATGACGCTGGTATTTTTTTCCGTAAATCTTAGCTGCTTGTTCTTCGTAGCGATTAACCAATGAAAGCGACATATCATCCGCCAATTCTAAAGGTCCCACAGGCATACCTGCTTGCTTTCCTAAATTATCAATAACGGCTGGTGCAACGCCTTCTTGCAGAAGTTGAATACCTTCTAGGATGTAAGTATTTTGTACTCGCTGTGCATAAAACCCCCAATTGTCTTTAACAATAATCGGCGTTTTTCGAATAGCACGGACAAAATCAAAAGCGCGAGCGACTGTCTCATCAGAAGTCTTATCTCCACGGATGACTTCGACCAAACGTTTTTCTTCCACAGGATAAAAAAAGTGCAAACCCACAAAATTACTCGGGCGAGAAGAGGCGTGACTAATTTGAGAAATAGGTAAAGAAACCGTGTTGGTCGCAAAAATGGAATATTCATCCATGTGTTGCTCCGCTTCACGGGTTACTTTAGCTTTTACATTCGCATTTTCAAAAACAGCTTCTATCACTAAGTCACAGGTTTCAAAATCTGCTGCATTTTCCGTAATTGTCAATCGTGAAAGGTGTTCCTCTAACTCGGCAGCTGTAATTTCGTCGTTCTCCAACAAGACATTTAAGCACTTTTTAGCGTACTCCTCCCCTCTTCTTGCTACTGACTTATTGACGTCTTTTAAGACAACAGACATACCTTCTCGCAGGCAAGAATAGCTAATACCGCTACCCATCATTCCTGCGCCAATAACTCCAACTTTTTTGGGTCTAAATTTTCCAAATCCCTTCGGTCGATTAAATCCGGCTTTGATTTTTTCATAATCAAACCAGAAAGTTTTAATCATATTTTTTGCCTGTGGATGACAGATTAACTCCGTAAAATAACGCCCTTCAATCCGCATCGCGGTATCAAAATCAACCTTTGATGCCTCGACTAAAGTATTCAAAATCGCTTGAGGTGCTCGAAAATTATTGTAGTATTTTTTTGATACCTGCGCCGCTAATCTGGCAATGGTCAAAGAAGTCTCTGGATTGTCAGCAGAGCCACCAGGAATCATAGTTCCTTTCATATCCCATGGGCGACGACCTTCTGGATTTGACATCAAGAAAAGGCGTGCCTTTTCCATCATATCTTCCTGATTATCAGCTAATTCATCAACCAAATCCGCTTTCAATGCTTCTCGTGGAGAGAACCTATGCCCGCTCGAAATGATGTTAAACGCACTTTCGATTCCGAGTAACCACAGTAAGCGAACGACACCACCACCACCTGGCATGAGTCCAATTTTTATTTCTGGATGCCCTAATTTTATTTTTGGGTCATTCAAGACTATTCGGTGATGACACGCCAATGCCATTTCAAAACCAGTTCCCAAAGCTGTCCCATTTATCGCTGCGACAACGGGCACACCTGGCAATTCTATATCGCGAAACAATCCTTTCAACTTTTCTGCAAAGTTGTAGACTTCTTGTGGGTCACTTGCATTGTAGAGATACTCCAATCGACCGCCTTTCATAAAGGTCTTTTTGGCAGAAGTAAGAATAACTCCTCGGAGTTGTTTTTTCTTCTTTTCCTCTTGCAAATGCCTCAGTACAGGCAAGAAAATATCTGCCAATTCGTGGTTCAACAAATTGTCTGGACGGTCTGCCATGTCTAGTGTCAGCGTGACGATATTCTGCGGGTCTTTTTTGTAGCGTATCATTGAGCGCGAAGATAGGAAATTGGTTTGAATTGTTAGAATTGTTTGTAGGGTTTGGTCTAAGTTATTGAATTTGTTTTACTTAGAAAATCAGAAAAAGAATACCCTCTCCCAAACTAGTTTTGGAAGAGGGCATTCTTTTATAAAAAGCAATTGTTCTTACTCCTTTGCAAGCTTCTTAACAGAATATCCTAAAGTGAAGATAGAATTTTTGCTTGGTAACGACAAATTTTGTTGATGCAGTGTAAGCTCTTACATCCTTGTTACTTTCTCAGCTTCGAAGGCTAAATTATGGTGAATGCTGGCAAAAAAAAACGCCCTCCCCGACAAGTGTCGAGTGAGGGCAATCCCAAAAACCGATTACAACTTCAAAGGCGAATTTGATTGGATTGTTGTAATGGTTAAGCTCTTGGAATATTGAATTTCAAGCTGTTATTTTTAGACACTAATTTGGATTGTGTGTCCTGCTACTCCAACTCAAAAATATTTTAAAGAGGCGGATGAAAACCGAAATTTTCATCCGCTTTACTTATGTTAAATTTTATAAAACAGTACCTTAGTACTTAATCATTTTACGCGTTAGAACTTCATCTCCCGTTTCTATACGGTAATATAAAATTCCTGTTGCATTTAATTGACTTTCAGTTACTTGCAATGTATTTCTACCCGCAGCATAATCACTTCTTTCTTTCCACAATTCTTTTCCTGTCGCATCAAAAATAGTTAAAGTTGCGTTTTGTGATTGTGGTAAATAGAAGGCAATTTCTGTGCCGTGTGTGAACGGATTTGGACTATTTTGAAATAAAATTGTCGCGTCTTGATTGTCAACTTCATACGTATTATTGAAATCCAAGATGACTTCAGCAAATTCCGTTCTTGACAAATAAGCTTCCGATTTCAAGTGTGTCGAACCAATACTTAACCAATCACTTAGTAGCCCATCTTTTTGTGCTGTAAAGGTTATATTGAACAACAGACTCTCTTTATCTAATTTCGTGCCTGTTTTGTTGACGAAACTATGATTTATCGCTCCTAACGACAGCAAAGATAGTCCGAAATCCGCGTTCTCCAAGTATTTGTCCGCTTGTATTTCGATAAATTCTAATGCATCTTTGTCAAAATCCAAAGTCCACTGCATTCCCAAAATATCCACACCTTCTGACAAGGAAACAGGCACCGTAAAGGTCTCTCCTGCTTCTACCTTGCGGTCATCAGCAACGAGTGCTAATGTCTCTCCAGAACGCTCTTCGCCGCTATCATCTGTTAAGTTGATAACACCTGAATTATTGACATCTCCAATCTTGATACCAACGAAATCCGCTGCGTAAACTGGTGTATCCAAGTTATTGTAAGAGTGAAACTCTGGAATATCTGTTTCCCAAGGGTTCAATGGATTCGGAAATTCAAAGTACTTATCGACAAATCTCCAAGAGGTATTGTTCGTATATTCTGAAATTGTCGTCAAAATCAAACGCTTGATTTCTACAACATCCGCCGTTGTGACATTTTGGTTGTTGTTGGCATCTGCCGCTATGATTTTATAAGGACTGTCTAATAATTCCTCATTCAAAATATGACGACGAATAAAGACCAAATCAATCGTTGAAACACCCAAATCATGGTCATCATTTTTCGTAGGAACAACCGTGTAATCATAACCTGACTCCAAGTCTTCTACTTCGAAAAATCCAATATCATTTGACATATCCATATTGCTACCATTGCCACTTATCATGACTTCTGACAACAAAACACCCTCTCCGTCTTCCCGCTCAATATATCCTGCAATCGAAGGATTTGCTTCGCCACATACATTGTCTACGCTTTCAATTAATACGGTTGTCAAACAAACATCTTGATTGCCCGCAGCATCTGTAATCCATAAGTAAACTGGACGTGTTCCGATGCTATCACAAGTGTAAGTACGATTTATAGTATTCACGTCTTGCGTGAAAGAAACCTGAACATCAGAACAGTTATCAAAACTACCTGCGTTAAAATCACTTGCCCACAATTCTACCTCACCTGCATCGTCTTCGCCGTCACCGTCGGTATCTATTCCGCCTAACTCCACTATCAAACCACCTACACAATAAGGCGTTGGTGCTTTACAATCTGTCACGACAACTTGGAATTCAACAGACGATACATTTCCACAGTTATCAGCTGCGGTGTAAACGACATTATAAGTTCCTGCATCGACATTGATGAATGGACCGAAGCCAACACCAAAATCACTGTTCGCTGTATAAGTTACATTTGGACTACAATCCGTTGCCATTGCTTCTGGTAGATTAACCGTTGTCATACAGTCATTATCCGTAATGCAAACGTCTTGTGTACCTGGATTAGTCATCACTGGCGCTGTATTATCCGTCACTTTGATGATTTGTGTATGCTGGATGTATCCGTCAGAAGATGCATTCGGGTAATTGCCCACATTCAAGCCGTCTTTGTAAGTACGGTTGTCTTTGTCGCCGTCTGTGTCAAGGCTACCGCCTGGTAAATCCGCTTCTGGATTTTCAGAAACCGCATCAAAACCAAAGTCATCAAAAACACACCAGTTAATCGCCGTCCATGTTCTATAGATTGCATAACAAGCATCGTCTTCCACTGTAAATATTTGGTCGTCCTGAGAAATGGCAACCATTTCGCAGTCATCAAAGAAAACTGTCGGTTGTCCAAAATCACCGTCTGTTGGTGGGTTTTCACCCGCTTCACAAACTAAGTCCATATCCGCAGGAAATTCTACGACAAAGTCACTCACATGCGTCACCGTAATCGTTTGTGTACACTGTGGTCCAGCATTTCCGAAAGTATCTGTTGCGTTGAAAGTTCTTGTAATTGTTCCGTTTCCGCAGTTGTCTACATCTTCTGTATAGTCTGTAGTCATTGTTGGAATACAAGCATCTGTGTAAGCTGCCGTTCCAAATTGGTCTAAAACGGAGTCATTATCAATATCTAATTGTGGTTGAATATTCTCTGAATAAACGTCACAAGTAATAGATTGATTAGAAGGACAAGAAATCAATACTGGTACTGTGTTGTCTTCAACGATAACTTGCACCATACAAGAATTCGCATTTCCAAAGTAATCAATCACGCGGAATTCAACCGTTACAGGACTCTGTGCGACATCTGCACAGCAGAAAGTGACACTTGGTCCAAAAGTCGTATTACCCGTGATGCTACAAGGGTCATTCATGCGGCGTACATCCATGATGTCGATGCCACAGTTATCGTTACTTCCATCGTCAAAAGTCGTTGCATTTACGGTAGACAAGCCATTTGAACCCAAAGTTGTTGTAGTCAATTGGTCGCATACAGGTGTTGGACTTTGTATATCTTTCACTTCAATTTCGACGTCAATGCTGCCGATGTTTCCACATGCATCCGTTGCGGTATAAGTAATCGTATGAAAACCTAATTCCAACCCTGGGGCAGGAATTTGACCTCCATTTGCACCATTGCTTCCATTGATATAGTCTGCCTCACCGATTGGTGTGAAGATTTGAATAGAAGTAATATCGTTGCAGTTATCCGTGATTGTCGCAGGGAAAAGGAAATCCGTAGAGCGACAAGGTTGAGAAGAGAAGCCAAATACATTGGCAGAAACTTCAAAATCAGCACGCACTAATGTTGGCGCTGTATTGTCAATAATTTTGATAATTTGCACATTATCATCGCCATTGATATCTGTCGTCACGAGTGTATTTGTACACCAGTTTAAAACAGTAAATGTTCTAATGATTTTAAAGTCATTTCCACAAGTTGCCAATGTATCGTCGCTGCTCGTAAAACCAAAAGGACAGTAAATGCCTGCTGCGATGTCAGGTAGACCTGCACCAGTGTTGAGCAAAATTCCATTTGGTGTACTCGTCGCGACATCAATATCTTCGTCAGAAATATCGCTATCAAAGATGCCAGGGTGCAATGCTGCTGCATCCGTAATATTCGGATAAGCTGCGTATTGCTCGCAAGTAAATGTGATGTCATCTGCAAAGTCTGGCGCACTTGGTGCGACAAGTTCTATTATTTGTATACAAATTTCAGATTGATTGCCGCTGGCGTCGATTGCTGTAAAAGTACGCGTAACTGTTGTCGGCGTACAAGGGTCGCTGTCATTAATGACTTGGTTAACCTGTGATACAGATGGACTTGGGTCACAGTTATCTGTGGCAATTGGTGCAGGAACTATATTAAAATCCTCAAAACAATCCACTTGAACAGGTGTAATTGGACAAGCAAATATTGGGTCTGCTTTGTCTTCAACTGTAATAGAACCCCAACAGAAATTGTTAGTCGGTAAATGGTAAACACGGACATTGTAAGTATTCCCAAGCATTGCAACGGTTGTTGTATTGCCTAAGTTTTGTCCGATATTGCTCATTATTTGAACCTCGTAATCATCTTCACAACCTTGATTACCTTCCAATATCATATCTGGTGTAATCTCTGACATACAATCCAGTCCTACTGAAATATTAATATTGTTGTTACAAGACATCTGCGAAGGTGTTTCTTCGATTTCGAATGTCTGCGTAATGCTTTGCGTACAACCAGGGTCTGTGATATCCATCATGCCAGGCTCACCTGCATCAAAAGTAAATTCGATAGTATAAGTTCCAGTTCCCAAAGTCATTGGGTCAATCGTAATTTCTAAACCGTCAGCAATTTGAACTGTCGCTCCTGTATCATCTGTCACTACAAAACCAGCTACGTCTTCTACTCCACCGTTTGACTCTTCTCCATTAATCGTAAATGGTGCTGTAAACAAACAAGCCGAAGTTGGTGCGCTTAACATCGCCAATGTTGGATAAAAACATTGATTATTGATGCTCAAAACATCTGTTCCATTTGAAACCGTAACAGAATATCCTTGTGCATCAATGTGCATGCCTGAAAGTGTATACTCACTTGTACCGTCACCATTTGGTGTTTCTACTAGAATTTCCCCTCCTACTCCTGTTACAAATGCGGTTGGCGCAACTGGTGGTTGAGCACTCGCTTCGTCAAACAACCCAACAACTGCCTCAATGAACCATGTTTGTCCACTTGGTCCCATTACACTGACGGTTTCGTTAAACTGTCCGTCGGTTTGGTTCGTTGCGTTTCCGCTTGTACCTACATTCGCAGGATTATCGCGACAAGAACATGGGTCAGCAATACTCACATCACAATCTACTGTACTTAAAGTTAATTCTGCGGTAGCAATACAACCACTTGCGTTTTCTATTCTTGCAAAAACTGTTGTAGCATCTGTTGCATTATAAGGACTCGTCAATGCCGCCATTCCCGTTTCTGCATTTTCTAAAGTTGCATAATAGGTTACAGTGTTTCCGCCGTCTGTATCAATTGTCGCGTCTGCATTTTCTAAAGTAAAGTCAGCTGTGCCGTCCATGTCTGCACACTCAAAAAGAGAAGCATTCATTGAATTTGGAAGAGCATTGCGTGTAATAACAACTTCAATTGGGTCACTTTCACAAACTGGGTCTGTTGAAAATGCCGTTACATACAATGTAGTTGCGGTGCCATCAGTAGGAACAATCGCGTCTGTAATTTCTAATTCTGCGCCCGTTGCAATTGGTGTCTCACCGCCTGCCGTTGGGTCTGTATCGTAGTAGTTATAATCAACAATTGCATCCGTTAACCCACTAAAAGTATGACTTCCGAGTTGCGTTGCATTGCTTGCTAATCCTATCCATTCTGATGCTAAAGTTGGAAAATCACAAGGCGTATTAGCTGGGGCAGTCGTCACACCTTGGTAGATGTCTACGTTTCTGACCAAAGTCATATTTTCCGTTGTATTTCCGTCTGACCATTGAGAACCTGGGTCACATCCAATATTTCCGAAGATATCAATTGTTGCAGATGCTTTTGTTAAAACAACAGCATCGTCTCCATTAAAACTAAGTATTCCAGTCGTTAAATCTGCTTCATCTGTGTAGATTGAATTTGCTCCTGTGTTACAAATAACAAAAACATCTCCGTCCGCAATTATTCCGTCCAAATCAATATTACCAGTTACACCTGTATTTCCATTTGCATAAATATCTACTTCATAATCTCCTGCGGTCAAGTCAATTGCTGCACCAGTTCCATTATAAATTTCAATACATTTGTTATTGCCACTACCTTCGATATATTCTGAAATGAATAGCTCTGCAGGTACTACTGCTACTTGTTTTCCTCCACCCATTGGTGTCAAGGTAATCGTCTCATCTGCACACTCTGTAATGTCTGCAATATCATCCGCAGCCTCAAAGCCCGTACATGGGTCACAGTCCTTTATACCCTCAATAGTTACATCTTCTGAACAAGAAGTAGAAGCATCTGCTACGGTAAAACTGTAAGCAGTAGCACTACTAACGGCATTTGAGGTAAATACAAAAGGGTCAATATCTGTACCTGTTCCAGTGATTGTTCCTAAAGAAAAGGTTGGGTCTGTGACATCTTCACCATTAATCGTAATTGGTGCGATACCTCCTGCGATATTGAAACTAACAACAAAAGTACCCGCAGCTGTTAAGTCACTACAATCTCCTTCTACAATGTCCGTAACGTTCATAACATCTGTTACTGTTAACGCAATACAATCTGCAATAGAGACATCGACACAAGCTGTATTTGCCATAGCTGCATCTGCAATTTCTTGCACAGTAGTATAGTTTGCAGCTAAAAAGTCCGCTTCCGTACCATTGAAACTTACACCACTTACACAGTATTCGCCAGCAGTTAATCCACTAAAAGTCGTTGCATAAGGTGCGCTACTCGTCACGACCTCGAAAGCCGCGATATCTGTAGCTGTTCCTCCAGTTGCACTATTGTCTTGCGATGCTATCCACACATAAATATAATCTGGTTCTTCATTTGCTTCGTTTGGCGTATCTGACTCGTCAGCGATATCAAAAGAACCAATCACAAAACCACCACTCATCGCTGAGAAATAAACATGAGCAGGTACAAATGTTCCGTCAGGTCCAATTGTATTTGAACTATAAACCAATTGACCCGAACCGACCGTTTCCAATAAAGCAATCTCATCAACAATCGCTGTCCAAGGTGTCGCATCTAAGATCCCGTCATCATCTGTATCTAAATCATCTCCGTCTGCACCTGTGAAACCTTGTACTAAAAGGTGAGTTACATTGTCGCCGTTTTCAAAGTTCAAATTTCCTACTGATAAATCTGCTGTTCCTAAAGAAAAGCCTGGCATTGCTGCTACAAAATAACCACTAGCAGGAATAACACTTCCTGTTAAGTCTGTTACATTTTCAATCACGCCATCTCCTCCTGCGCCATTACCGATGACTATATACGTATAACCGTCTAAAGATGCTCCAGGTACTCCGTGAATTTCAAAAAATTCATCATCATCACTACCTAATTGGTCAATACGAATTTCTGAAATCATCAAGCCAGTTGGCATTGCTGGATTCGGGTTGGTTTCGTCTGCGGCAGTGTAATCTGCTGTAAAAATAGGACTGTCTGTACCTTCACAGATATCTTGTGCACCAACTGCGAGCAAGTCACCCGCGTCTGCTGGACAACAACTAACTCCGTTTGAATTGATGCCTAATAAACCGTTCGTATTACCAAATATGATTTGTCCTGAAGTATTTGATGCTTCTCTCGTCAACGTATTGTCTGTAATGTCAAGTGGAGAAATATTTGAAGGATTTCCGATTAAATCAAAACAGATTTCAAATAAAACCGCACTGCTTGTTTGTGTTTCTCCTGAAACGAAATCAGTCGAAAACCAAGATAAAGACAATATACCGTCGTTAATCATTGTTTCACCACTCGCGACACCAGTCAAAGCAACATCATTAATCGAGGCAAAAGAAACGATAGTTTCATCCCAATTCACACTGAACTGAAAACTACTCATATTCGTAAAATCATCCGCAGTTACATTTGCACATACTTGCGTATTTTGTACTCCAGAGACAAGAGGTAAGTTAAAAATTACATCTCCTGTCGTACCCGCTGCGGGGCTACCAAAAACAACCGGTCCCGAGTTGATATTTACATCTAGACTTACTGCTGGGCAAGTATTATTTTCTCTAGTTACTGTAATTGTCAGACCTGCATTACTCGGAATACCTGTCAACATATAATCCACATTATCAGCAGTCGTTAAGCTTCCTGTATAATCCACGCCGTCTGTACCCACAACAGTAACTACATCGTTTGTATTTGTCGTCACAGTAAATTCAGTATCATAAATCATTGAACTTGTACAAGTAACTGCTCCAAGTGTGATTGTTGCATCAGAGAATACATTAACCGTAATTGAAGTCGTTGACTCACAGCCAGTTGTGCCGTCAGTAAACGTAACGAAGTAAATCTCTCCGTCCGATACAGATACAGAATTTGGAGTTGCTACTGCTGTACCCGTCGTCGCTGGGTCACCTAAGAACCATGCAAATGTCCCTGCGGCTGTCGTTACATCTGCCTCGTGTTGAGTAAGGTCATAAGTTGCGGCATCTCCCGCACAAATCATGGAAGAAGTAAGAGGAGTAATCGTTGGATTTGTAGGCTCTACTAAATCTGTGTTTAAGTTACCGCCTTCACATCCACTTACAGTCTCTGTAACCATAATGGCATTGTAGATACCTGCGACTAAATTAGCGATAACAATATCTCCGTTAGCATTCGCAGTAAAAGGTCCTGACGAAATATTCAATGCATCACGCGTATAATTTACAGAATACATCAAACCAACTGTCAAGCCGCCAATTGTAATTGCTCCTTGATTGCCACCACATGTCGTTGGAGAAGTAGAATCCTCAATAGTTGGAACAGGTGCACCAGGTTCGCTTAAAGTTAGCGTTTGTGTTGCAGTACTAGAACATCCCGTACTAACAACTGTTAGAGCAAGCATGTCATAATCACCTGCACCTAAACCTGTGATAGTTAGAGTATTAAATTCACCGCTAGCAGCAACACTTTCTGTAGAAGTTAAAGTAACAGAAGCTGGTGTTCCATTATTTTCATAATCAACCATATAGTCTGTTGCTACCGCGTCTGGGCTGCTTAATGTAATGGAGATACTGCCATTTGCTGTGCCGCAGATAGTTGGGTCTGTTCCCATAACGGCACTTACTTCGGGTCCATTAACGAGTGTGACAGCAACTTGCGCTCCTGCTGTATCATTTCCCTCTAAGCTCAAACATAAAATCACATCCGCGTCATCTGCTTGGATTTGTGCAATATCATTTACATCTAAATCACCAGCGATAGCGTTGGTATAAGCACTTGCGGTGTTTGGCGTATTGTTAGTTGCGTAAGAAAGTCCATACACATTATATACACCTGCCGTCGTTTGTGCAGAAAAATCAAAATCCCCTGTTGTCGAAACGTCTACTAAAGTACCTGCTGCATTTGCTAGTAAAAACAAATATTCGTTACCTAAAATACCTGGGTCATTTTCGTCAGCAGCTGTGTAATCCGCTCTAAACGAAATACTTCCGCCCGTAGCATCTTCCAAATCAGCCCCTAGACATACTGTAAAATCAGAAATTGAAGGGTTCGTAATCAGGTCACCTGCATCCGCTGTACAAGCGCACTGTGTCCCTGTGATACGTACCGCATCGATGCCTGCTTGGTCACCACCGCCGTCTTGTATTGCCGAAATTGTCAAAGCGACCATTCCTACTCCAGCAGTAACTGGAATTGAAACTGTTTCCCAACCCGTCGTAGAAGCATTGCTATTTCCTTCAAACAGAAGAACTTGTCCTTGCGCCGTTCCATCAAAAGAAACTTCGTAGAATAAGTCGTCATCATTGTCAAACTCATTGACATTATATTGAAACTCAACAGTAACATTGTCATAAGCTGACACATCAATTGCCGCAAAATTTAAATTGTGCAGAAAATCACCACCACCATTCGTAGCATTATCCAAATCTCTAATGCCCCAAAACATAGTACCTGCTGCGGGTGCTGTAACACCACCCGTATTCGCAACGACTCCCCAAATATCACTATTCATGTTGTAAGTCACAGGGTCTGCTGTAACTGCCCAAGTATCTGCTGCCGTTCCTTCAAAGCCTTGTTGGACTATTTCTGTGGTTACCAATTCGTCATCTGTGAGGCTGAGAGTAAAAGTACTTTGCGTACCTAATTCAGCCATCATGCCGCCCATGACATTTTGTAGGGCGAAAGTAAAATCTTGATTACCATTACAACCACTATCATTTGTGATTGTAATTGTCGTACATTCTTGCGCTATACTTCCTGCTGCAAATGTCAATGTTTCGTTAGGAAAGTCACCAATAAAGAGAGAATCACCAGAAATTAAGACAACATCAACCATTGTAGCTGTTACACTACTTTCAGATGCAATATCAACGCATAAGTTATAAGTACCGTCTGCTTCGTTAAGCATCACTGTGGATGCAGCAAAATTAATGGAAGTACTAGCAGGGCAAGATTGCACCGCTACATCGTCCATCCATAAGAGTCCTGCACGAGAAGAGGTATATTCAAAAAACATCCCGAAATGTGTACCCCCTGTATGATTAGTATCTGTCACTGTTCCTCCAGATATTTGTGTGCCAGCAGTTGGTGCAAGTACCATATATTCTAATTCCCAAAGTCCACTCGGAGAACGAGAAACAGTCATACAAACATCATTACCTGAACCCCATTCATAACTCGAAATTATAATCGGAGTAGGAACACCCGCGTCATAACGATAAAGAGTTAACAGCTCAGTAGAGTTCGTTTGGTTAACACCTACGGCATAACCATCTCCCCCAAATGCAGCATCAGTATTATTTAAGTGGACAACAAAATTATTTGCACCAGAAGGAGTCCAATTACTACCATTACGTACACAAAAAGACCATTGGTAACTTTCTGTTGTTAAGTCAAGAGCTGTTGCGTAAGGAAAATTAATACTACTCTCGTCTTCGATATCGTCGAGATTATGTTTTAACTCACCACCATCATTTGTCCAGTCAGCGGTACTCGCCCAACCGACAAGGTCGCCGTCTTCAAAATCATCATCGAGAAAAACATTAGTAGAAAGTGCTGTGTAGAAAGGTGAATGGCTCGCAAAGAGAGACATTGAGCTGATGCACAATGCAAAAATAGCAAGCATTAAAACCGAGGGTGTACGGTTTGCTTTCATGGGATGTAAGTTTGTGCGAGGCGCTAAAAAGAAGAATGCGCAACGCGATTTTTTATGTCATGGTTAATACTGAAGATATTAGAGCTTTTACGTCTTAATCTCTAAGACTTAAACTCTGCAATCAACAAACGTTCGAAAAATAGGACAAAATAGTATTCGCGTCCTGCCTTTCTGCAATTATCCCTATTGATTTTAAAAAATTGGAAGTTCAATTCCTGTGTAAGATTGTTTCCCTAAAAACCAATAAATAAGAATCGTAATTACCTGTAAAACAAGTAATTATCGTCTTTTACTAAAAATGTGTCTTAAATGTAATCTAAACTCGGAAAGGTGTACCTACAGTAAAAAAGTAGTTTGGCAATTATTTTTTCACAATAAATATTCTTAACCGGTCTTTGGTTCAAAAAAACAATGAATAATCCTGAAAGTATTGAACGTTGAAGGGGAGAAAAAAATGAGAAGCACCGAACAATTGGTAGTAAAGTAGATGTCTGTAATGTTTGAAAATCGGTTTTTAAGACTCATCAATTGAGAATCTTATGTAATTAAGATGTTCTTACTGGTGCTTCTCAAGGGAAATTAAATTTTCCATGTTCAAGAAATTTTGGATTATAAATTGAAAATAAAAAACAAAAGATAAAATATTGAGTTTATGCACTAAGATATTACACTGATTATCAGCTAGTTAAAACTTTTCATCAGAAAAACATCAAATTGGCGTAATCTCTAATCAAATCCTATGCCTTTTTGTTAGCACAAATGTAAGGGATTCTTTTATTAAATGAGGATTTTTTGAATATTTTTTTGTGGCATTAGACTATTATAGAACAGAAAGAGCCTTGCAAAATCTATAATTTCACAAGGCTCTTGTCGTCCTGGGTAGAATCGAACTACCATCTCAGGCTCCGGAAACCTACATACTATCCGTTGTACTACAGGACGATTAAACTATAAAAATAAGGTATAAAGTTGATACTTTATTTTTCCTTATTTAAATTCGGGGCGCAAAAATACATTCCCTTTCCTAATTTACAACTTATTAACCCTGCTAATTTAAAATTTGTTCCTTTTCCCCTCTTCCATCCCTTTCTTTCATGCTTTTATCGAAAAAAAAAGGTCGTTAGAAGAGTTCGTTTTATATTTGTGTCTATAATTTTGTGGGAAGAAGCTCCTACTTTTAAAATTTACGCACTAAATAAACAGGTGTCAGACACTTCCTTTTGTATAATTTTTGAATAAATTTCAAATCTTATTGCTTTTCAAAATTCAAGTGTCAGACACCAAAAGAAGTAAAATAATGAAAAATTTCTTAAAAATCATCTTCGGTAGTTGTCTTGGAGTCATATTGGCATTTACGGCAGTTATTGTCATCGGTGGAGCTATTGGTGGGGCTATCGCGAGTAGTGCAGATAAAGGTAAAGAAGTCAAATCTAATAGTGTTTTACATTTGACCTTGGACGAACCAATACCTGAACAGACAGGAAATGTAGAAATGGATTTCGCGTCTTTTAGTACTGAAAAGACTTTAGGTCTGCATGATATAGTGCGTACAATTGATGCTGCACGAGAAGATGATAAAATCAAAGGAATTTATTTAGATGTAACTTCGGTTGCTGTCGGTTCGGCTAGTGCTTCAGTCATTCGTGATGCGGTGCAAGAGTTTAAAGATAGCGGCAAGTTCGTTTTAGCATACAGCAAGTCTTATACACAAGGTGGCTATTATATGGCATCGGTAGCTGATAAGGTTTATGTCAATCCTATGGGTGGCGTTGATTTTAGAGGATATGGTGCTAATTTGACTTTCTTCAAAGAAATGTTAGATGAGTTGGGTGTTAAAATGGAAGTCTTCAAAGTTGGTACCTTTAAGGGTGCGGTCGAGCCTTTTGTTTTAAATGAACTAAGTGAAGCTAATCGCTATCAAATTAGTCAATATATTCACGGATTGTGGTCGGTAACGAAGGAAGACATTGGTGCTTCTCGTGGTAAAACATCGGCTCAATTAGAAGCTGTTGCCAATGAATACGGGGCTTTCAAGGCAGAAGGTGCTTTATCTTCAGGACTTGTGGATGTGATTGGATACGAGGATGAGTTGTTAATGGATATGTCTACAAGACTAGGCTTGGACGAGGATGATAAGATTAATTTTATTACGCCAAGTGATTATTTCCCTTCTGCTAAAAAGGAGTCTAATTTCAGTATAAAAGATAAAATCGCTGTTGTATTTGCAGAAGGTAGTATTGTCGACGGTGAAGGACAAAATGCAGAAATTGGCGATAAAAAATACGTTGAAATTTTCCGCAAATTACGTAAAAACGATAAGGTAAAAGCAATCGTAGTGCGTATCAACTCGGGCGGTGGTTCGGCGATGGCATCAGAGAATATGTGGCGCGAATTAGAATTGTGTCGTGCAGCGGGTAAGCCTGTTGTGGCTTCCATGTCTGATGTGGCAGCTTCGGGCGGTTATTACATGGCATGTGCGAGTGATAGTATTTTTGCAGAAGCGAATACAATTACGGGTTCTATCGGAGTTTTTGGTTTGTTTCCAATCACGAAAGAGTTAATGAATGAGAAATTACACATCAACTTTGACTCAGTTAAGACTTCTAAGTTTGCTGCTTCTTTTAATCCTACACAAGAAATGACGGAGGAAGAAAAAGCTATTTTTCAAGCGGGAACAGAGGATGTTTACAGAAAATTCATGACGCGTGTAAAAGATGCACGTAATTATCCTTCTCTAGAAGCAGTGGATGAAATCGCGCAAGGACGCGTCTGGACGGGTACAAAGGCTTTAGAAATTGGTTTAATTGACCGTTTTGGTGGATTAAAAGATGCTATTGCTTCAGCTGCTAGTTTGGCAGGTTTGGAAGAATATCGCACGACTGAGTATCCTAAACAAAAGGAGCCTTTGGTTAAATTAATGGAAGAATTGACTGGAGAGAAGACAAATATCTCTGAAAAAATGGTCAAAGCTGAATTAGGCGAATACTACCAATATTACAATCAACTCAAAACTTGGAAAGAAATGAAAGGTGTTCAAGCAAAAATGCCTTTTAATATTGAAATTCGATAGTTTTAAGATTGTTTATCAATTCCCTAACCTCCACATTTGCAGACTTGCAAATGTGGAGGTTTTTTATTTTTGTCAAACTCCTAACCTAGCTAAGGTGGAATTATTTTTAGACAGGATGAACGGGATAACAGAATTTCTTTCTCTGATTACTCAAATGATGACTTCCCATGCGGACACGTGTGTCGAATGTCGTCAACTTAGTGGAAATAGATGACCCGTATGACTTGGTAGGAACACGGGTGAACACGGAAAAACACGGATAGGACACGGATTTTATTTAGTACTCTTTCAAAATCCGTTGAATCCGTGCTTTTCCGTGTTCCTATCGCATCATGTTTATAAGTCATGCGGAAAGTACTAACAATATATTTCCCATAAGCTGACGACATTCGACTTTGAGTCACCTTTTGAGTACCGCTCTGCAACTTGCCTATCAGAATCATAAAGAGTCCAAAATTATAATCCTGTCATTCTGTCTGAAAAATTTCTTATATACTAATACTTTTCTCCACCGAACATCGGTCAGCAGACATTGAAAATCCAGTATTTTCTTACCTTCGTGTATAACAAATATCAAACAGATAAAAACACTAAGAATTGACAAATAATACCGCACTTACACCACCAGCTGTTGCAGATATCATCCGAGCGAACAAGGCTTGGTTTTCAGGAATGCTACTTTTCATCCTGATTGGTGCTTATTTTTTAACTCAGACAGAGGTAGGCGATTCTATATTCTACTTTAACAAAAACAGAACATATGCTGGTGACCTTTTCTTTGTCTGGTTTACCAAAGTAGGCGAAATAACTACTTATCTTCTTTTAGTCATTTACTTTCTATTTGTTCGTTTTCGTTATAGTTTAATCATCGGTCTGACGGGGATTATTACAATGATAGTTAGCTTTTCGTCAAAAGCATTCTTCGCGCATGACCGTCCTATCTTATTTTTTGAAAAATTAGGCAATCTAGACTCCATTAATCTCATCGAGGGAGTTTATGAAGTCACGGGGCAGACTAGTTTTCCGTCGGGACATACCATGTCTGGATTTGCTCTTTTTGGTATTTTAGCCCTTTTATCAGGCAAAAAAAATGTGATAGGCACACTCTGTTTTATTACGGCTTTGTTAATTGGTATTTCTCGAATTTATCTTATTCAGCACTTTTTGAAAGACATTTATCTGGGCGCCATCATGGGAAGTATTATTGCATTATTTATTTATTGGTTCCAGTCTCGCTACCCTATCAACGAAAACAACAAAATTGACCGTCGAATCAACTATAAAAAGCGTGTTTAGCTCTAAATCTTCGCAAAGTTCCCGTCATTATATGGTTCTGAATTTTTGGTATTACAAAAATTGTCTATTTTTGGCTAAATATTGAGAATTGATAATTGAAAAGAAAGTATTCAGTCCCAAATATGGCTGTATCCTGTCTTTTCAATTCCTTTTAACTTTGATTTTTAAGTAGTTCTTGATTATTGGATATATTAAATAATTTTTTAATTATTATTTTATCTAAAATTAAGTCTAGAATCTTATACAATACCAAACTTAAATTTTTCCGAATGAGAAAATGCTTACTTCTCCTGTCGTTTTTATGCTTTAGTGCAGCAGCTTTCGCCCAGTTAGACGGCGCGGATGAGTGTTCTACTGCGATTAGTCTCGGCATAGCGCCGACTTGTCCAAACACTACAGTGTATACTAACGAGAATGCGACAGCAAGTGTGCTGCCTTTTGACAACACTCCGACCTGTTTTTCTACAGTACCTGACAACGATGTCTGGTTTACTTTCACTACTCCTGCGGATGGAAGTATAGTTGACTTTACTATACAGCTGTTTAGTTTTATTGACAATGCCAATGGTATTCAAAATCCACAAATTGCAGTTTACCGTATTGACGGTAGTTGTGATGAATTGGCAGAATACGATTGTCTTTCATCGCCAGACGGTACTACTAACACGTCTTTTGATTTAGTAGGATTGACGCCAGGTGAGATTTACTACTTGCGTATCAATGATTACTCTGCAACGGGTACACCTAACTCCGGTGAATTCACATTGTGTATTTCAGAGTTTGTTCCATTCTTTAACCTTTGTGAAACAGATGCTACCTCTTCTTGCTTCGGTACATTATTCGATAGTGGTGGACCTGACGGTGATTATGGTTCAAATGAAAGTTGTACTTTTACTATCTGTCCTTCAGAGTTTCATGAGTGTATCGCATTTGATTTGGTGAATTATAACTTAGAAAACAACTTTGATGAATTGATTTTCTACGCTGGTGATAATACTTCGGCGCCTGTTATTTCTACTATTTCGGGTACAGGTAACGGAAATCCATTCCAAATTGAAGGTGGAAGTGATTGTATTACTATCCAAATGACATCTGACGGTAGTGTACAAAATGAAGGTTTTGAATTGACATGGCAGTGTAGCGCATTAGAGTGTAACTCTTCTCAAGATGATATTACAGTTATTACGAATTTACCTTACGACTCTGATAACTTAACTACTTGTGACAACTCTGCTACTTTCCAAGGAACAGCATGTGGTGTGCAAGACTTCATGGCAGGTCCAGAAGCTATTTTCACATATACAACAGAAGGTGGTCTAGAAGATTGTTACAGTATCCAAGTTACTGGTGCAGCAGCAGGAACAGGAATTTTGGTTTTAGACGGACCACCGTCTGACCCAGCTTCGGTATGTATTGGTACAGCAGCAACTGGAAATTTAGGTTCTGTAAACTTTAGCGCCGCAGGTACATATTATATCATTATTGCAAACGGTGACGGCTGTACAGAGTTTGATATTAATATCCAACCAAGTTCTTGTGTTTTAGACCCTTCATTAGAGGCGGCTTTATGTAATCCATTAAATGGTTGTCAAAACGAAGATGGCTTACCAAGTATCTTTAGCTTTAATACAGAATTCTTTGTGGATGTAGAAATTGACGATAGCAATAACAACAACGGTTGTTGGGGTGGAATTGGTGCTGGTAATTTTTACTGGTTTACTATTCAAGCAGCAGCAGACGGTCCTTTTGGTTTCACTTTCCAATCAGCAGACCCAGCAGAGGCATCAGATATTGACTTTAATGTATGGGGCCCATTTACAAATGACCAAGTTTGTGGTTCACCAACAGAAGTCATTGACATCATCAGTAGTTCACAACCATTAGCTTCTTCTTACTCAGGAGGTACAGAACCTACTGGATTGATTGATATACACCCAACTACGGGTACGGTACAAGATGAATTTTATGATTGTCAAGGTGTTGGTGCATCAGGAAATGATGACTTTGTAAGTTCTATTCCTTGTATTGAGGGTGAGGTTTACGTTGTATTAGTAAATGACTGGGGTGGCAATATCTTAAGTGGTACGGTACAAGTTGACTTTGAGTCTACAGGTGAAGGTGTATTGGATGCAATCGACCAATTAATCGAAATAGACGTGGAAGCAGCAGAAGTTTGTCAAGGAGTTCCTGTTCAATTAGGAATTGAAACAGAGTCAAATAACATCCTTTGGTCTCCTTCTGAGTCTTTATCTTGTTCTGATTGTCCAAATCCAATCGCAACGCCAAGTGAAACAACTGAATATGTTGTAACAATTGACGGAGTTTGTGTGGATGCAATCGGTACTGCAACAGTAAATGTTTACAATGCCGATGCAGGTCCAGACCAATCTGTTTGTTTAGGTGAGCAAATCGAAATCGTAGGTGGACAATTCTTTGCACAAGGAACTTACTTGTGGGAAGGTGAGGCAGGTACGATAAGTGATGTAACATCTCCTTCTCCGACGATAACAGGATTAGCGCCAGGTGTCTATACTTACACAGTAACGTTGACAACAACAGGCTGTACAATTACAGATGAAATGACATTGACGGTATTCCCTAACGAAGCCGCAGTGTATGAAGTTTCTGATGATTTAGAAATTTGTGACGGAGAAAGTGTTAATATTGGAGGTGTGGAGTCTGGTACGACAAATTACCTTTGGACATCTTTACCTCTTGGATTTGTTTCGGTTGAAGCGAACCCAGTTGTAAGTCCGTCGGAAACTACAGTTTACTATTTACAAGCCTCTAATACTACTTCAGGATGTTTATTCCCTTCTATTGACTCTGTGCAAGTAACGGTTTCAGTACCATTTACATTGAGTGCCAACCCAGATATTGCTATCTGTCAAGGTGACACAGTGACATTAAGTACTTTAGAAGCCGAAGCAGATGTTACTTACTCTTGGTCGCCAGCGGCGGGTATAGTAGGTGGAGATGCAACAATTCCGAGCGTATTAGCAGTACCACAAACGACGACAACTTATACTTTGTCTGCTTTCCGTGGTGCTTGTGAGGAAGAAATTTCGACAACAGTAACCGTTTCTGAAATTTCGATAGAAATCAACCAGCCAACAGAAGACCAAGAAATTTGTCTTGGCGAAGAAGTACAAATCGAAGCAACAGCACTACCAGCAGGTATTGAAGTGAATTGGGCTCCAACGGCGGGCTTAAGTCCGACTACAGGGACTTCACTAACGGCAACACCTACTGAACCAACTCTTTACATTGCTACAGTAGAGGTTCCAGGTTGTGTACGTATGGACTCTTTATTTATTCAAGTTGATAGTTTACCTGTTGACATGAATATCATGCCTCAAGATACTACAGTATGTGAAGGAGAGATAGTCATTTTGCAGTCTCCAATTTATGAGCCGTCAAACTTTCCTGATTTGACGCATCTTTGGACGCCTGTGACAGGTGCGACTTTCCAATCTGCGGATACACTTTACAACATGGTAGTAACTGTTTTGGATACGACAATATTTGTGCGTGAAACAGTTAATGGTGCTTGTGAGCAAACAGATATGACAACTGTCAATGTGCAAGAAGTTACAGATTTGTTAGTTACGCCACAAGACATGATGATTTGTGGTGGAGATACAGTTCAGTTATTGGTAACAAGTGAAGACCCTAACATTACGGAATTTACTTGGGATGAAAGTCAAGCTGGCTTGAGTTGTTATGATTGTCCTAATCCAATTGCTACGCCAAGTGCTACGACAACTTATACTGTGGAAGGTGAAACAGGATTAGAATGTAAGCCAATGGGTATGGTGACAATTGAGGTAGCGTCTGTACCAGGTGCACCTTCAGGAAGGTCGTATTGTGATGCTGGTGTTGTTCCCGTAAATAACGGTGGTTCAACAGACCCAACTTATACTTATTCGTGGACAAATGATAGCGGATTTAGCTCTACAGAGCCTAATCCTACATTTAACTTACAACAAACAACGACGTTTACTTACTCTATTGCCAATGGAGACTGTCCAGCTATCGAAGGTGAGGTGACTTACTCTATAGCAGAAGACGAAAGTGTTACAATAAGTGGAGACGATACTATCTGTGCTGGCGAAACAACAACTCTAGTTGCTGAGTCTTCAGCAGGAACGGGTAGTTTTGCTTGGTCTTCTAATGCTTTAAATCCAAATGGGTCTACAGCAGAGGCGAATACAACGGGTTCTTACGAAGTTATTTATACACCAGACCCTGGTTGTCCAGATATTAACTTTACTGCAATATTCGACGTTACAGTATTTGACTTCCCTGTTATTGACTCTTTAACAAGTGTCGATGAATGTATCTTTGAAGGAGAAGCACTTGATTTGACGGTAGTTACAGACGGAACAGTTACAAATTGGTCAGATGCTACTGGACCATTAGGAACGACGCCTACTATTTCAGTCAATGCGCCAGAACTTTTCCCTGATACAGATGAAGAGATTGAAGGAGATTATTTCTACAACTTAATGTTGAGTAATGAAGCAGGTTGTGACGTTGAGACAGCCGTTCAGGTTTGTGTCAAGAATAGCCCATTCAATATACCAAATGTCTTTACACCTAATGGTGATGATACGAATGATACTTTTGCGCCAATTTTTGGAGGAAATCTAGAAGTAGAGTCATTCCAAATCTACAATCGTTGGGGACAAAAAGTGTTTGATGCTATTGAAGAAGAAGTACCTGCTTGGGACGGAATGCATAATCTAAAACCAGTTCCTGCTGATGTATATGTTTATATCATTACAATGGTTAACGTTGATACTGGTATCAGTGAAGACCCGAAAAGAGGTGATATTACTTTGATTAGATAATCTCAGCTTTGGTTTATAAAAAAGCGGCTGCTCTAATTATAGAGCAGCCGCTTTTTCTTTGTGATTTCACGTGGTCACCATTTTACCTCCAAGGGGTTTTAGCCCCTTACAAACTACAAACAAGAGGTTGAACACCCTTGAAAAAAGAAAACCATGTAAATCATGTAGAGCCAGATTTTATAAGTACCTCTCAACTCACAACCCCTCAACTCACAACCTCACAACACTCAACGCATAACTCCTACAACTTCTTCTCCCCTATCAATATATACTGATAATCTAAAGCCGAGTCATTCGTTTGAACATTAACTAAGCCAGCCTTTTCCATTTCTTCCTCTGCCATGTAAAGAGGGACGCGATATTGAGCAGGTGGTCCAACAGGCGTTTTCTTTCTCTTAAAATCGATGACAATAACCTTAGCTCCTGGTTTTAATCCCTTCAATACCTTTTGCATCCAATTAACTCTATCTCCAACATACATGTATGTATTCACAATCACTGCAACGTCTAATTCGTTTTCTTTTATATTAGGGTCATTTTCGCTGGAAAGTCTTGTCTCCAAACGGTCCTGAAATTGGTCGGTTAATTCCATGACCTTTATACTATCGATGTAGTCCGTAAATTTCTTATCAATATCAATAGCAACAACTTTCTTAGCTTTTTTAGCCAATCGCAAAGCGAAATGACCTGTACCTGCACCAATATCTGCGACTGTCTTATCGGTCAAGTCTCCCATCATATCTAAAACCATTTCGGGCTTTTGCCAGATAACACGATTTTGATTTTCGTAATCAGCACCAAATCCTTCTATACTTTTGGTTTTGACTTGAGGTCCTTTAGAAGTATTGTCTTTAAGGGTGCTCACTGTTTCTACAGTATCGGGGTCTAATTCGTGTCTAATATCTGTTCCTTGGTGATTATTTTCCAAACAAGATGTGAATAAAAGGAGACAAGAAAAGAGAGTAAAAATTGAGTGTATTTGCTTCATATTAAATATTTGCGCTAAAATAGAAAAGTTTGTGGAGGTTTGGGGAATAAAGTCTAATAAGTTATAACATTGGATTTAGACAAGATTAAGACCTGAATCAAAAAAGAGGACTCTGCAATTGCAAAGTCCTCTCATTGTTACCCAATATTGTATTCTTTACAGAATAACAGCAAAGCAACTTATTTAAAGAAAAATGACATCTCTACACGGCGATTCAACTGGTGACCAGCTTCTGTTGCACGCATGTTATCAGGTAATTCCTCTCCGTAGTAATCTAAAGCTAACTGCTCTTTAGCTACGCCTCTATTCGTTAAGTAAAAGAATGCAGACTCTACACGACGCTTGGACAAATCAGCATTATAAGCCTTTGAACCGCGCTCATCTGCATATCCTTTCAACTGTACGTTGTAGGTAGGATTTCCGATTAAAAGCTCTGCTAATCCATCTAAATAGCGATACGCTTCAGGCTGAATTTCGTCTTTGTCAAAATCAAAATACAGATTACGAATAGCTAAATTTAAAATTTCGCGGTGCGCCCGAGAAACCTGCGGACATCCTGCACCATTTATTCCTGGAGTCTCTGGACAAGGGTCATCTGCATCTGCAACACCGTCGTTGTCTTGGTCAGCAGAAGGACAACCTTTACCAGCAAAAGTACCTGGTTCATCTGGACATTCATCTACATTATCAACGATACCATCTCTGTCACGGTCATTTATTGGACAGCCTGTATTGTTAGCCAATCCAAATGCATCTGGACATTTATCAATATCATCGCGGATACCATCTTTATCACGGTCACCAAGAGGACAACCGTCGTTACGAGTCAATCCTATTTCCAATGGACACTTATCGTCTTTATTCAAAACGCCATCTTTATCAGAATCAGCCAATGGGTCATCAAGATTAGCCATTTCTTCTTCCTCTTCCTCTTCTTCTTCTTCTTCATTTTCGGCTACAAAAGGGTCATCAGGACAGCCGTCATTCTCGATAGAACCCGGTTCTTCTGGACACTTGTCTTTATTGTCAGGAATACCGTCTTCGTCAGAATCACTTTTCTTTCCAAATGCTAAACCTACTGTAATCTCATGCGAACCACTACTTACACTATTTAAACCTGAGACAGCAAAATCATGTGCATAAGCTAACATCATATTGTTTTCTAGACGCATACCAATCAATCCTGCAATGGCAGTATTAGAACGATATGAACCTCCTATCCAAAATTTATTTTGGTAGAATAAACGCAAGGTTGCATCATATTGTAAAGGAGCAGCCTCTACGCTTTTCACTAAGACAGAAGGCTCTAAGTCAAACTTACTACCGATAGGTAATTTATAACCTGCCATTGCATAATAGTGCCTTACTAACTTATTTTGGTCCGTATTATTATTAGAGAATTTAATATCCGTTTCAAAAATTTGAGGAACAGAAAATCCAAAGTAAAATCTACCTGATTGTAAATGAACACCTGCACTATAAGTTGGCGTACCTGCACCAGCAGTTCCACTCATTAATGTGGGGTCATTGATTTCTACATCAGAAGAAAGGTTTGCCAATCGGATTTTTTCAAAACCTGCGGCTAAACCTACACTGACTCTTGTATTATCTCCTATTTGCTGTAGAAAAGTTACAGTAGCTGTACCTCCTGTACGTTGTAATTTACCAGCCAAGTCCCGATAAGCCATTCCTCCGATACCAATCGGTAGTTTACCCAATTTACCATGTCCACTTAGGTAACCTGTCTCAGGATGACCTTCTAGACCTACCCATTGATTACGGTATGTCGCACGAATATCAACCATGTCTGCCGTACCTGCTATTGCTGGATTAAAAGCAAAATCGTTGACAACGTAATGACTAAAAAGGGAATATTGCTGTGCTGAAATAGTACCTGAAATTGACAGGAACATTAAAAGCGAAAAAGCTATTTTGTATATATTTTTCATGTATGCTTTTTTTAAATGATTTAAGTAGTACGTGGCTATCTAACAATTGTTACCGCACCGCCATAGACAGTAGCCGCTTCATCATTTAATTTGATAACATAATAATAAGCACCTGTCACAAGACTTGCTCCCTTATCATTTGTACCCTGCCAATCGTTTAAGTATCCCTCTGTGGAGTAAACGATACTCCCCCAACGGTTATAAACTTCCATTGTGTTGTTTGGATGATTTTCGATTCCAGGAACGATAAAGCCATCGTTTTGTCCGTCGCCATTAGGAGTAAGAATATCTGTAATATCAACACCATTACACCCATCTATTATAAAAAGCATCTCTGTAGAACATCCTAAATCGAAAACAGTAACAACATAAGTGCCTGACTCTAAGTCACTTAAATCTTCTGTTGTTTCTCCGTTATCCCACAAGAACTCTATAGCACCTGATGCATTTTCGACTTTTAAATCAATGGCACCTTCTCCTCTAGAAGTCGTACAATCATCCTGTGTCATTGTTCCAGATAGCTCTAGTCCGTCCTCCGCTTCCATTATAACAGCAGTACCCGTGACGATACAACCGTCTCCCGATGTGACCGTGTAAGGATAGTCTCCCGCGGGTAAATTTGTACGAACAGCATCTTCGGTACCGTCTTCCCAACGATACTGAATAGGCTCTGTTCCTCCAAAAAATTCAAAGCTAATGGCACCTTCTTCGCCACCTAGACAATCATTGTCTATAGTCAAATAAGAAGCTCCAAAACTAGCAGGTTTTACATTTAAAGGGAAAGAATAAGTATCAGAACATCCGTCTTGTTCAACAGTCAAACGAATGGTTTTTTCGCCTCCTGATGGATATGCTACATCCATCGGATTTGTAGTGTTTGCTATCTGAGGAAAAGCATCTGTCCCAAAGTTCCATTCAAAAGATGCCGTTTCAAGATTGGCATCGCCTTGGTATTCGAATGCGTAATAAAATCCGCATTCTGTTTCGATTTCTTCCCAAGCAGCGCCAATTGTGAATTCACATGGTTGTTGTCCTGTTGGTTGTTGAAATCCTTGTCTAATGATTACTCCTCCGTTTTCAACGACAGAACAAGCAATACTTTTTTGACCAAATGAAGAAGTAACTCGAAAGTCACCAACAGTTACTGAACTGCCGACACTCCCGAGGGTATGACGTCTAATGCTTTGCGCAGAGGCAGGTAGCAAAAAACCCATAATCATGGAAAGTAAAAATAATCTTTTCATGGTATTTGATAATTTTAAAGAGTTTTAGTGTAGATAAAACTCATCCGCAAATTGAGGGAAAACTTGCCTATATTTAGGATTATAATAATAGTCTTGAACTTTGATTGCTAAACTTCCAAATGACCCTTTACCGTTCATTCTTCTTTTTTACATCTCCATTCGACTACTTGTCTATCCCCCTTTTCAATAAATTAATTTAAATCAAAAATTGCAGATAACAAACTGACAACCAATGACTTGATATTATGCCAGTTTGTTATCTATCATTGATATCATTAATTTGGAGTAGCTATCAAATACCCTGTTAATACAAATGCACCTGGGTCTGAATTTGTTGGTCTTTGTATGTTTGTACCTTCTGGAAAACTAAGAATTCGAGAACCACGCGTAAAGTTTGGTCTCAAAAATTCCATATCGTCTCCGTCTATTTTTAGAGCACCTGTCATACTGTTTGAGATACCACTTTTTAGGAAAAGGATAAATCCTGTAGGAACTGTATATGTATCACTTGAAACAGTTAAATCAAGTACTGCAGGAGCGACATTTGAGTTGTAGTCTACGAGCATACCTGTACATCTACAATTTGTAATAGATGTATTAGGTCCAAAAACAGGCATGTTAGGTGTCGTAGGGTGTGTCACTGTACTATTAGTTGGTGTTAAGAAATCAACTGAATTTCCACCTGCAGTTAAGTAAAAGGTTTTGTTGGAAGGAACAGTAAATGTACCTGTTTTCAAAACTAAGTGTTCACCTACAATACCTTGAGGGAAATCTGGAGAAGCACCTGGAGCACCAAAAAGCTGCGTTCTAAAGTCAATAGAATTACCTTGAGTGCCACTAATCGTCAATACATTGTTTACGAGAGATAATTGCTGGATTTCATTCAAAGAGTCAGCATCTGCATCGTTTGTATTGATAATGATTTCAGACGCTGTAACACCTGTCAAGCTTAATCCGCCTGTCGTCGCATTATATTGTAGATTTTGCAACTCATTCGCGGGGTCAGCATCTGCATCGTTGTTATCTATTAACACAGAGGGTCCTGTTGAATTGCTAATACTTAACTCTCCTGTAGTTGTATTGTATACCAAATCTTGTATCTCATTCGCAGGGTCAGCATCCGCATCATCGCTGCTTAATACAATCGCGGGGGCTGTTGAGTTGCTGATGCTTAATGCGCCTGTTGAGGCATCGTATGTTAAATCTTGTATCTCGTTTAAAGGGTCAGCGTCGGCATCACTACTGTTTAGTACTATTGCTGGACCAGTTGAATTACTGATACTTAATTCTCCTGTAGCAGCATTATATGCTAACTCTTGTATCTCATTCGCTGGGTCAGCATCCGCATCATTACTATTTAAGACTACAGCTGGGGCTGTTGAATTACTAATACTTAGCTCTCCTGTAGCAGCATCATAAGTTAAATCTTGGATTTCATTATCTGGAGAAGTATCATTATCATCTAATGCCGTTAGGGAGTTTACTGCTACGGTCGCAGTGTCTGCGTAAATAGCATTTGTTGCATTTACTGCATTCTGAGCATTAATCGCATTCTGAGCAGAATCTGACTTTTCACTATATAAAGCATAAGGAACGGAAAGAATTTGGCTTGTACCGAGAAATATAAAATCTGTCCCCCCTGAAGGGTCCATTTCCATACGCAAGAAAAAAGGTCCTTGTCCCCAATCAATGTCCTCAAAAGCCGGAACACCTACGACAGCAGTACCCTGACCGATTTCAAGAGTAAATAACCCAAAATCATCTGTACTAACTTCGTAAACTTCTTGTGAGACCATTGGTCCACCGATTGTACCTTGTATTAAAGTAGCTTTAACAGAAATGTTACGTCCTTGAAGTTCTATACCTGCGGCATCAGTTGCAACTCCTTGATAACACACTGCTTGAGGTGACTGAGCAAAAATGGCGATGTTAACCAACATCGTAAAGGCTAATGTCAAAAAATTTTTCATGACGAATTTTTATGCTAATGGAAAATAATAGCACTAAAAGCCAACCAAACAATTGAAATATGTAGGAAAGAAATGTAGGGTGTAGTAGTTAAAATAAAAAATTAACACATGGACTCGCAAGACTTATTAAATAATTACGTCTTTGTTTAAACATCGAAAATCATCTAAACCACTTTACTAGATAAGTACTATCGTACTTAATTCAATCATCATCAAAACAGAAAATGTTCCATTAAATTGATACTAACAAGAAAAGACTAAGCTATATCTGACTATCAAGAATAAAACAGAAAATCTATTTTAACTAATAACCTAATAACTTAGAACAACATGTAAATCGTTGAATAAAACTAGCGTAAGAAAATATCTATCTAATTAGATAAATAAAATATATTTTTCAGTGTATCATGTGTACTAATATTGCCGATGTATCACCCTAATTCTACCTAATATTAACAAAAATCATTTTGGGTATTTTAGTAGTGCTGTGGTAAACAAATTTAATAATCGCCGCAAAGATACATTTTTATTTTAAAAATGTATAAAATATTAATTATTAAGTTATTACTCTTAGCAATTTATTTTAATAAGTCTTGATAATGAGTAAGTTATCTTTTTTCCTCCACGAAAAAAAATGAATTAAAAAAAAACGTTCTTTGACAAATCCCCCCGCGTTGCGGGACAAGCAGTGATTGTCCCGTGCAACGGGGGGATTTGTCAGAAAACCATTCAGAACCTACTTTTTGCTATTAGACTTGTTACTTTTATAAAATTGCTTTCTGAAATTTGGATTTTTTCGATAGTTTTCTTCAAAAAATAATTGAATACCGTATTCCGAAGCTTTGCTCGGAAGTCCCTCTATTGAATTATTTTTTGGAGGAAAATGGCGGGAAAAGACATTTTCAGAAGGTGTATTTTATAAGAGTAACAAGTCTATTAATTAACCAGACATAATTTATACATCTATTATATCTTCATTAAGAAGCTATTTTGAATTAAATTTCTATATGAGGATAAGG
Organism: uncultured Saprospiraceae bacterium; assembly: GCA_937923465.1. Lineage (GTDB taxonomy): Bacteria > Bacteroidota > Bacteroidia > Chitinophagales > Saprospiraceae > JAHDCG01. Next base: position 32,149 of record CALDUB010000303.1, read on the forward strand.
TTACCTTATCTATTTGCATAAAAAGAGGTGAAATATCAGACATGTATAATACTATCTCAAATAGTAATTTTCCGCTCTGTTTTCTAAATAAATGTAGAACTGGTAGGTATTTAAAGGTAACCGGCAGAAATCAAAAAGAAAGCGGTTGGGCTTTTTTTTAATCAAAAAGTTAACAAATCCATAATAAAAAGTTAACAAATTCATAAAATATTAATTTTTATCAAAGAAACTATTCATTAACCAATAGTATTTTTTGAATATATTTTTCACAAAAAAACATCATAAAACTATAAAATACTAATAAAAATAAAGAATTATTGAAATTTTATTTTCACTTTGCCTATATTCTGTCGTTGCAGAAGCCTCTGAGACGTTGCATCTTTGTATTGTAATTAGAGGGAAGCAGTTGTAGAGGAGGAAAAAAGCGACCAAATGTGGCGCTCAAAAAAATTGAATATGTTCATGGGATTATAATTTTCAATAGTGCATTCCTGATTTATAAAAATCGGGAATGCAGCTATTTTTTCTTACAATCTCTGCTACTATAAAATATTATGTTCATGGGATTATAATTTGTTAGTAGTGCATTCCTGGAATTGTTTCCGGGAATGTCGCTATATTTTTTTCAAATTAAACCTGGACTGTGAAGTTAAAAGAAACTTCAAAAGAATTTATGTTCATGGGATTATAATTTGTTAGTAGTGCATTCCTGGAATTGTTTCCGGGAATGTCGCTATATTTTCTTCAAATTAACCTGGACTATGAAGTTAAAAGAAACTTCAAAAGAATTTATGTTCATGGGATTATAATTTGTTAGTAGTGCATTCCCGAAATTGTTTTCGGGAATGTCGCTATATTTTTCAGACAAATTATATTGAACAAAAGAAACTTTAACATGCGGGCAAAAAAAAAGACCGTCGGGAAACGGTCTTTTGTAATCGGTAAAAAAAATGTTCAAGGGATTATGCTGATATCAGCATCGAATATTATATCGAAATTATTACGACGCAAATGTATGTTAAATAATTTAATACTACAAATAGTATTAAAGAAAAAAACGATTTAATCGTTTTTTAGATATGTTCATGGGATTATGAAAGTCGCTTCGGTTCTACCGAAGCGACTTTTTTTTTACTTTTTTTCAAAAAAACAGATAGAATTAGATTTGTTTTTCTACATTTGCGACCGCTTCGATAAAAAGCGTATTATTTGATTCTTTAGCTCAGTTGGTTTAGAGCGCTGCCTTGACAGGGCAGAGGTCACTGGTTCGAATCCAGTAAGAATCACCAACACATCTTCAACAGCCTTTAATTCGTTATATATCAACGAGTTAAAGGCTGTTCTTTTTTCAACGCATTCTTGGTTCTCTTATCTTTTTCTAGTTTTGTTCCAGTTATAAAAGCAGAAATAAATGAGTTACGAAAAACACAAAACTAAATTTTTCAATGAATATCCTGCGATTATTGATTTGGCAAAAAAAGCCAAACGTAGAATACCGCACGTCGCTTGGGAATATTTAGAAACAGGAACGGGTACAGAAAGTCTGATAAAAAGGAATATAGAAGCCTTTGAGAAGATTACTTTCCAGCCTCAGTTTTGCAAAGGTCAATTAGAAGCAAATATTCAAACTACGTTTTTAGGACAGCAATTCAACGCTCCTTTTGGAATTGCTCCTGTTGGATTGACGGGCTTGATGTGGCCAAGGGCAGAAGTCATTTTAGCAAAGACTGCTAATAAATATCAAATTCCTTTTACACTCAGTACTGTTGCAACTGAAACACCAGAAGCCCTAGCGCCCCACATCGGAAATATGGGCTGGTTTCAATTGTATCCTCCCAGAGAAAAAGAATTACGACAAAAGATACTAAAACGGGCAAAAGACGCAGGATTTCACACGCTCGTAGTGACTGCTGATGTACCTATGGCAAGTAAACGGGAACGCGCCAAACGAGCAGGTCTAAAAATGCCTCCTAAGATTACGCCTAAAATGATATGGGAGGGCGTGACGCACCCCGCTTGGACAGTTAAGACCTTGAAAAGAGGATTGCCTGCTTTGCGTACGATTGAGTCATATGCGTCTTATAAAAGTATGAAATTTGTTAGTGGTTTCGTTGGTAATCGTCTAGGAGGTACATTGAGTTGGGAATATTGTCAAGAACTACAGAAGGAATGGGACGGTCCGATTATTTTGAAAGGTGTATTACATCCGAAAGATGCAGAAAAAGCTATCGAGATTGGTTTAGACGGGATTGTTGTTTCTAATCATGGTGGTAGGCAATTTGACGGTGCACTAGCGTCTATTGATGCGCTTCCTGAAATCGTAAAGGTAGCCAAAGGTAAAACA
>CALDUB010000304.1 GCA_937923465.1 uncultured Saprospiraceae bacterium
ACATATTTATTATCTGTAAATTCTTTACCAGTCAATGCTACCAAACGGCTTGCATCATACTGACCAGTCAAGAATAAGTTTCCAAGAGAAATGACCTCCTGTACGCCCATTGTCCAAACCTTATCACTTGCAGCCATTGGCGCAACGTGGTGAATTTGAACACCTACATTACCTGCGGGGTGCTTACCGTGGAAGTAATTTGTAGTGACGCCTATTGCATTTGTAAATGCAGTAGAAGGAGCTTCCTTTCCTCTCGCATTGACACCTAAGTGTACAGTGCCTGTTGTCAAGCTATTTAATACGTCCAATCCACGTTGGAATGCATCTTCACGACCTGCTACTAGAACATTGCTATCAGGAGCATTTGGAGCTGTATCAAATGTAGATACGAAAATATCGCGTGGCAAATCCGTTGGTGACGGAGTTACATTATAAGGACGTTGACGAATCATTGTCCAAACACCTGACTCCAAAAGGAACTTAACCAAGTCTTCACGGCTTACTGTAGCTAAATCAGGAGCAGTAAATGCTTTTGATTGTTGCTCTTTATCAGCCAAGACAACGATGCGAGCGATAGAACGCTTTTCACCACGTGTTACCTCAAGGATTTCACCACTGACGGGTGAAGTGTGCATGATTTCTGGACGTTTTTTGTCAAAGAACAATACATCACCTGCTTTTACTGTATCACCTACTTCAACAGTCACCTTTGGAATTGGTGACATACCGATGAAGTTTTGTGGCTGAACTGCAAAACGTGTTGCTGTACCATTATCTACTTTATTAGCAGCTTCGCCAACTAATAAAATATCATGTCCCTGTTTCAATACATGTACCTTTTGCTTAGCTGCGTAAGCAGGTAATTTAGGTTTCGTGATTTCTGCCCAAGTTGGGAAGATAGAGGTATTAACCCCTGTTTTATCAGCGCCAGTTTCCTTCGCTTCGAGAGACAATAAATTGTCTCCGACTGAAAGAACCAAACCCAATACAATTAATACGACTACCCCAAGGATAGTGTACATTAATATGTTGGTACCACTTTGACCTGCACCCTGCGCAAAAGCAGATTGTGCGGAAAGTATGAAACTCAATAGGAGTGCGAACTTGTAAATTCCGTTTTTCATTTATATCGTTTGTTTATAAACGGCTGACATTCAACTTTTGAGGATGAAAAAAAGCTATTTTTCTTCCTTTTTTTAAAAGTATAATCTCAAAATTTGCGCAAAGGTATGAAAAGCTTAACATTTTTATAAGAACTATTTTAAGTAATCGAGTAAGTAAGACCTTTTTTTTTCATTTTAGTTCAGTTCTCATATGTCCAAAATTAAATAAACAACTGATTATCAGTAAATTACAGCAACTAAATATAATTCCAATATTCTTATTTAGAATAAATTTAGATAAAAGAAACATTTACTTTTTTAACATACTTGTCAAATGAGCTTATTTTCACATAAAACAAGGTTTAAAAGCATCTAATGCTTGATAAGATTACAAACTTGACAATGAACTGATAATCTATTCTTATCAAATTTTGTTAACTTAGCGAAAACAAATTAGAAAAACTTTAAAGTATTAGGTATTTACCGTGTCCCGAAACTTCCGTTTCGGATAACTTAGGGAAACCGAAACGGGAGTTTCGTGATACGGTTTGCCGTAAAAAAAAGCATATTATGAATCAAGGAAAATTAGTTTCCACAGGTGTCATGGTCTTTATTGGACTTATCGTCTTGTTGACTTTGACAAATTCCACATTTATGACAATTGACGCTGGTGAGCGTGGTGTTTTGTTCCGCACTTTTAGTGGTGGTTTGGACAAAGAAAACATTTACGAACCTGGTTTTCATGTCGTTGCTCCTTGGAATACGATGCATGTCTATGATGTGCGTGAAAAACAAGTGGAAGAAAAAATGAAAGTTTTGTCTTCAAACGGTTTGAATATTGACGTAGATGTGACGGTGCGTGTTAATCCACTTCCGAATAAAATTGGTCAATTGCACGAACAGTTTGGTAAAAACTATCCAGAAAGTTTAGTACGTCCAGAGGTACGTTCTGCGGTGCGTGACATCATCGGTCGCTACGAGCCAGAGGAATTGTATTCTACTAAACGTGGTGAAGTACAAACGGGTATTCAAGAAAGTTTGGAGAAAGCTTTGTCAAAAAACTACATTCAATTGCGTGCCGCTTTGATACGTGATATTAAGTTACCGACGACGGTTGCCAATGCGATTGAAAGTAAATTGGAGGCGGAACAGTCTTCTTTGAAGTATCAATATACTTTGGAGCAAGAACGCCAAGAGGCACAACGTAAAATCATCGAGGCAGAAGCAAAAGCGGAGTCTAACCGTATCTTGAGTGCGTCTTTGTCTGACAAAATTTTGAAGGATAAAGGGATTGAGGCGACGTTAGAATTGGCTAAATCGCCAAATTCTAAGATTGTTGTTGTCGGTGGAGCGGATGGACTGCCTTTGATTTTGGGGCAATAATGACACGGTCGACGGTGGACGGCTTGCGGTCGCTTCGCTTGACGGCTTTATGTAAAAATGGCTGTGGAGATTTCTCTTCACAGCCATTTTTAATTTACTTATGTTATTCGAAACGCCGTGGAACGGGCGTTTTACAGTTCCTCATTAAAATAAACCTTATAAAAACTCATCCGCTTCTCCTCATCATATCCACGTTCAATAAACTGCGTACTCGCATCAGGATTGTTTGTATCCAATTTAATTTGAATATTGGTATCTAACTTAATGACACTTTTGATTTTACGTTTGGCAGTTTTGAAAGCAGATTCTGAGATTTCGAAACCATTCGTTTGCTCTAAACCAAAATCTTCGCGATAAGTATTCAATTCTTCTTTATAAACAGGATTTCCTGCCGAGACCTTTTCTGTAAAATCCTCAAAATCAAAGGTTTCTGTATTGGTAAAGTAATCTACAGTATTTGCCATGAAGGCGACTTGTTCGCGTTTATCTGCTTTTGGGGCAACGACCTCTTGTGCGAATTCTGTCACCATATCCATATATAACTTCGTATGGAAATTTTCATCCTCTACATAATCAACTGCTAAGAAATGGTGCGTCCAATATAAAGCATCATAATTATTATTATCAACCGTCACCACGCGGAATCCGTCTGCCTCTTGTGTATTAATTATCAAACAACCTTTGTCTAGTTTTTCGATATTAATACCGTCCAACATATTAATAACTAAAGCATCTCCTCCTTCTGAAATTTTGAAAAAGGTATTTTTACGCTCTGATTTAAAAATACCGATAGCATCCACGACTTCATCATCAATCAATAGATTTTCGAAACGCGCAACATACACCTCCCCTCCTTTAATATTCGGATGATTTGACTGTCCATACAAATGGTGCAAGATATTCTGACTCTCACTCAACAATGTGCTTGGGTCTTTAAATATCGTCTGCGCATAGCTATAAATCTCATTCAATTCAACATTAGAAGAGTGTATAAAATGATATAATTCTTCACTACGCTTCAATGGCTTCAAAAAGAAAGTATTGAGTGCATCTAAAAGTGCTTCATCAACTTGAAGTAAACTTTCAGAAAAGAAATTACGCTCGGCACGGTGCTTATTACCTACACGGTGAACGGCGATGTCTTGTAGTTGGATGTTTGAGAAATTGAGCATGCTTTTTTAGTATGAAGTATGAAATATTAAAATATGAATTGTGCGCGTAGTACTCGCTTTTTCTGTTTCTGTCGTAAAAGTAATTAATTTTAGTAGAAAGATTCCACATATTTCTTGGAGTTATTAACATTTTGTGGATTTCGTATATAAAAATACAAACTATCTTAGGTAATTTCCTCATTCAATACCTTAAAATCAAAGTTTGCGTACACACTTGAACCATAAATACAACCATTCAAAAGCTAATACGCTTTAAATTCCCGTAATTTACTATTTTTGCACTTCGTCTTGAAAAAATACAATTTTCAACTCTTCTTATGCGAACAAAACCAAATTACTTTTATGCCATTATCAGCGTTGCACTTGTGCTTTTTCTGTTAGGCTTTTTCGTATTGGTTGTTTTGCAAGGACAACAGATAATTAAACTATCGAAAGAGAAAGTTGAGATTATTGTAGAACTGAAAGAAAATACCTCTAGTGATTTACGAGAGGATTTATCGGCAAGATTGGAGAAGACACAATATGTAAAAGAAAATTCTATCAAATTTATTAGTAAAGAGGACGGGGCAAAATTGATGCGTGAAGAATTTGGAGAAGAATTTATCTTATTAGATATGCCTAATCCGTTGTATGATGTTTTGACCTTTAATGTGAGGTCTCAATACATGCAGCCAGATAGCTTAGCTCGTATTCGTGATGTAGTAAGAGAATTGAATGCCGTTAGTGATGTTTTTTATCAAGAAAGCATTGCGGGTGATATTATAAATAATATCCAAAAACTAAGCTTAATCGCTTTGGGTCTGGGTATTTTCTTGCTTTTTGTCGCTTTCGTTCTTATTCACAATACTATTCGTCTGGCGCTTTATGCTAATCGTTTTATTATTAAAAATATGGAATTGGTGGGGGCAAGTTGGGATTTCATTAGTCGCCCTTACATCTTTCGAAGTATGTGGCATGGTTTGATTAGTGGCGTTCTTGCCGTTGCAGGATTAGCTTTAGTTGTTATTGGAATACAAAGTTTACTGCCCGAGTTAGGGCAACTCAATAATTTCTTTGCCTTTGCTGTTTTAGGTATTGGTTTGGTCATTTTAGGTATTCTAATTTCATGTGTTAGCACTTGGTTTGTAGTCAATAAATATTTGAAGATGCGGGTGGATGACCTTTATTAAAAAGGGTTACGAGATTATGAGTTGTGAGCTTTGCTATTATAACTTGTATATTTCTCATATTTCAAACCATATATAAAAGAAAAGCGGAATAATTCCGACAAAAAATAAATAACAAAATAAGGTTACAGGCTGCCGTCAATCCCGATAGTAATGCGGGACAGGCTCGTCAACCGTCAACCGCCAACCGTTACAAAATGAGCCAGAATAAAAAGAAAAAAGTAGTTGTAACTACACAAAAGAAAGCTGCACCAACGGTTTCTCGTCGTGCTAGCACAACTGCTACCACAGCCAAACCAGAAGAAATGATTTTCAATAAATCCAACTATCTGTGGATGGGAGTTGGAGTCGCTTTGATTTTAGTAGGAATGCTATTAATGATTGGTGGTTCTATGCCAAGCGCAGACGTTTGGGATGATAGCATTATTTACAGTTTTCGTATTACAGTCCTTGCTCCTATTGTCATTTTGACAGGATTGGGCATTGAAATTTACGCTATTTTTAAAGATTAGTAGTTATTGGTTATTGAGTTATTAGTTATTGGTTACTTCTTTTGATATTAACCAATAACTAATAACATAGTAACCAATACAACACAAATTCCTGTCTTCTTGACTGCGTTTTCACGCCCTTTCTTTGATAACTGCGTGAAAAAAATTACCTTGGCAGTCTGATTATCCCCTTCTGGGACAATTTATTACAAAAACTATCATCAAAACATAACGAAAAGTCTAATTTATTAGGCTTTCAGATTTAACGTTCTTTTTAAAATTTCGGGATAGAAAAAAATTAAAATCAAAAGTTATAAATACACCTTTGATTTTCTTTTTTTGTATCGCCATTATAAAATTTTGAAAGAATAAAACTTATAAAAATGAAGGGAAGATTACTACTCTTTTTAGCGGCTATTTTATCGCCTGTCCTTAGCTTTGCACAAGACGAAGCAATGGGAATTGACCAAAGGATTGACCAGGCATTTGCTCCATTTTCTACTTTTATCCAAGGCATAGTTTTCTTTGAAATTATGGACGGCGTTCCTTTCGTACTTGTTTTACTCGTATTAAGTGCCGCATTTTTTACTGTTTACTTCGGTTTTGTCAATATTCGTCACTTTATGACTGCCATTAATGTTGTACGTGGTAAGTATGATGATGTTGAAAAACATGGAAAATCGGCTCCTTCTATCAAAAACTTGAAAGTTGACGAAGATTTATTAATCGACGGCGATATCGTTGATACAATACGTGACGAAAGCAAAGAAGGAGAAGTAACCCACTTCCAAGCGTTAGCAACTGCCGTTTCGGGTACAGTTGGTAATGGTAACATCGCGGGTGTTGCCTTAGCCATTGCCTTAGGTGGACCAGGTGCGACATTTTGGATGATAATCTGTGGATTACTAGGAATGTCAACGAAGTTTGTAGAGTGTACCTTAGGTGTTCAATACCGTGATATTGGTCCTGACGGAACAGTTTATGGTGGTCCGATGTACTACATTAGTAAAGGTTTGGCAGAAAGAGGATTTACTTCTTTTGGAAAAATTGCATCCGTTTTGTTTGCTATCTTCTGTATCGGAGGTTCTTTCGGTGGAGGAAATGCAGCACAATCTAACCAAGCTACTATCGTATTAAAAGACCTATTAGGTTTGGAAGGTGCAGGCGCAGGAGCTGGAATCGGAGTTGTTTTAGCTATCCTCGTTGGTATCATTATCATCGGTGGTATCAAAAGAATTGCTTCTGTGACAGAAAAAGTAGTGCCTTTAATGGCTGGTTTATACCTTGTTGCTTGTCTTTACATCATTTTAAGTAATTTCACTCTTTTAGATGATGCATTCGGCTTAATTTTCAGCGAAGCATTTAGCATGAAAGCTGGAATAGGTGGCTTCTTTGGTGTGATGTTAGTTGGTTTCACCCGTGCAGCATTCTCTAATGAAGCTGGTGCAGGTTCGGCGTCTATAGCTCACTCCGCAGTACGTACAAAATATTCAGCATCAGAAGGTTTGGTGGCACTTTTAGAGCCATTTATCGATACTGTAGTTATTTGTACAATGACAGCTTTGGTTATTATTATTTTTAACTTTGGCGGCGCATTTGAATATGGAGGTGACGGTAGTTCTGTTATGATTGACGGTGTCTCTTATGAAGGTGCAGGTATTACCTCTAAAGCATTTGCAGAGTTCATTCCTTACTCTAATGTCTTCTTGACTATTGCAGTTGTTTTATTCGCAGTATCTACGATGATATCATGGTCTTACTACGGTTTGCAGTCTTGGATATACCTATTTGGAAAGAGTAAAGCAGCTGAGATTACTTACAAAGTAATCTTCTGCCTTTTCATCATCATTGGTGCAGCAGCAAGTATGCAGTCAATCTGGGGCTTCTCAGATGCGATGATTTTCGCAATGATTTTCCCTAATATGGTTGGTTTATTCTTCTTGTTCCCTACTGTTAAAAAGCAATTAGGTCGCTATTTAGATGCTATCAAAGCATTATAAGGAACGCGTCAAAAATAAATCTACATTCTTGACAAGACCTTTTGCCCCTCATTTGCACTTTAAAAATCCTTATGTAGCTAGGCTATACGCGGTTTTTAAAGCCCAAATGAGAAACAAAATTTCTTTCCCAAGAATGTAAATCTATTTCTGTCGCGTTCCTAAGAAATTTCATTTCTGAAAATAAAACGCTGATTGTGACTATGAAATGTATCACAATCAGCGTTTTTTTGTGTTTAAATACTACAAATGACTATCTATCCCCTCAATTATTCCTATTTTAAATATTTTTGACAATTTTTCTGTGACATTAAATAAAACACTCGTACTTTTGCTTGTACGGTTTTGTTTAATGTTTTAGACTGATGCTAGTCTATCCATTAACAAACTCAAAGATTTATT